>OMOE01000172.1 GCA_900290365.1 Syntrophobacter sp. SbD1 | reverse complement strand
TATGGGCGGCAGTCCTGCGATACCCGGAAGTTGGAAGGCGGTAAAATCGATGTCGGCAACGCCGGGTTTGGCGGGCATGAAGCCTTAATGGTCTTCGAAGACGTGTTTATCCCATGGGAAAATGTTTTCATGTGCGGGGAGCACGAATTCAGTGGAATGCTGGTCGAACGCTTTGCGGGTTATCATCGCCAGAGCTATGGCGGGTGCAAGGTGGGCGTGGGTGATGTTCTGATCGGCGCAGCCGCGCTGGCGGCCGATTTCAATGGAGTGGCCAAAGCCTCACATGTCAAGGATAAGATCATTGAGATGATACATCTGAACGAGACCCTGTATGCCTGCGGGATTGCCTGTTCGGCGGAAGGGTCCAGGACACCTTCCGGGACCTTTATCATCGACCTGTTGCTGGCCAATGTCTGCAAGCAGAACGTCACACGCTTCCCTTACGAAATCGCGAGGCTTGCCGAAGATCTTGCCGGCGGCCTCATGGTCACGATGCCCTCCGAGAAGGACTTGCGCCATCCGGAGATCGGCAAGGTGATCGAGAAATACCTCCGTGGCTCCTCCGCATTTCCAACCGAACATCGAATGCGCATCCTGCGTCTCATTGAAAACATAACCCTGGGGACAGCCGCCGTGGGGTATCGGACAGAATCCATGCATGGCGCCGGTTCCCCCCAGGCTCAGCGGATCATGATTTCCCGCCAGGGCAATCTCGATCGGAAAAAACAATTGGCTATGGACCTCGCGGGGATCGCCTAAAGAGCAGGACTGAGTGCTGAGGACTGAGTGGAAAAACTCACTGCAAATCAAAACCGCCCACCGGCAGTGCCGATGGGCGGAAAATTGCGGTGGGCACGATAAGCTGCGCCCACAGTTACTATTCTATCGATTCATTTTTAAGAGTCCGGTATCTTTCCATTCACTAATCAAACGATTCATTCGCCACCAGGTCCCATACGCCGCAGGGGCATGCGCCGGCACAGAATCCGCAGCCGATGCACTTTTCCGGGTCTACGACCATTTCAAATCCATTGCCGTTTAGTAGAACTTGCCGGGAAATGGCCGACTCCGGGCAAATCGTGGCGCATATCCCGCAGTCGCGGCAGGTCCCGCACGAAGAACACTGGGAAGCGCACGACTCGATTCCGTCAAAGCCTGCAAGACGCGGATCGAAATATTCGAGCTTTACGCGGGCATAATCTATCTTCGAGCGCGGACCGGCAGGTGTAAGGCTTTTGCCCGACAAGATTTCGCCTATTCTTTGCGCTGCCTTTCTTCCGGCCCCGATTGCGTCGGTCAGAAGCCCGAGTTTTACCGTGTCGCCTATGGCGAAAAATTTCGGATCGCTCGTCTGATAATGTTCGTTTACTTTTATGAACCCGCGTTCGGTCTCGATATTTTCCGGCAGGAAATCGAGTTCGGGAACGTCGCCCACCGAAATGATAATGGTATCTGCGGGGATGATCTCTCCCGTGGTGAGTTCCAGGCCTTCGTCAGTTACCGCTTTGCTGAAGCAGGGCCATCTGAACTTTGCGCCTACGGCTTCGGCTTCCTTGCGTTCTTTACCGAAGGAGAGCGGTTCCTGGATATCTATCAGCAGGATTTCTTCGGCCCCGAACCTGTGCGCTTCCGCCGCAGCATCGCAGCCGACGTTTCCTGCCCCGATGATCAACACGCGTTTTCCCACCTTTGCCTGGCCCGCTTTGCACATGAGCAGGAAGTTCAAGGCCGGAATCAGCTTTTCCTTGCCGGGGATGGGCAGAACTCTCGGTTTTTGCGTGCCCGAGGCGATAACAATGAAGTCGAATTCTTCCCTGAGTTCTTCTATATCGGATTTCTCGAGCCTCTGATGCAGATTCACATGCGGAAGCACTCCCTTTACGCGGGCAACTTCGGCCTCTATCACCTCATCAGGGATTCGAGACCGAGGGATCATGGCGGAGATTTTTCCGCCAAGTTCCGGTCTCATGTCATAGACAATCGCCTCATGCCCCTGCCTGCGCAATTGCCACGCTGCCGATATGCCGGAAGGACCGCCGCCGATTACAGCAATCCTTTTTCCGGTAAGGGGCGGAAGCTCGGGAAGTTTTGCCCTGATGCTCGCCTTTCCCAGTTGGGTTATGTCGACCGGAATCATTCGCTCCGTCTGCCTGGTGCAGCCCTGCATGCACAGATTGGGGCACAGATAGCCGCAGACCGATGCCGGAAACGGCGTGTAAGCCAAAGCAAGGTCAACCGCCTCATCCACCCGCCCTTCACGGATAAGCCGCCAACGCTCGTGGACCGGGATTCCGGTCGGGCAGCTCGCCTCGCAGGGCGCAGCAAATTTTTTGTTTTCCCAAACCGGGACATAGCGCCTGAGAAAGCCGGTGGTAATGAGCGGGACCTGGCTTCTATCGAAATCAACGAGGTCTCCGATAAGGCCTCCCCGGCCCAGTTCGGAATCCCAGACATCTTTGTGAAAAGACTCGATCGATCTCCTGGGTTTTGAATATTTTTCATGAGGCCCGCGAGCTTGCAGTACTTGCCATTGCTCACGGTTTGCAATTTCAGGGTAGAGATCCATCCTGCCGATTGCTGCAAGGTAGGTCTCAAGGTTATCGGCGAGCCAGGCCCAGTCGCGGTCTGCAATCGAGATCAGCTTGGCGTCGCCTTTGCTGTACCCTTTATGGGGCCCTCGGAAATAGATCCTTCCGCCGACCATTCCTACGCAGGGACGAAAGCCAAGGACATTTGCCGGGTCCTGGGGCACATGCCCGCAGACTACGGCGATGCCGCCGGCCATGAATTCGGCGAAGTAATCGCCCGCCGATCCGAGCACCCACAACTCCGGAGGGGCAAAGCGCGGATTGTGCTTGGTCATGGTCATTCCGCGCGCGCCAATGTTGCCGGCCACATAAACTTTTCCCTGCGCCATCCCGTTTGCTACGCCGTTTGTGGCATGGCCGTGGACGACTATATCGGCGCCCCCGTTTAGCCATCCCACATCGTCGGAACAAGGACCGAGGACCTCGATCAGTGTATTGGGAAAGCCCAGGGAGCCAACGCGCTGGCCGGGCGCACCGGATATTTTTATATGAAGCCTGTCGCTTCCGGCCTTCCAGAGTCTGCCTCCGATGCCATGCTGGCCGAAAGCTTCAATCTCGAGGACGCGATAGCCGTCTTCGATAGCCTGCTGTATCCTTTCCTCGAGAATACGCGATTCAATTCGATGGCCGTTTTCAAATCCGGAAAGGCTGATTGCCTTTTGTCGTTCCATGCTCTAACTCCACGTAAACAGAAGCGAGAAGCAAGCAGCGAGAAGCGGGAAGAATACAGACTTTAACCCTTTCCCTGCTCCTTGCTCCCCGTTACACAACATATTTTATCTGAAGGCGCTCGGACGCCGCTTTATCGTCTATGGCCAAAGCGTCCGACATGCCGATCGGAAGAGAAGTCGAACGTCCCAGAGGAGCGACTATTTTCTTTAGTTCCGTATCGAATGCGAGAAATATGTCAACAACCCGCTCGGCCACTTTCTCGGGATCGAGCCGCCTGTACAGGCGCGGGTCCTGCGAGGTGATTCCCTTGGGGCACTGCCCTATGTTGCATATATTGCACCGGTCCGACTCGGAACCCAGGCACCCGGCCGCTGCCTGCATCATGTACTTTCCGACCTGGACGCCGCTCGCGCCGAGCATTATGAGCGCGGCTGCGTTTGCCGCAATTTTACCGTTCTTGCCGACCCCGCCGCCGGCAAAAAGCGGAACTTCGTTCTGCTTGCCGATCCTGGCCAGGTTAAGATAGCAGTCTCTGATATTGCTCGCTATCGGATGCCCCATGTGATCCATGGATACCGAATAGGCAGCGCCCGTGCCGCCGTCTTCGCCATCAATGGCAAGCCCTGCGGCGTAGGGGTTTCGAGTAAGGTTGTTTAATACGGAAAGAGCGGTAGAAGTCCCCGAGATCTTCGGATAGACCGGCACCCTGAACCCCCAGGCCATGGACATGGACTGGATCATCTTGGCCACCGATTCTTCGATCGAATACTGCGTCTGATGAGTCGGCGGGCTTGGCAGGCTAACTCCGGAAGGCACCCCTCGAATGGCCGCAATAAGCTTGTTTACCTTGTACCACATCAGCAAACCGCCGTCGCCGGGTTTGGCCCCCTGTCCGTATTTGATCTCTATCGCGCAGGGGTCTTCCTTCATCTCGGGCAGGGCATGGATAATTTCGTCCCAGCCGAAGTAGCCGCTCGCTATCTGCAAGATAGTATATTTGAGAAAACGGGACCGCAGCAGTCTTGGCGGACAGCCGCCCTCGCCCGTACACATCCTGACCGGCATTCCAAGCTCTTCGTTGAGGTACCCAACCCCCATCTGGAGCCCTTCCCACATACTCGGAGAAAGAGCGCCGAAGGACATGCTGCCGATGATCAGTGGGTATATCTCCCGGACCGGGGGAATCCAGCCGTTTTCACGGTAGAGCTTAAGGTTCTCCTCGGGAGGAAGCACACGGCCGAGCAGGGTCCGCAGTTCGAATTCATGGCGGCCCGCGTCAAGCGCCGGGTCCGTGAGCATCGAGATCCGGATGAATTTTATCCGGTCGAGGGTCCCGAGAGAATCGGGCACATTCCTCCTGCCGCCGCGCCTTCTTGGCTGTCCGCCCCGGTTGATGTGGAAGCGCAGTTTGTCGGCCTCGTCGGATTTTAGCGGAATTATGGCCCCATTCGGACATACCAGGTTGCACATTGCGCACCCGATACAAGCGTAGGCGGGATCGGTCCTCTGTCGAACTCCATGATAGACCTGGTAGACATTTGACGAAGACGTTGCCGGCCCGATCTCGGCCAGTGAAGGAATTTGAACGTGCCTCTTTCTGTGCACGCCAAGCTCTATTGCATGAACTGGGCAGACGGCGCAACACCGGCCGCACAGGGTACATTTTTCTTTGTCCCATTGAACCTGCCAGAGCAGGTCCTTCACGCTTAGTGAAGAAGGGATAATGCTTCCATTTGAGAGCATACCCGGACCTCCGAGCGGTCAGAAGGAATAATGACCGTATCAAGATGCATGGGCTGAAAATCCATGCTTTTATCCCTGTCGGGAATGGCAGCCTCGAGGCCGCACATTTCCGAGGAAAATGCGTAAATGCCCTTCCTGCCACCCGCGATGGCGGGCCGGAGTTTCTTCCGGTCCTGGACAAGGAAAAGGGTGTTGTCGGGCAGGCGGCCAATGACGCAGTTAGGACCGTCGATAATGAGCCTGCGGCATGAGTGTTTCAGTTGCTTGAGGAAGCCTCCATCCGGGTGAGATTCGATATCTTCATCCTGGAGAGGAGTGATTACATGCTTGTACGCTTCGATCCCCAAGCCGAGGCTGTTGAGCGTATAGTGAGCAATATGAGTGAAAACCTCGGAGTCGGACTGATACCCGACATAGCCGGGAAAGCCGCGCGACATAAGGTATTCCCGGTTCGGGACAAACGCCGTATTCTCTCCATTGGTCATCGAGGCGAACCCTTGTATGAAAAATGGATGGCAGGCGTAGAGGTTTATCGCATAGTTGGTGTTTTGCCTTCCCTGGGCGAGAATGACCCTGGCTTTGAGCTCTTCGCGGCCCAGTTCGAGGTATTCGCTCACCATGAGCGGATCACCGATTTCTTTTAACATGATCACGTCCGGCCAGAAGCTGTAGACGATCATGTCCTCATGTTCCTCACCCACCTGTCTCAGGTCGAGGCGCGCGAGCATCAGGCGAAGCTCAATTTCTTTTTGATCAAGCCCTTCCCAGGCTTGTGGATAATCATAGGCGCAGATCACATAGGTATCGCGTCTGGGAGTACCCGGAGGCGGTGTTTTGGAATTGCGGATGGAAATGTTGTGCTTGGGCGCAAACCCCAAGCTCGCCATGTACTGATCGAGACGCTTCACACCTTCACTGGTGAATATGCCGGACAGGATCGGCAAGCCTTTCAGCTCCTCGAACGGCCCGCCGAGATCACTCAGAAAAAGGCCGACTCCCGAGCCGTCATGGCCCTCCCGCATCACATCAAGGGCGCGTATGGCCAGCATGGGTGACTGAGGCTCGTCACTCGTCAATGCGATCAAACGACACATTTGGGATCTGTTCTCCTGTTTTGCTGTTCGCTTGTTTGTTTGTTTTTCAATCCACGCCCCGTGCGCGCGCGACTTGAAATCGCCGCCCGTTCGGAGCGAGATAGAGCTATAATTGATTTCGCTCAGGGATACGATCTTTGGAAACCCAGGGGGAAACTCTACATGATTCTACCTTGGTCTTCCAGGGTACCGGTCCGCGCCGGAATTACTTTCGCTTCAATGTTCCGTATCCGTTTAGCTCAGGTTGAGTTCGAACATATGACATTACCAGAATAATCCGGCTCTTAGCAAGCGAATTCCACCCATTCTCAGGCGAAACTGCCAAATCGCCCTGCATAGATAACATATCGGTTACAAAAGTATAGAGCGAGTTTTGGGCGGGGGACGATTTTATCGTCATCGTTTATCTTCTAATAAAATCAAATTCCAGAGGGGATCGAAAAATCTCCCAAACACCTTTTTCCTGTATTATTCCGTTGGAAAAGGCCAGGTAGCTGTACTTCCCGTAATGAGTGATTTTGCGGGCCGCCGTCACGGCCGAATCCGGCGATGCCCCTGAAATAGGGAGAAAAAGCGCCGTAATTCTGCCTGCGCGATTCGGATCTTTGAAAACGAGAAAAAGGCAATCGGCCCCGGAAAAGCCTTTAACCGAGAAAGACCCGGGAGAAAGTTTCACTTCCTTGGGAGCGGATGCGAAAAGCTCTTTGAGCTTTTCAGACCGCGGGAAGCCAAAAAACAGGAAGTCCTTCTCCTCGCCAATCTTCATTTCAGCTTCTTTTTCACTCAATATCGGAGCGTCCGCCTGGTCGAAACCTTCGAGCAAAAGTTCAGAGGCCGGGCTTTTTGATGGTCCTGCGTCCTCAGTCTTTCTGTCTTCGCCCTCCGAAAGCACCGCCACCAGTCCCTGTGATCCCTTGACGCTGTTTACGGTGGCAGGGATTTCTTCAGGGCTGAGGAGCCGGAAGGTATTTACATCAGGGTCGACGATTATTTTTACTGGCGCAGCGGTGGACCGAATGGAAAAAGGAGCCGAGCCGTTCTCTATCCTGATTTTTGTATCTACTCTTTCATCTGTGGAAGTCTTCAGAGTGGCGACTATATCCAGGCCGTACCAGGGCTTTTCCTGGAGAACCGTTCCCGTCACCTGCCAACCGGAATCATCCGTTGTGCGGGACTGCACATCCTGAAGCTTTAAAACCGGGGCGCCGCTGCGCTCGAGCCATTGATCGAAAAAAGCTTTTGCTTCTCCGGGGCCCCAGCCTCCGGTCCGGACGAAAACATCGCGGAAATCGTCCCAGGAGGTCCTGACAAAGAGCCTTTCCTTATATATCTGCCGCAGGCATTTCCAGAAAGCCTCGTCTCCGATCCTTTGCCGGATCATATGAAAAACGAATGCCGCCTTGCCATAGCCGACAGCCCTGGTAGCGGGGCTTGAGCAGCCCCCGAATAGCCGGAGCGGGAAATCGGCCCCCGATGCGGCCAGTGTTGCATAATCCTGTAGAATCTGCTGTCGGTAAAGCCTGGCGTCTGCCGCCGATGTGATCTCCTGCGACAGGTAATCGGCAACATAGGTTGTTAAACCCTCGCACCAGTTCCCGGAAGCGTAGTCAACCAGGACGCCGTTGCCCCACCAGGAGTGGGCGATTTCGTGCCGTAGACTCGTTTGGGGGATAAATGGGAGCCGAAGCACCGTGGAACCCAGAAGCGTATATGAGGGAAAACCGTAGCCGCTCGGGAAGAAATTTTCGACTATGGCAAACTTGGGGAAAGGGTACGGCCCGTGCCGTTGTTCATAGAAGGCTATGTGTGATGCCGCGGCATCGAGATAGGTTTTTGAAAGCGAATCGTTTTCGGATGTGAAGTATGTGTAAAGGCGCCGGTGGGACCGGTTGCCAGGTTGCCGGCTTGCAGAATCGCCGCCGGCTAAAGAATGAATGATATATCTGCCCGCCGAGAGCGACAGGCCCTGCCCGATCGGTTCTGTTTTCCAGCGCGATATGCTGAGCGCCCCCCGGTCCTCGTGTCCGATCAACTCGCCTGCCGTGACTGCATAGATGCCCACGGGAGCGGTTACCTGGAGATCAAAACCCTGGCTGCATCCCTGCAAGGTTGGATACCACCCTGAATCCTCGAGCAGAAAAGTTCCCCTGCCGCCGATCGAGCCCATAACACCCGATCCGGGATTTTCAAAAGTGGCGGGTCCTGAAGCGATCGGGTCGTTAAACAGGGCATCGAAAGAAATCGTCACGCGGAGACGCGTAGGGCGCGGAGCAGATGTGCGAACAGAGCCGTCCGTTACAGATGCGGCGGAAAGTATCAGCTTGCCGGCATTGAAGGAATACTTCCACGGCTTTCCATTGACCAGCACGGATTTGACGTGGGCCTTGTCCGCAAGCAGAAATATCAGGTCTTGGCCCTTCCACCCGTCCACCCTGATGTCGTCTCTGCCGATCAGCCTGTGCGCTTCGGGCCGCAATTCTATTTTCAGATCGTGCCGGCAGACCTCACCGCCCCAGGCGGCGCGTAAGCCTGGTGAAATGAAAACCAGGGCTGCGGCGGCATACAGAACTTTGCCCCTGATTCCAGACGGCAGAAGAAAAGCTTTGAGCAAAGCGGCGAAGGCGGAGGATGGAAGAAGCATCTGGAGATTACCTGTCAGACTTGTTGATCTTCATTACCACCGGAGGGGCCGGGGCTTCGTTTACATATAATCTGAATACGTCGGGACGGGCATAATGCCCTACGACATCCAGGTCGTACTTACCTCGAATGATTTCCCCAAGGTCGATATCGGCAGTAAGAATGCACTCCTGCTCATAATTGGGGCCGGCGAGGACCTGACCAAACGGGCTGACAATGCAACTTCCCCCCCGCATCATGACAATTTCGGGATCATTGCCCTGAACGGCATCGTAGTCCTGCGGATATGCCCCGCGCTTCACATACTGACAGCTCGACAAAACGAAACAACGCCCCTCGATGGCAACATGCTGCATGGTTGGCAACCACGAATCCCGGTCATCGGCAGTAGGCGCGCAGTAGAGCTGTATCCCTTTTGAATACATGGCAAAGCGAAGCAGCGGCATATAGTTTTCCCAGCAGATTACCGCCCCGATCTTACCCAGGGGCGTGTCGAATACCGGCATGGTCGATCCGTCGCCAAAGCCCCACACAAGCCGTTCCATTGCCGTGGGCATGAGTTTTCGGTGTTTGCCCAGCAATCCGCCATCCGGTGAAAAGAACAGGGCCGTACAGTAGAGTGTCCCTCCCTCACGCTCGATCACCCCGATCATCACGTAAATATTATTTTCAGTCGCCGCTGCGGCAATGGCCGCTGTAATGGGGCCCGGCACATCGACACCGCTCGCCCAATAGCGCCGGAAGTCTTCTCGCCCCTCCGGACTCCTCATGCCGACACGGGCGCCGAAATCCAGCCCTTTCGGGTAGCCCGAGATGAAAGCTTCGGGGAAAACGGCCAACGCAGCGCCTCGACCGGCCGCTTCGGAAATCAACCTGCAAGCTTTATCAGTGCTGCCTTCGGCGTCAAACGGGACCGACCCTGCCTGCACTACCGCTACTCGCTCACATGTTGCCATATTCTCGCTCCTTGAGTTTAGCAAGTTATCGGTCAAAGATCCCGTTTCGCTTGACCCGCTTGTATTCTTCCCAAGTCAGATAGATGATAACCATGTCCAGACCTGAAAGGATAATAAGCCATACCGAGTGTGTGAAGGCATACCGGTAAAGTTGATAAAGAATGAATAAGAAAAAGAAGACAATGCCGGTGTGATAGGCCCAGATCTTCCCCTTTAGCAGAACGGTCGCGATAAAAAGCTTCATGACACCATGAGAAACCAGGTAGAAGGTTGCGAAGAGCTGTGAGTCAATTGACCAGTTGTGGCCCAGCCAGCCAAGGAGGAAGTTCCTCAGTCCCTCGGGGAATTCGCGTTCGATTAGTGAGAGGGTCCATACATTCAAAGATTGCGGAGAGAGAAAAAAAAACGATATCCCGCCGAGTATTTCCAATACGGCATCAACTCCCTTGAGCACAATGCCCGCCACGAAGGCCCTGTGAACAAGCGTCCCTTTTTCCACGGCGTTAAGCTCGGTTATTAGTGAAGAGTGAACAGTGAAGAAGTGAAAACCTGCTCCTCAGTCCCCGGTCAGGCCGGCATCCCTTGCGGCGAGTTGTGCGATAGCCGACCAGTCGAGCTTTTCTCCGCCGCCGGCAAGCAGGCTCAGGAACCGGTCGTGCAACAGGCTTGCCAGTGGCATGGGCACCATGAGGCTTTCGGCGGCGGCAAGCGCCAGACGTATATCCTTATGACCCAAGGGCGCCGCAAAACCTGCCGGTTCGAACTGCCTGCCGGCGATCAGCCCGCCGTATGTTTTATAAACCGGTGCGGTGAAAAGCGTCGATGTCAGTAAATCCAGGAACCGGTGCTGATCGTTCCCTGCCTTGCCTACCAGCGCCATCGCCTCCCCGAGCGCTTCGATGACCGAGGCGATCAGGAAATTGCCGCTGAGCTTGATAAGGTTTGCGTCCCGGGGATTACCTCCGAAGGTGAAAGTCTTTTGCCCCAGCGCATCGAATAGAGGCATGCAGGCGCCAACGGCATCGGGTGCGCCGGCGGCGACGATGAACAGATTGCCTGCCGCCGCCGCTTCAGGGCGTCCGAATACGGGTGCTGCGACAAAACGCCGGCCGGCTTCCTCGTGTGCCCCGGCAAGCTTTTCCGATAACGCGATGCCGATTGTGCTCATGGAGACGTGGATGGCGCCCTTGCCGAGATTTTTTATCACGCCTTCCTCACCGAACACTACGCTTTCAACAGCGGTGTCGTCGGCCAGCATCGTGATGACGGCCTCCCCCCGGCAGGCGTCCGCCGCCCTGCCCGCCGAATGCGCACCCTTTTCCACCAGCGGCCGCATTTTTCCGGGCGTTCGATTGTAGACGGTGACCTCATGGCCGCCCCTGATAAGGTTTGCCGCCATGCCTGAGCCCATTTGTCCAAGGCCTATGAATCCAACTTTCATTGCCTTACTCCCGGAAAGATAAATTGAAGAATTGAGTCGCAAGCCCGGCATGATTCAACCGCCGGTAGCGGCCTGGAATAGCCTGATCGCCTCCCAATCAAGATAATCCCATCCAGTCAAATATTGAATAAGTAAATAATGAGAACCGCAAAAACCACCGGCCCCGCGAGGTTTCTTTACAATTTCCCTGACTTCACCTCCTTGAACTCATTGTAAAAAACGAGTATTGGGAATATGATTGTCTGCTTTGGAATTTGACGATCATGGTTTGCAATTCACTGACATTCGATCTGGGAAGTCGATCCGGCTTATGCAGGGGTTTCAGGAGCGAACGGAAGTATTCAGCCGATGCCGGCGTGTTCTGATCAAGGTAGGCAGCGCCGTTGTGACAGGGCCTAAAGGGCTCGACCGTGTTATGATTCACAGGCTTAGCGATCAGATAGCAGAGCTTCGTGGACGCAGCGCGCGCATGGACGTCCTGGTCGTGTCCTCCGGGGCGGTCGCCTCAGGCATGCACAGAATGGGTCTTACGGAGCGCCCGCGCACTATACCACAAAAGCAGGCAGCGGCGGCGGTCGGCCAGGGGGCGTTAATGGAAGCCTGGGAGGCCGCCTTCGACAAGTACGATCTGCTGGTGGCCCAGGTGCTCCTCACCAGTGAGGACCTTTCTAATCGCCACCGTTATCTCAATGCGCGCAATACGCTCGAAACTCTTCTCTCTTGGGGGATCTTGCCGATTATAAACGAAAATGACACAGTGGTGGTCGAAGAGATAAAGTTCGGGGACAACGACCACCTTTCGGCACTGATCGCGGGGCTCGTCGGCGCAGACCTGGTTATAAACCTTACCGATATCGATGGGCTCTACGACAATGATCCCAGGCTCCACGGGTCCGCCAAGCTGATTCCACTGGTTCAACGGGTGGATGCGAAAGTGCTTGCGTGCGCAGCCCCCGAGCCGGGGACGGTAGGCACGGGCGGAATGCTGAGCAAACTGAACGCCGCCCGCAAATGCCTTGCTTTTGGCATTCCCATGATAATCGCTCCGGGCAAGCAAAGGGACGTAGTCCTGCGGCTTTTTGACGGCGAACAATTGGGCACCATGTTTGTGCCCAGGGAGCGCGCTTACTCCGGGAAAAAAGTCTGGCTTGCCAATTTGCCCAAACCCGCCGGAGAGATCACCCTGGACGATGGGGCTGTGACGGCCCTGATCAAAAAGGGGAGGTCTCTTCTTCCCATAGGCGTTAGGGAAGTAAAGGGCATCTTCGGGGTTGGCGCCCCGGTACGGTGCATCGATAAGAACGGAAAACAGGTGGGCATAGGGCTCACCAACTACAAATCGACCGAAATCGACAATATAAAGGGCCGCCATAGCGAGGAAATCGAAAAGCTTATCGGCTATAAGCACTCGGATGAAGTGATCCACAGGGACAATTTCGTAGTCACAAGCGAGACCGTGTAAGAAATGGGGTAGTTATGCAAGACGAGATTTTGGAGATGGGAAAGAAAGCCCGCGAGGCTTCTCATCTCATGGCAACGGCAAACGGCAATCAGAAACGTGAAGCCCTGGAAAAGATGGCCCAGGCCCTGGAAAACGAGCAAGACTCTATTAGGGCCGCCAATCGCAGGGATGTCGAACAGGCCGAGCGTAAAGGGTTGGGAAAGGCAAAGATAGACCGGCTCATAGTTGGCGAAAAAGTCCTCGGGGAGATGATCGAGGGGCTAAAAGAGGTGGCATTGCTGCCCGACCCCGTCGGCGAGATCACCAGGATGTGGACAAGACCCAACGGGTTAAGGGTCGGAAAGATGCGGATTCCTCTGGGCGTGATCGGAATCATCTACGAGTCACGCCCGAACGTAACGGTGGATGCGGCGGCGCTGTGCATCAAGGCTGGAAACGCCGTAATCCTGCGCGGAGGCTCCGAGGCATTTGAGTCGAACAGCCGCCTTGCCTCAATTTTGAGGGCATCGCTCAAAGGAGCCGGGCTTCCCGAAGACGCCGTCCAGTTCGTCGAGACCACCGACCGGCAGGCGGTGCTGGATCTTCTTGGCCTCGGGGAATATGTGGATGTCATGATCCCGCGCGGCGGAGAAGATTTGACACGCTTTGTAGCCAAAAACGCTAGCATGCCCGTCTTGAAGCATTACAAGGGGGTCTGCCATGTTTACGTGGATTGCGAGGCGGACCTGGAGATGGCCCGAAATATATGCCTGAACGCCAAAGCTCAGCGGCCGGCCACCTGCAATGCAATGGAAACCTTGTTGGTTCATGAGGCGATTGCACAGAGTTTCCTTCCGGCAATGGCGGAAGACTTTCGGCGCAGCGGCGTTGAACTGCGCGGATGTGAGAAGACGCGCAAGCTTGTGCCCGACTGTGCGGCTGCAACCGAGCAGGATTGGCATGCCGAGTACCTCGATCTCATTTTGGCGGTGCGAGTGGTGCCGGATATGGACGAAGCTATCCGCCATATCACCCGGTATGGTTCGCAACATACCGAAGCGATAGTTACCACAAATTTTGAACGGGCTCACCGGTTTGTCCGGGAAGTACAGTCTTCGCTCGTTTTGGTGAATGCTTCGACACGCTTCAACGACGGTTTTCAGCTTGGGCTCGGAGCCGAGATCGGCATCTCCACGTCACGAATCCATGCTTTCGGCCCTATGGGTGTCGAGGAACTTACGACTACCAAGTTCATTGCCCTTGGCAATGGTCAGTTGCGCAGTTGATGGCAGGGTTGTCTAGCCTGTCAAACCATGTCCACGGAGCAGAACGAATGCCGATTCGGCTGGGCATATTTGGAGGAACTTTCGACCCCGTTCACCTGGGCCATTTGAGAGCTGCTGAAGAAGCCCTTGATATACTCGGGCTTGACGAAATGGTTTTCGTGCCGGTCTTTGTACCTCCTCACAAAACGAACAGCGAAATTCTGCCTTTCGAGAGACGGTTCCGGATGCTCCAGCTTGCTCTTTCGGGCAATTCGCGCTTCCGGCTTTCAGACATGGAACAGCGGATGCCCGGAAAATCTTACACTGTGCATTCGCTAAGACAGCTCCACAAAGACAACCCCGGCGCCGAGCTTTTTTTTCTGGCCGGGCGCGACGCATTCTTTGAGATGGATACCTGGTATGATTTCAAGGCAATCTTCCGGCTCGCCAATATTGTGGTGCTATCCAGACCGGACTGTAGAGAAGATGAAATATTGGAATTTATGTCCACAAGAGTATCGGAGTCATACAGGGCCGACCCCGAAGAGCGCGAAATCCGGCAAGATGGATTCTTTTCCGTGCGCAGCC
This sequence comes from Syntrophobacter sp. SbD1, assembly GCA_900290365.1. Taxonomy (GTDB): domain Bacteria; phylum Desulfobacterota; class Syntrophobacteria; order Syntrophobacterales; family Syntrophobacteraceae; genus SbD1. The sequence goes on along the minus strand of OMOE01000172.1, from coordinate 79,785 downwards.
TCCCTAATACGAGGATGGACATCTCGTCTACCAGAATCAGGGAGCTTGCCGCAGAAGGCCGATCCGTGAGATATCTGGTCCCGGATAAAGTATGGAGTTATATTGGGGAAAATAAGTTATACAGGAATGCGATTGAGGGAACAGGATGATTGATTTGGATATTTCGGCGGGAGCCGTGCAGAAGGGCAAAAATCTCCTAAAGGAGATGAACAGCAAGGAAAGGGCCGTTGTTTGCGCCAGGGAAGCTTTGGGTTTCAAGGCCCTCGACCTGGTTCTTCTGGATGTTTCTCGTTTTTCTTCCTTTGCAGACTATTTCATAATATGCAGCGGTAAATCCAGCAGGCAAGTCCAGGGGATCGCCGACAACCTCGAAGAGGAACTCAGAGCCAGGGGACTCAAACCAATCGGGACTGAAGGCAAACGTGAGGGCCACTGGATTCTGATGGACTACGGCGATGTAATCATACATGTCTTTTACGAACCCGTTCGTTATTTTTACGACCTCGAAAGCCTGTGGTCCGAGGCTCCCAAAGTGGACTGGGAACAAGAGCCGAATCTCGACACTCCGTAAAAATAAAGGCTTGTTTTATGTTTTCTACATTTTCGCTAGGCGTTTGTGGGAGAAAAATAAGAAGGGGGCTGACAGCCTTCACCTTGCTTGTTTTCTGTCTTGTAATTCTGTGCCCCGCGCGCGAGGCGGGCGCAATTACGCTGAGCGAAGAAAAAGAGCTGGGCAAAAAGTTCGTAGGGATGCTCCGCAAGTCGATGCCACTTGTCGAAGACGGCGAGGTGCTCACTTATGTCAGGAGCGTTGGCAATCGTGTTGCCAAAGAAGTCGGCATAACCACCTACCAGTTTCAGTTCTTCGTCGTCGATCAGCCAATCCCGAATGCGTTCGCGGTCCCTGGCGGCTACATATTCATCTACAGCGGCTTGATCGAAATGATGTCGTCTGAAGACGAACTGGCGGGTATTTTATCGCACGAATTGGCGCATATCCAGGCGCGGCATCTCCAAAGGACGATAGACGAGACGAAAATTGCAAGTATTGGAATGGTAGCCGGTTTGGTTGCGGGGATTCTTCTGGGCGCCCCCGGACTGGCAGCCGGAGGTTTGGCGGCTACCCAGTCCGCTCAATTGCAGTACAGCCGTGCACATGAAATGGAAGCCGACCAGTTCGGGTTCAGGTTTCTTTGCGCGTCGGGCTATGATCCTGGCGCGATGCCGGCCATGATGGCGAAGCTGCTGGATCGCACCTATCTTCAAAGTTCCAAGGTCCCAAGTTATCTTGCCACCCACCCGGCTCTTCAGGAACGCGTTCAGTACCTCAGTGAGATGGTGAAGAAACAAAAAACCTCATCGTCGCGAAAAGCGCTGAGACCCGTAAACGGGGATTTCAAGGTAATGCAGGCCACGTTGATAGCTGAGTATTCCGATGAGGCAAGAGCTCTTGACCGTTTTCAGGCCGGGATAAAAAAAGGTGATAATGTAGCGCAATTCGGACTGGGGCGTCTCTACCTAAGGCAGAACAAGTGGTCCGAAGCCGTTGAGCAGCTAAGACTGGCTGCCCGTTTGATACCGTCCAGTCCTTTTGTACTAAGCACGCTGGCAGATGCTTACCACAGGGTGGGCAAGCTGGAGGAGGCTCAAAGCACCCTGGCGTCCGCCCTGGTGCTCGATCCTTCCGCTGCGATCGCCCACTTCAGGCTCGCCATGGTGTTGATGGATATGGGAAAAAAAGATGAAGCCCTCGACCACCTGATGCAAATAGAAGAACTTGCTCCCATGTTTCCCGAAGTGGACTATCAGCTTGGAATACTTCTGGGGCAGGCCGACAAGTTGGGGTTGGCTCACTATCATCTGGGGCTCTATTACTATCACAAAGACAACAAAGAACTTGCAATCTCGCACTTTAAAAAGGCAAAATCCCTTATTACGGACTCGGCCGTGAAGATTGATGAGATTAACGCGGACCTCAAGGAATTGGAACCAAAGAAGAAGGGTTTTTTTCACTGATGTCATTGCGAAAAGTAGAAACAAAATCAGATAAACTGGAACTGCCTCCGGTTTCAAACGCCTCCTCCGGAAGACGCATCGCCTTGCTGCTCATTTCTCTTGCAGGGCTTGTCATATCGCTTATGAGCGGGTTTCAGGAAAGCATCCCCTTTTTAAAACCCCTTTGCGCGAGCGCGTGCAAGGATACAGTGGAAATTCATTTTCTCCACATGCCTATCTGGCTTTTGGGCGCATTGTTTTATTCAGCCACTGCTATATTTGCGCTGTTCAGGCGGAACATGCTTGCGTGGATCGTTGGCGCCGCTGCCGGTGTGGAAGTTGTTCTCATCCTTGTCCTGATCCAACTCAAGGCGCCATGTGTCTTTTGCATGGCCAATGCTGCGATAGTCGTACTGCTGATTGCCGCTACATTCAGGAAAGAGCTCTTCTGGCAGGAAGCAACCCTGGCTCTTCTTTTCTTTGTCGGGTTTTTCTTCTGGATTCCTTTCGAAAATGATCTTCTCCGGGCCACGCAACGTGCCGAGGCTCACGCTACGGGTGCCGACGGGGGTGGGATTGCCGCCATGGTGGGCGGCGAGGTCATTACTAACCAGCGGCTGGATGTGCTTCTTGGCTCAAAGCTTCTGGAGATGCGTAGGGAAATCTACCGGATGGAGATGGAAAAGCTGGACCAGGTGATTCTTCAAATGGTGCTCGACAAGGAAGCAAAGCAGCAGGGAAAAACGCTGGACAATCTCCTGGAACAGATAGCTCCCGCCGCCGGTTCGGCGACAGTTGAGGATTCTGAGGTCGACAAGTATATTGAGGACAACCACGAGCGGCTCCAGGCATATCAGGGAAGCATGCCGGAACTCAGGGACCGGATAAAGTCGTTTTTACAACAGCAGAAAAGGTCGGAGGTCATCCAGAACTACGCTCATGCTCTGGAGCTAAAATACGGGGTCCGTATTATGGTGCCCGTGCCAAATCCTCCTAAAGTTAAGGTGGACACCCGTGGCTGCCCAACCCTGGGTCCGTCCGATGCGCCGGTAACCGTAGTCGAATTCTCCGATTACCAATGTCCCGCCTGCCGTTCGACCCATGAGGTGGTCAAGCAGGTCAGGGCCATTTACGGTGACAAGGTGCAATGGATATATAAGGAATACCCGCTCAAGATTCACAAGGATGCTTTCAAAGCGGCGGAGGCTTCCCACTGCGCCGAGGACCAGGGTAAGTTTTGGCAATATCAGGAGTCGCTGTTCACAATGCCGGACCTGTCGCCGGATAACCTTATCAATGCCGCCGTCGCGCTCGGAATGTCACGGGAGAATTTTTCCCAATGCCTTCAGGATTCAAAATACAAAGCTCTTGTGGAAAAGAACACGCGGGACGCCGTCGAGGCGGGAATAGACAGGACCCCCACATTCATGGTCAACGGGACCGTGTTTGTCGGCGGCCCTTCTCTGGATGTCTTTAAGGCCCTGATCGATGATGAGATGAGAAAAGCGCAGCCGCAGGCGCAAACGGCCGGCAAGGCCCAATGAGTTGCCGTCCGAGGCAGTTTTCTTCAGGCAATTAACACAAAACATGAAGCTCAAAACTCATGATCCTTGACGCCAAGGGGCCGATAATGCTAGACGAAAAAACGATCCCTTTCCAATTCGGCTGTATCCGGGTTGGTTTCCAAGTCGAAGATTACAATTGTTTAACTCTTTTCGGCCCATTTCTCCTTAGGGTTTGAACTTCTATGGGGTTGTGCGGGGTAATGGTTTTCAGGAGGTATCAATGAAGATTCTTGTAAGCGACAATCTTTCCGAGTCGGGGATAGAAAAGCTTGTGCAAGTTCCCGGTTTCGAGGTGGAAGTAAATACGAAACTTACTCCGGAAGAGTTCAGGCGCGTCATAAGGGAGTTTGACGCACTGGTTATCCGGAGCGCGACCAAAGTTACCGCGGAAGTGCTGGAAAATGCCCCCAATCTCAAAGTCATAGGCCGGGCCGGGATAGGGCTTGACAACGTCGACATCGAGGCAGCCAGCAAATGCGGCGTAGTAGTAATGAACACGCCGGAAGGCAACATTATAACTACTGCCGAGCACACAATAGCCATGATGCTTTCCCTGACTCGCAACATTCCGCAGGCCGTCTCCTCTCTAAAGAACGGCGCCTGGGAGAAAAAGCGCTTCAAGGGAAAGGAAGTTTACAACAAAGTCCTGGGAGTCATAGGGGTGGGCCGGATCGGACGTATAGTGGCCGAACGCGCCCAGGGGCTCAAGATGCAGGTAATCGGCTACGATCCCTATATCAATCCCGAAGTAATCGACACCCTTGGAATACGGGGCGTAACGATCGATGAATTGCTCGCGCGTTCGGACTACATTACGGTTCATACCCCAATGACGCCGGAAACCCGCAACCTGCTCAATGCCGATGCGTTCAAAAAGGTGAAACGGGGAATCTTCATCATTAACTGCGCGCGCGGAGGAATAGTAAACGAGCAGGACCTCTACGAAGCAATCAAACAGGGGGTTGTTGCAGGCGCTGCACTAGACGTTTTTGTCAAAGAGCCGCCGACGGACAATCCACTTCTCACCCTCGAGCAGGTAATAGCTACCCCTCATCTTGGAGCTTCCACCGAAGAGGCGCAGGAAAACGTCGCCATTGCGGTTGCCGACCAGATAACGGATTTTCTGACCCGGGGGACCATCCGAAACGCGGTCAACGCTCCTAACATAGACGGGGCCGTGCTGGCCAAACTCCGTCCGTACCTGGCCCTGGCCGAAAAACTCGGATGTGTGCTGACCCAGATAACCAAAGGCGCCATACAGAAGGTATCGATAGAATATGTCGGTGATGTATCTTGTCTGGAAACACAGCCGCTGACGATTACCATCCTCAAGGGCATGCTGACCCCTGTGCTTGGCGATATGGTAAATTTCGTCAATGTTCCAATCCACGTGAAAGAGCGCGACATAAGGGTGACAACTTCGCTGCGCAGCGAGGCCGAAGATTTCACCAACATGATCAGCATTCATGTAAAGACTTCGCAGTCGGAAAACCTCGTAGCCGGGACCATAATCGGCAAAAAAGAGCCGCGCATGGTCCGGATCAACGACTTCCGTCTGGAAGCGGCCCTGGAGGGCCATTTGCTGCTGATCCACAATATCGACACTCCGGGCACCATAGGGGCCATTGGTTCCTGCCTCGGACGCCACAACATAAATATTTCTCTTATGAATGTCGGGCAGGTGCTCGATCGAGGACAAAACATTATCTTTCTGCGTACCGATAAGGCCGTCCCCGCGCATGTCATCGAGGAACTGCTTGCGATGGATAATGTGGACCTTGTGCAGGCGATTGAGCTATGCGATCAACTCGGTTCATTTTGAGGAGGAAAAGCGCTCATGGCAGACAAGGAAGAAGAAGAGAAGGGATTTGTGATAAAGGACCGCCGCAGGTTTTCCGAGGGTGCCGAAAAGGAAGAAGATAAGCAGGGGCCCCAGTCTGAGGCGGCTTCCACAGCCGGGGAACAAAAAGAAGAGCGCCCCGAAGAGCCTGTAGACCAGGAGGAACATGCACAGGGGCCATTTCCGGAAGTTTCACTGGCTACTTTCATTTTTTCCCTGAGTTCATCGGCCCTGGTACATCTGGGAGAAATTCCGGAGCCGGAAACCAGTCAGAAAAGAGTTGATTTGCCTATCGCAAAGCAAATTATCGATACGCTGGGCATGCTTCAGGAAAAAACAAAGGGCAACCTCGATCAGGATGAAGAAAGACTGCTCAAGTCAGTGCTCTACGATTTGCGCATGCGCTACATCCAGAAATCAGGCAAATAAGCTCGGGTGAACAGGTGAACACTATTCACTGTGAAGCCGTGGGGGCGGACTTGACCCTCGCGGTCAGCGTTCCTGCCAAGATAAATCTGTGGCTCGAGGTGATCCGAAAAAGGGAAGACGGCTATCATGATATCTCGAGCCTCATGCTTCCCATTTCGGTTTTCGATCGAATATCCATCGATATTCATCCCGGGGATGGACCTATTTCAATCACCTGTGACTCGCCCGAAATTCCGTGCGATGATCGAAACCTGGCCTGGCGCGCCGCTGATCTTTATATGAAAAAGAGCAGAAAAAAGGCCGGGATGAATATACATCTTGAAAAGCACATACCCTGGGGGGCCGGACTCGGAGGCGGCAGCTCGGATGCGGCCGGCGTTCTTGCCGGGCTGAACTCGTTTTTCGAAAAGGATGTCTCCGCCGGTGACCTTGAAACAATGGCCCTTAGTCTTGGGGCCGATGTGCCTTTTTTCCTGCATTCGCGGCCTGCCCTGGCGACGGGGATAGGGGAGAATCTACAATTTGCGGAGGCGCCCCGTTACCCGTTGCTCCTGGTGAAACCTCCCGTCAACGTTCCCACCGGCTGGGTATATCAAAGTTTAAAATTGACAAAAGGCTTGGCCCAAATTAAGCTAAAGAGCTTTAATGAGCATCCTTGGCAATTTCGAGATCTCATTGAAAATGATCTGGAATCGGTTACCGTACCCCGATATCCGGTCATAGCTGAAATTAAAAACTGGTTGTTGGAACAGGGCGCCCTGGCCGCTTCCATGAGTGGAAGCGGGCCGACGGTGTTTGGAATATTTAAGACCGGACAGGCGGCACAAGATGCTGCAATCATTGCGAAAATGAACTGGCCTGATAGCTGGGTCCGTGCTGCGGAAGTGTTGTAGGAGTTTTCAATTTTTATTTTTAAACTAAAAACTGACAACTGAAAACTCAAAACTAATTAGTTGGGGCGTCGCCAAGCGGAAAGGCACGGGTCTTTGGCACCCGCATTCGGAGGTTCGAATCCTCCCGCCCCAGCCATTTTTTCTATAGTAATCAGCGCAGGCATTGAACAAAATGTGGAGCCGCCTTACTCTTTTTGCCGGAAATTCCAACCCCTCCCTTGCCGATAAAGTTTGTTCGCGGCTCGAAATAGCCTTGGGCAAAGCTCTTGTCACCCGTTTCAGTGACGGGGAAATCAGGGTGGAAATAGGCGAAAACGTCAGGGGCAAGGATACGTATGTGCTCCAGTCCACCTGTCCCCCGGTTAATGAAAATCTAATGGAGTTGCTGGTTATTATGGATGCCCTCAAGAGGGCGTCGGCACGGCGGATCAATGCAATAATTCCTTATTACGGCTACGGTAGACAGGACCAGAAAGACAAGCCCAGGGTGCCGCTTGCCGCCAAGGTGGTTGCCGATCTTCTGAGCGTTGCGGGGGCTCACAGGGTGATTACGATTGACCTGCACGCCGATCAAATCCAGGGCTTCTTTGATATTCCGGTGGACCATCTGTTTGGCACGATTATTTTGAGCGATGCCCTAAGGAAGGAGATACGGGGAGACGAGATCGTGGTTGCCCCCGATTCCGGAGGGACGGAGCGTTCCCGGCTTTTCGCCTCCAGGCTCAATCTCGATCTGGCCCTGATGGACTATCGCGAGGAGAACGGCACTTATCCGAAAATTGTCGGAAATGTAAAAGGGAAAAAGGTTATCATTGTTGACGATATGATCGATTCAGGGCGCACGGTGATACGCACGACAAACGCGGCTATGTCGGCCGGGGCCGAAGCGGTCGAGGTCTGCGTCGTTCATCCGGTGCTGTCCGGATCATCTGTGGAAATGATAGAGGCCTCACCCATCTCTAAGCTGTTGGTCACTGACACGATTCCTCTTTCTGAAAATGCGAAGGCAAGCAAAAAAATCCATACGGTGAGCATTGCGCCAATGCTGGCTGAAGCTATCAAGCGGGTGCATTTCGAGGAATCGATAAGCTCAATTTGCAACGAAATTCTGGATCACCGGCGCACGGGATCCCACTGAACTGATATATCAAGGAGGCATTAAGGATGAGTTTGGAACTTGAAGCGGTAACGAGAGACACGACCGGAAAAGGTGCAGCGAGATGCGTGCGCAGGGATTTGATGGTCCCGGCGGTGCTTTACGGGCCAAAAACCGAAGCTACCTCCCTTTCTGTTTCGGCACTGCACCTGGAGAAGCTACTAAGAGGGACCGGCGGCGAGAGTAAGCTCCTCGACCTCAAGATAGGTAGCCAAACCAGGCAGGTGCTTATACGCGAAATACAGAAGCACCCTTACCGGAGGCGTTTTCTGCACGTTGATTTCTATGAAGTGCCTCTCGATCAGCCAATCACTGTGGAAGTAGTGGTGGAGTTGACAGGAGAATCCATCGGGGTGCAGAAAGGCGGAGAATTGAACCTTATTCAGCGTACACTGTCCGTGCGTTGCCTGCCAAACCAGATTCCGGAAAGCATCCGGATCGATGTGAGCAAGCTGGATATGGGAGAGGTGCTGCACGCAGGGGACCTTGTAGCGGAAGCTACGTATGAGTTAGTTGAGGACGCGACCGTAGGGGTTGTAAGCGTGTTGGCCCCTGAAACCGCGCCTGCGGCCGCTGAAGAAACTCCAGGTCCAGGTCCCAAGAAGTAAGATACGGATGGACACGGATGAATAGTCATCAATTCATGACAGGGTCCCTCCACCCGTGTGCAAACTGGTTTATCTGTTCACAGTTAAACTATTTAACGCTCACTGAATCATGAGTGATGTCTGCCGCAACGAAGAGCCAATTCTTGCCCTCGTCGGGCTTGGCAATCCGGGCAAAGAATACGAACTCACACGCCATAATGTGGGGTTCCAGGTATTAGACCGGCTGATTGCGCACTATTCGCCCGCGATGATGGAACGCAAATTCCGGGCCTCTTGGGGTTTTGCGGTTGCCGAGGGGCGAAAGGTTCTGTTTGTAAAACCGCTTACCTTCATGAACAGAAGCGGCGAAGCGGCCGCAGAGATCATCAAGTACTTCGGAATACCTCCAGGGCGGATGCTTGTGATACATGACGACCTGGACCTGCCATTGTTCCGGATTCGAATTGCACAAAGAGGCGGCTCGGGAGGGCACAAGGGCATTCAATCCATAATGGACCACATCGGCAGTCCGGATTTTCCACGCCTCAAAGTTGGAATCGGCCGCCCAAAACATGGGGAGCCGGTCGAAACGTTCGTGCTTCAACCCCCATACCCGGAAGACCGCGAAGATTTTGGAAAAATGACTGTGCAGGCAGAAGAGACAGCCCGCGCGATCCTCACCACATGCCTGTCCGATGCGATGAATAAGTTTAATCGGCGCGACTGATTTAGACTATTTATCCACAGATGTCACAGATGTGCGCAGATGGTTTTCAGCCGAGGATGAGGCGCTTGTATTCAAGGCGCGGTGCTCCAAAGTTAAGCAATAGCGCCTTCTGCAACCCGGAGGTTTTCAGATAATTAATGACCTGGGCCTCTTCCACAGACGAAAGTCGTTGGAGCGCCTTCAATTCGACAATCAAGGTGCCAAAGCAAACGAAGTCTGCCCGGTAGGTGGTGGTGAGGGGTGTACCTCGATAGAACACCGGCATAAGGAACTCCCGCTTGAAGGGAATGCCGCGAGCCGCAAACTCTACTCCTAAAGCCTCCTGATAAACAGGCTCCAGAAAACCGTGGCCCAATTCGCCATGAACCGCCATCGCGGCGCCAATAATCGCATAAGTCTGTTCGTCTTTCTTTGAAACATCTGTGTCCATCTGTGTCATCTGTGGATAATCCCTCATAGCTTCTCTGCGGAGCGCGTGTGTTCAATAGCATCGTCGGCGCGATTCCACCAGCCGCCGCCGAGCGCCAGGAATAGAGCTGCGCTGTCTGCAAAACGGTTTGCCCGGGCCTGCGCAAGATTTATCAGGGCCTGCTGCCAGCCCTGTTCAGCGGAAAGCACCGCCAAATAGTTAACGGCGCCGAGTTCCAACTGTTTGCGTGTAAGGTCAAGGGTTCGCCTGGCAGCGCGTTCCGCGGCTACTGCCGCCTTCAGAGCATTTGCATCGGATTGGAGCGCGTGAAGCGTATCCGCTACATTTTGGAAGGCGTTGATGACTGTGCTGCGATACTGCGCGGCCGCTTGATTCAGGCCTGCCTGGGCAGCACGTTTTTTGTGGAGCAGTGTGCCTGCGTCGAAAATAGTCTGTGTCAGGCCGCCGGTGAGATTATAGAAAGTGTTGCCGGGAACGAACATTTGACCGATCTGCGTCGAAGCGCCGCCCATAGCGCCGGTAATGCTGATCTGCGGCAGCATGTTGGCGGTTGCCACACCGACCTGGGCGCATGCGGAATGCCACTGCGCCTCGGCGGCGCGCAGGTCGGGGCGCTGCTCAACAAGCTTGGAAGGCAGGCTGAGCGGCAGATCCTGCGGCAGGCGCAGGACTTCCAGGTCGAACTTTTCCTCCATCTCTTCGCTTGGAAAGCGGCCGGCAAGGGCCGCCAGCAGGTCGCGCGTTTGCGCCAGTTGTTTTTCCAGAGGCGGCAAGGTTGCCTCCACCTGGGCCAGAGCCGCTTCCTGCGCAGCCACATCGAGTCCGGTTGCGTAGCCAAGCGCCATGTGCCGGCGCTGTATTTCCAGCAGTTTCCCTGCACTTTCGATGATACGGTGTGTTGCCGCTATCTGAGCGCGTAGCGAGGCTTCCTGGACGGCTGCGGCCACAACGTTGGAGGTCAGCGCCAGGTAAGCCGCTTCAAGCTGGAAGAGCTGAAATTCGGTCTGGGCCTCCAGCGATTCCACCTGCCGTCGGTTTAAACCGAAGACGTCAGGCATATAGCTAACGGTTAACTGAGCGGTATAGAGCGAGAAGTACGCAGCGCCCGAGGTCAGCGTGGGCGCGATCGTTTCCGTCGCATTTTTTTGGCCGCTGGCCGAACCGTTGGCCTGGACGGTGGGATAGAAGAAGCCCTTTTGAGCGGCGACATTCTCCCGGGCCTGGCACAGCGCGGCCTTTGCCGCATCGAGTGTCGGGTTGGCTTTGATCGACTTTTCGATCAGGGAATTGAGCGGCGGCGACTCGAACAGCGCCCACCACTGTTGCGGAATGTTCATTTCCTTGACAAAGCGCTGTTCTTCGCCGCCTGCCACATCGGGCGTCGAGGCCGTCGCGGTGAGCGGCTGAGCAGTGCGGCCGGCAGCCGCCGGGGCTTCGGGACGATGGAAATCCGGGCCGACGGTGCAGCCTGAAACCAGGGCCACAAGCGAAAATGCCGTGATGCAGCAAAAGCATTTTTTTGACATTTTTAAAATCCCCCCTGCCCCCTTGCAAAAGGGGGCAATAGGTCCAATAGGACTTATTTGGCCTATTGTTCTATGGACGCTCCACTTTTCTTCCTAACGAAAAACAACCGGAGCGGCGGTACGATCAGCAGCAACATGACAGGACCGATGAGCATCCCACCCACGACCACGGCCGCAAGGGGACGCTGCACCTGGCTGCCGATGCCGGTGGAAAGCGCGGCCGGCAGCAAGCCGATGCAAGCGGACAGCGCCGTCATCAGCATCGGCCGCATACGCTGTTGAGCCGCATGGAACATGGCTTCGGTCCTGCTCAAGCCGTTGCGGGTCCGCCTGACCTGGTTATAATAAGTTATCATCAGGATATTATTCATGACCGAGACCCCGAAAAGCGATACGAAACCGATCGCGGCGGAGATGCTGAAGTCGAGGCCGCTGATAAAGAGCGACAGCACGCCGCCGGCGATGGCAAAAGGTATTCCGGCCAGCACTAAAAGGCTGTCAAGCATCGAATTGAACAGGCCGTAGAGTATCGCCATTATCAGAACGAGACTGATAGGTACGATGACTTCCAGCCTCTTTGCCGCGAGTTGAAGTTCTTCGAACTCGCCTGCCCACTCGATCCGGTATCCACTCGGCAGCTTTACATACTGCGCAATACGCCATTGGGCTTCGGCGACGGTGCTCCCAAGGTCGCGTCCCCGTACGCTGAACTTGATGGGGATATAGCGCTGATTTCGTTCGTGATAAATATAGGAGGCGCCCGTATCCAGAGATATGTCGGCGAGTTCGCTAAGCGGAATATAGGCATTTGCACTGCCGGTCTGATAGCCGACCTTGATAGTTCGCACTGCGTCAATGTTGTTGCGAAATTCGGGCGCCAGGCGAACATTCAGGTTGAATTGCCGGTCTGCCTCCAAAACCGTGCTCGCTGTCATGCCGCCCAGGGCTGTTTGCACCACGGTGTTGAGATCTCCGGCGTTTAGGCCGTAGCGGGCCTCCTTTGCACGATCCACCTTGATGTTCAGGTTTGGCTGACCCAGGACACGGAAGATCCCCAGGTCCTCCACCCCTTTAATCCGGCCCATTTCACTCAGGACCAGGGCCGCTACCTGCTCCAGCACCGCCAGGTCGGGCCCCACTATCTTGACCGAGTTGGCGCCCTTGACGCCCGAGAGGCCCTCTTCGATATTGTCCTGTATGTACTGGGAGAAATTGAAGTCAACACCGACAAATTCCCTGGAAAACTCCGATTGCAGCTCATTGACCAAATCATCCTTGGTCCTGCCCGGGGACCATTGGCCGAATGGCTTTAGAGGCACGAAGAATTCGGCGTTGTAAAACCCGGCGGCGTCGCTGCCGTCGTCGGGCCGGCCATGCTGGGAGACCACGGTTATTACTTCCGGGTGGCTCAGAAGAATCTCGCGCATCTTTGTCACCGCAGGCATGGCCGCTTCAAGTGATATGGTCGGGGGCATGGACGCACGAATCCAGAGGTTGCCTTCCTCCAGGGCCGGAAGGAACTCCGTGCCCAGCCTCGGGACCAGAAGAGCGACCGCCGCCAGAAATATGAGTCCGATTGCGACGGCGATTTTCCGGTTGGCAAGTCCCCACCGCAGGGCCGGAGTGTAGGCTGCTCGAAGCGCCCTAACTACGATCGTTTCGGTTTCCTTGACTTTATCGGGGAGCAGGTATGAGGCCAGTACCGGCGAGACCGTAAAAGTAGCTATGAGCGCGCCAAACAGCGCATAACCGTAGGTCCTGGCCATGGGACCGAAAATCTGGCCCTCGACCCCCTGCATGGTGAAAAGCGGGATGAACGCCGCCACAGTTATCATGGTTGAGAAGTATATAGCTCTATCCACTTGCTTGGCGCTTGCGTAGATCAAACGCAGCCGATCGGTCCATGTCCCTCCGGTACCCATACCGTAGCCTTTGGTCGGATCTATCCCGAACTGCCCTTCGGCAAGACCTTCGAGAAGCCTTTTTCTTTCTTCCTCGTTCGCTTGAAAACCACGGAATATGTTTTCAACCATGATGACGGCTGAATCCACTATGATGCCGAAGTCGACGGCGCCAACGGACAACAGGTTCGCGTCTTCGCCTCGCAGCACCATAATGATGACGGTGAAAAGCAGCGCGAAGGGAATATTTGCGCCAACGATCACGGCGCTGCGCAGGCTGCCGAGAAAAATCCACTGGATGAAGAAAACCAGCAGGCAGCCGAAGATAAGATTGTGCAGGACCGTATTGGTGGTTACCGAGACGAGCCATCCTCGGTCATAGAAGGGAACCACCCTTACTCCCGGGGGCAGCGTTCCGTCGCTGTTGATCTTTTTGACTTCCGCCTCGACCCTGGCCAGCACATCTTTTGTACGCAGCGTCCGGTTCATGACGACAATGGCCGCCACCACGTCGTCGTCTTTATCGCGGCCGCACTTTCCGAGCCTCGGCACATGGCCCACGTATACCTTCGCAACGTCTTTTACCAGGACCGGAATGCCGTTCGATTGCGTAAGGACGATATTTTGGATGTCATCGACCTTCCAGCCTTGAGTCAAATCAGTTGAGCCTCCACTGTCGATCAGGCCGACGCCGCGGATGTTCACGGACTGCTGGCCAACATTGATCGTGCGCCCGCCGACGTTGATATTGGCGTTGCCGATAGCGGCGACCAACTGGGGAAGGGTGATATTGTAGGCCTCGAGTTTGTGGAGATCGGCTTCGACTTCGAACTCCTTGGTCGTACCGCCCCAGGTGTTGACCTGCACAACTCCGGGGACCGTCAGCAAGCGGCGCTGCAAGACCCAGTCCTGGATGGTGCGAAGATTGGTCAGCCCGAAGTCGGGAGGGCCGACCACCTGGTAGCGGAAAATCTCGCCTACCAGGCTCGATCCCTGGATAGTGGCCTGCACATTATTGGGAAGACTGACCCTTTGCTGCAGGCTGAGCGCTGCCTGCGTGTAGGCGAAGTAGTAATCGACGCCGTATTTGAAGGTGACGCGGACAAAGGACAGGCCATAGAACGAGGTCGAGCGAATGGTATCGACTCCCGGCGTGGAGGCAAGCCCGACCTCCATCGGTGTCGTGTAATACCGCTCCATCTCCTCGGCTGACAAACCGGCTACCTGGGCGGTAATCTCCAGGATAACGGGCGCCGGGTTCGGATAAGCTTCTATATTGAGCTTCCTGTAGGCAAGGATTCCGCCGCCGATGAGCACCAGCAAACCCAGCAGGATAATCGGACGGCGGGTCAGCGCGAACGTTAGAACCGACTTAAGCATATTTATTTGACCTATTGTTCTCTCAGTTCCCCACTCTGCTTCTTAACGAAGAACAACCGGAGCGGCGGTACGATCAGCAGCAACATAACCGGGCCGATGAGCATCCCTCCCACGATTACGGCCGCAAGGGGACGCTGCACCTGGCTGCCGATGCCTGTGGAAAGCGCGGCGGGCAGCAAGGCGATGCAAGGAGACAGCGCCGTCATCAGCATCGGCCGCATGCGTTCTTGGGCCGCATGGAACATGGTTTCATCTCTATCCGTGTGGTTGCCGTTCAGCCGGAGTTTATTGTAATGAGTAATCAGTAAAATGTTGTTCATGACCGAGACCCCGAAAAGCGATACGAAACCGATCGCTGCGGAGATGCTGAAGTCGAGGCCGCTGATAAAGAGCGACAGCACGCCGCCGGCGATGGCAAAGGGTATTCCGGCCAGCACCAGAAGGCTGTCGAACAGCGAATTGAACAGACCGTAGAGCATCGCTACGATCAAAATAAGACTAACCGGAACAATGAACTCCAGGCGTTTGGTTGCTTCCTGAAGTTCTCCAAACTCGCCGGCCCACTCGATCCGATATCCGCTCGGCAGCTTCACATTCTGCGCAATACGCCTTTGCGCTTCGGTGACGGTGCTGCCAAGGTCGCGGCCCCGGACGCTGAACTTGATGGGGATATAGCGTTGATTGCTTTCATGATAAATATAGGATGCACCCGTATCCAGAGATATGTCGGCGAGTTCGCTAAGCGGAATATAGGCATTTGCACTGCCCGTTTGATAGCCGACCTTGATATTGCGCACCGCGTCAATGTTGGAGCGAAATTCGGGCGCGAGGCGAACCGTCAGGTTGAATTGCCGGTCTGCCTCCAGGACCGTGCTCGCCACCGTTCCGCCCAATGCGGTTTGCACCACGGTGTTCAGATCTCCGGCGTTGAGACCGTAGCGGGCAGCCTTTGCGCGATCCACCTTGATGTTCAGGTTTGGTTGTCCCAGGACCCTGAAGATCCCCAGATCCTCCACCCCTTTAATCCGGTCCATCTCACTCAGGACACGGGCCGCTATCTGCTCCAGGACCGCCAGGTCCGGACCCATGATCTTGACGGAGTTGGTGCCCTTTACGCCCGACAGACCCTCTTCGACGTTGGTCTGTATGTACTGCGAGAAGTCGAAGGTGATGCCGATGAACTCCCTGTCGAACTCCGCTTGCAACTCTTCAACCAATTTTTCTTTGGTCATGCCCGAGGGCCATTGGTCGAACGGCTTCAGAAAGACGAACAACTCGGCATCACTGAACCCGCCTGAGTCGCTGCCGTTGTCCGGCCTGCCATGCTGGGAGACCACGGTGGTTACTTCCGGGCGGTTTGAAAGAATCTCGCGAATCTTTGCTACTGTCGGCATGGCGGCTTGAAGCGATATTGTCGGGGGCATCGCTGCATGAATATCGAGATTGCCCTCTTCGAGGGGGGGAAGGAATTCGGTGCCCAGCCTCGGGACCAGAAGGGCGACCGCCGCCAGGAACATGAGTCCGGCTGCGACGGCGATTTTTCGGTTGGCAAGCCCCCAGCGCAGGGCTGGAGTATAGGCTGAACGCAGTGCCCTCACTACGATCGTTTCAGTTTCCTTGACTTTATCGGGGAGCAGGTATGACGCCAGTACAGGCGAGACCGTAAAAATAGCTATGAGCGCGCCAACCAGCGCATAACCGTAGGTCTTTGCCATGGGACCGAAAACCTGGCCCTCGACGCCCTGCATGGTGAAAAGCGGGATGAACGCCGCCACCGTTATCATGGTTGAGAAGTATATAGCTCTATCCACTTGCTTCGCGCTCGAGTAGATCAAACGCAGCCGATCGGTCCACGACCGGCCGGTGCCCATGTCGTAGTCTTTGGTCGGATCTATCCCGAACTGTCCCTCGGAAAGACCTTCGAGAAGCTTTTTCCTTTCTTCCTTGTTCGCCTGCAAACTCCGAAATATATTCTCAACCAAGATGACGGCTGAATCGACCACGATGCCGAAGTCGACGGCGCCAATCGACAACAGGTTCGCATCTTCGCCTCGCAGCACCATGACGATGACGGTGAAAAGCAGCGCGAAGGGAATATTTGCGCATACGATGACAGCGCCGCGCAGACTGCCCAGAAAGATCCACTGAATGAAGAAAACCAGCAGGCAGCCGAAGATGAGATTGTGCAGGACCGTATTGGTGGTCACCGAGACGAGCCAGCCACGGTCATAGAAAGGAACCACCCTGACTCCCGGAGGCAGCGTTCCGTCGCTGTTGATCTTCGCGACTTCCGCCTCGATCCGGGCCAGCACATCTTTTGTACGCAGCGTCCGGTTCATCACCACGATGGCCGTCACCACGTCCTCGTCCTTATCGCGGCCGCACTTGCCAAGGCTTGGCACGTGGCCGACATAGACCTTCGCGACGTCTTTAACCAGCACCGGGATGCCGTTCGATTGCGTGAGGACGATATTTTGGATATCATCGACTTTCCAGCCCCGGGTCAAATCGTTGGCGCCGCCGCTGTCAATCAGGCCGACGCCGCGAATGTTCACGGACTGCTGGCCGATGTTGATCGTGCGCCCGCCGACGTTTATATTGGCGTTGCCGATAGCGGCAACCAACTGGGGAAGGGTGATATTGTAGGCCTCAAGCTTAGGGAGATCGGCTTCGACTTCGAATTCCTTGGTCGGACCGCCCCATGCGTTCACCTGGACGACTCCCGGGACCGTAAGCAGGCGGCGCTGCAGGACCCAGTCCTGGATTGTCCGAAGATTGGTCAGGCCAAAGTTCGGGGGACCAACCACCTGGTAGCGGAATATCTCTCCGACCAGGCTGGATTCCTGGATCGAGGGCTGCACATTGTTGGGAAGACTGACCCTTTGCTGCAGGCTGATCGCAGCCTGCGTATAGGCAAAGTAGTAATCGACGCCATATTTGAAGGTGACGCGGACAAAAGAGAGGCCATAGTAGGATGTCGAACGGATGGTATCAACTCCCGGCGTTGAGGCAAGCCCGACTTCCAGCGGAATTGTGTAGTAGCGCTCCATCTCCTCTGCCGACTGGCCGGCGGCCTGGGCGGTAACTTCAAGGATCACGGGCGCCGGGTTCGGATAAGCCTCGATGTTAAGCTGCCTGTAAGCAAGGATTCCGCCGCCGATAAGAACCAGCAAGCCCAGCAGGATAATCGGACGGCGGGTCAGTGCGAAAGTTAGAACTGACTTAAGCATCGGTTATCTCGACTTCTCATTTGGTCGCATTTATCAGGGCATTGCTCAGGAACAGCGCCCCTTCGGTAGCCGTCAGTTCTCCGGGTTGCAGGCCGTCGATGATCTGATCGAAGCCGTCCTGCTGCATGCCGATTTTCACGATGCGTTTGGCAAAGGTCCTGCGGTCGGTTGTGACCCAGACGGTCATGGTGCCGTCGCCCTCCCGGACTACGCCACCGGCCTGGACTGCGGTTGCGCGTACCGAATCCCCCGTGCGGATTACAAAGGTAGCGAACATTCCCGGCCGCAATTGGTGCTTGGGATCCCGGATTTCCGAGCGTATCAGGAGCCTGTGAGTGTTTGGATCGACGGTTGCCCCGATGGTGGAAATCTTGCCTTCGAACACTTTGCCGGGATAGGCCATCACCTGGACTTTGACCTCCTGTCCCACGTGGAAGAGCGGGCTGTCGCTTTCTACAACGTATGCCAGCATCCACATGGTCGAGATGTCGGCAACAGAGTACGGGGCTGGCACCGCTCCCGGCTGCACCAGGAGCCCGGGCGCTGCATTGCGGGCCGTTATGCGGCCGGTTATCGGGCTGGGCACGATCATCACGGGGTCAATCTTGCGCTCGGAAACGATGCGGTCAATTTCGGCTTCAGTCTTGCCGAACAGGCGGACGGCATTACGGGCGGCCCTCAACGCTCCCTCGGCGCTTTGCTGGTCGGAGATCGCCTGCTCCAGGTCTTTTTGGGAAATTCCCTGCGTCTCATAGAGTTTCTTGGCGCGCGCCAGGGTCTTAGAGGTCAACTCGAGCACTCCGGCCGCGGCGATAAGGGACGACTCGGCTTGGCCGAGGTCGGGGCTGTCTATCGTATAAAGCTTGTTTCCCTTGGCCACCTCATCGCCCAGTTTTGCAAACAGTCCGACTATTTTCCCCTGATAGGGCGAAAAGACCTGGACCGTCATGTCCTGGTTGAAGTCGATGCTGCCGACCGCTTCCCGCTGGATAACGAAAGTCCGCTCTCCCGCCGGTTCGACATCGACCGACTTAGCCTGGGTTTCATTCAATTCCACGCTTTTTGCCGTGAGCGCATCGACCTTTACGGCATTTGCTTCCCCTGCTTTTTGCTCCGGCGCCGGCGGATTGCCGGAATTTCTGGCCAAATATACGCCGGCCGAGATGATGAGCGCCGCAGCAGCCAGGGCAGCGCCTGACAGGATAGTTTTCTTGTCTAATCGCATAATAAGCCTCTGTGTATAATCAGCCTGAGGATGCGGGGCCTCATGCGGCGGCAGAAAGCTCGTCAAGCCGCCTGCGTGAAGTTAAGTTGTCCCCAAGAGTTATGCTATGGAAATATCAGGAGCAAAGTGCGATTAATGGCGGAGCGCGAATACATGGGCTGGAAATAACGATACCGGCGGGAAGACCCACGGCGAAGTGCGGGCAGGAATCGGACAGGGTTGCTATATGCCTCCTGATGATACAGGGGGTAACATCTCCGTCAAGACTACAGATTCCGGCTGTGTCCAGGGGAGGCGCGCAGACTAAAACAGCGCCCGGGTCCAAACGGACCAGGCCGCGCATGCACCAGACCACAACCTCTCCGGTTGCGGAATTTTTCCAAAGGATGTCGGGAGACCCGTCTCCGTCGAAATCACCAATTTCAATGATATTCCAGGGCGGAGGGAGAGTCTCCATAGTCTCCGCACCTAAACGGAGTCTCCCTTTCATATACCAGACGACGGTCTGTCCGGTCGCCGGATTTCTCCAGAGAATGTCCGGGCTTCCATCCCCGTTGAAATCTCCCACCCCCACAATGTTCCATGGGCTGTCCAACCCGGCGAGCGTGTCCTGACCTATGAAGGCCGACCCTTTCAGGTACCATATCCGCACGTCGCCGGTTGACTTGTTCCTCAGAAGAATATCAGGGCTTCCGTCTCCATTGAAATCCCCCACCCCGACCACATCCCAGGAGGTATCAGGTGATGACTCAAACTTTTGTTCAGCAGCCAGGGTATTCCCGTGCATGTACCAGACCGCCACATCCCCGGTTGTCTGATTTCTCCACAGAATATCCGGGCATCCGTCCCCATTGAAATCCGCGACCCCCGCGATGTTCCATCCCGGACCGCTTACCAGGCCTGCCGCGGCAGAAGAAGGCAATAAGGCCGCCGTAATGAGAATGATCCAAATTGAGATGAAGCTGTATTTTTTCAATTCCAGTCGTCCCTGCCTGAGTATCCTTCGGAGCGAGCTGACATTGTCTACGCACGGCGCTTTGCTGTCAAGGCAGATCAAAAAGATACCAATACAACTCATACCAATTTTCGTTCAAGAGCGGGCGGGGATGCGCCCTCACGAAAAGATCGGGCGCCGGACTATCCATGTCAGGTGACGATTTGATTTCATGATAAGCGCGGGGCTCGAAGCGAAGCGAGGGTCCACCCCGCCCCTACGGCTCCGTCACGCGGTTTTTTTGTAGGGAGGGCTTTATGCCCTCCCGAGGCACTCGATTTGAACGCAAATTCGTATCAGTAGGTCAAAAGGCCGGTTTTGGACAAAAGATCGATAGGGCAGCAGTGGCCGCCAAAGCCGAGTACCGCTCCCAGGCCCTTTACCGCCAGCGATACCCCCATGAGCACGATGAAAACGGCAGCCGTCCGTTCACCGAGCAGCCGTGTCCGGGCAGATAAAAACGAAACCGACATACCTGCAACAAGAAGAGCCGGAACGGTGCCCAGCCCGAAGGCGGCCATAGTGATCAGCCCCCTGGTTGGGCTGAGAGTGCTTGCCGCCGCGACCAGCATGGCCCAGGAAAGGCCGCAGGGAAGTAAGCCCGCAAGGAAGCCCAGCCCTGCTTTGGAACCAAGACTCTCCGATTGCGCCAGCTTCGCAAAACGCCTGCCTAAAAGCGAAGCCTGCGGTGCGAGAAGACGAGTGACAAACCCGGGCAGCGGCAAGGTCCCGAAAAGTACCAGCCCCAGCCCAATGAGGATGATTCCCGCTGCAATCGCAAAACCCGCCTTGTATTGCATTGCGAATCTGTGTACTTCCAGAGAATGAAAAAGACCGGCGACGACGGCGCCCAGAATGCCGTAGGTGGTGATGCGCCCGGCGTGGTAGGCGAGGTGATGCGGAAATGCCCCGGAAAAAAAGGGGAATAATCCCTTTGGCGCGCATTGTGACGCTACCCCGCCACGTTCCCCCACACTACATGATGCATCGGCCAGGGATGCGGTGCTGTAGCGAAGGGACCAAGCTAGAATCAGCGGCCCGCACATCCCCAGGCAGTGGAGGCTTCCCGTCAGTCCCACAATCAAAGGAGCCAAAATTTCCATCATATCGGGTTATACTTACCTTGCGCTCCGCATGTAGCGCACGATGGCCCAGGTTTCATCGTCTGTAACGGTGGCATAAAGGGCAGGGTGCCTGTTGAAGCCGAAACGGATTTGGTAGAAGATCTCACCATCGCTCTGGTCCTGGACCACTGAGCTTTTCAGATCTGCCGGCAGGGGAGCAAAACTTTGTCCGACCGTGCCCATGCCGTCCAACCGTGGGCCGTGACATTGGACACAATAGAACCGATACCTTTCGTAGCCCCAGGTAATTATCCGGGCATCGCCGGACAGCGGGTTTGCGAGCTCCGTCGGGTCTGCTTGACGCTCTACCCAGTTACCCCCGTCAACGGGTATGGTTTTTTTCGGCATCTGTGGAAATTCCTGATTATAGGCCTGCACTGCCTCGTCGTCTCGCATTTCGGAGTAATAGCACCCGGAAAGCGCAACCGCCGCAAAGACGAGCAGCGCGATGAAGGCGAGTAGTTTCATTTGGGCGCCTCCATCCGCTGCGCTTCGGATACAGGTCCCGAAACGTGCTGAGGTTCGACCGGGGTGGATTCGGGCCCCGGGACGAGACCGTGCGGTTTGATAGGACTAGAGGAAGAATAGACCGATTGACCCGGGATGTCGGGGATAACACTGAAGTCCCAGCCGGGGGGGCCTTTGTCCCCGATGACAAAATAGATCAGCATTCCCCATGCCAAAAACCCCACAGCGATTGCGGCGATGATCGACCAGGTCTTGATAGCGCTCAGTTCTTCTTCCGAGGCCATTTGAGCCACTCCGATTTTAAAACCTGCTGCCGTTGGCCCATACGTAAATCAAGTAGGCGACGGACCATGAAGCTATAAGCAGATAGGTAAGGATGAGAAAGGGAGCTATAGGATTTTTTCCCAGATGATGTCCGCTCTCGCGTTCGTGGTATCTTCTTTGCTCGAGTTCATCCATGGTTCTTGCTACGCGCCTTCTCGGGTAACTTGCCCAGGCGAGATAGACCATGATAAGAGATATCGCGCCGAGAAAGAGTGCGATCATTTCAAACTGGAAATCGGGCCAGACAAAGAATCGCATGTTCGCATCCGTTCAACGATGATAGAGACTTAGCGCAAATGCCGCCGCAAAGGCGATACAAGCCATTGCAGTTATGACGCACAGGCAAACCGTGTGCACCCTGCTCTTGGCGCGGCTGGCGACCAAAATAGGCTCCGATAGAAGGCCTTTCCCAAGCGGCAGATATCTGGCGCGCTCCTGGTCCGAAAACTGCCCGGCCCGTACAGCCCAGATCAATGCCGCCAAGCTCACGGCCAGACTGATCACGACAAGAAATAGCCATCCGGCGCAATAGATCATTTTTCCTTCTCCACCGGTTCATAGGAGGCGTCGATACCCCTGGGCTCGGCGTGGGCGTCGGTTTGCCCTATAAACGTCACCGCCACGTAGTTGCCCACGTCCCAAATTTTTTCGGACTGGAGATCCTTTTTGAAGTAGGGCATTGCAGTGCCCGTTATCCCGTTCATAATCTGGTAGTAAAGTATGCCTCCGGTGATTCCCCTGTCCTTTAGAATCGTAAAATTGAGGGGCGGAGGGTAAAGAAAGGGTTGGGCCGGACCCATCCCGTCTCCCACCGGACCGTGGCAGCCGATGCAATAGCTCTGGTAAATCCGGTGTCCCCGCGTGAGGCCGGCATCGGAAGTCGGGTATGGATCGGGCAGCTTTCTCCAGCCTTCNNGCTTTGTTTGTAGGCAATGAGGGCCTTGACCTTCTCAGGGCCGAGGAACTCCCAGGATGGCATAAGCGACTCAGGCCTGGTAAACCTGGGGTTTGTGAAATGGGCCAGGTGCCAGTCGTCGGGATGTTCTCCGCCTTCCTCGGAAAGGTCCGGGCCGGTGCGCTCGGTCCCCAAAAGGTGAGGAGAGTCCGCAACGTAGTCTCCGGCTTGCGCTATTCGCTCCGAGCCGATGTCCCAGTCGAAGTTGCGAACGAATTGCGTATGGCAATAGGTGCAGCCGTTGTTGACATAAACTGAACGCCCTTCTTCCTCGATCTCCGTGCGGGGCCTGAAGATGTCAGATCCCTGCTCGGTTACCGTCATCCATGGCAGAACGACGTGCATGAACATCACCGAGGCGAAAATGAACAGGCCCCCGAAGACCAGCACGGCCGGTGTCATCCTCATTGCAGTTCTCCCTGAAACTCTTCTCCGAAAATGCGTTCGCCCTGGGCCTGATCGCCCCGTATGGTCCTGATCACATTGTAGAGCCCTATGAACGCCGCCCCGATGAAAAGCAACCCTGTGGCTGCGCGCAGAACAAAGTAAATATGGATCATGGGCAGGGTACGGTAGACGGTTGTTCCGTTGAGCCAGGCGTGCCCCTGAACCAGACCGCCTGCCGTGAGCACCGTGAAGAACGCGGACATACCCAGGATGAGCAGCCAGTATTGAACGTCGGCCAGGCGGCCGCTATAGAGCGGTTTTCCGGTGATCCTGGGGAGTATGTAATAAAGCCCCCCCAATCCGATCATTCCGGAGAAGCCGAAAACCCCCATGTGAGAGTGCGCGATAACCCAGTTGCTCAGGTGAGTCACCCTCTGAACGACCGGAAGGGCCTGAATGGGTCCCTGGGTGCAGGTGAGGATATACCATACCAGGCCGGCCATGACGAACCTGCCTCCGATATCGGCGTGGAAAAATCCCAGCCTGCCCCGCATTGTAAGCCACAGGTTAACCAGCACCGTAAAGACCGGAATAATCATGGCGATGCTTCCGGAAACTGCCATGGTCTTAAGCCAGACCGGCACCGGCGTCTGAAGAATGTGATGGGTCCCGATAGAAGTGTAAATCACAAGGATGGTCCAGAAGCCTACAAGCGAGAGAACATGGCTGTACAGCGGACTGCGGGCGACCCTGGGTACGATGTAATAGGCAATGGCAATAGCGAGCGGCGTCAGGAACAGCCCCACGATGCCATGCCCGTAAAACCATGCCAGGATGGCGTCGGGCAAGCCGGTAATGGCGCCTTTGAAGTTAAAGACGGCGTGTCCGAAAAAGTAGATAAACCAAGTATATATCAGGCCTCCGAAAATATACCAGGTCGAAACGTACATCAGCTTTTCCTGCCGGTTGACGGCGGTCTGGAGCAGGTTCAAAAATATGAGCCCCATGGAAAGCAGGACCAAAACGTTGGCCGGCCAAATCCATTCGGCGTACTCTCTGCCCTGTGAGTACCCGAGATCGAGAGCGACGATACCCGTAAGAATAGCCAGGTTCCAGAGCCACAGGGAGATCTTGCCGAGCCGCTCGCTCCAAAGCGAGGTCCGCAGCACCGAAGGCATTATGTAGTGGGCGCTCCCGATAAGAGCGCAGCCGGCGAAACCGAAGATCATGGTGGTCGTGTGCATCGGCCGGACCCTGCCGAAAACCAGCCCGGCAATGCCCCCGTACAGGTCGGGAATCACCAGTTGGGTGGCGCACGTAAAACCCTCCAGGGTGCCAAGGGCAAACCAGAAGGCCGAACTCAGGAAGAAAAGCTTTGCGGTCCCGTTTTCTTCAACTTTTAGAAGTTGCACCAGCTTTTACCTCTAAACCGAATTATTGGAAACTGTAAGTGTCACATCCGGAGTTTCCGGATGGACACTAACTAAAAACTCAAAACTAAAAACTCTTTCAGTGATGACAGCCCAAGTAACAGTCGAGCTGCGCCTTTTTCTCCTGGTGGCATGTAATGCAGAAAATCATCTGGAAATCCACTTTGCGCAACCGGTCCATCGACGGAACATCACCATGACAGGTCAGACAGTCGATTTGCGCGATCATATGCGGATAATGCCTGAATTTTACAAAGTCCGGAACAAAGTAGATGCGGACCCAGGGCACCGGGACCTTTTGGTCCAGGTACTCTTGTTCTTTCACAATCTCCGGATGCATCGGAATTATGTATTTATGGCAAAAGAAACACTTTTCGACTTCGGGCAGTCCCGCGTGTTCGCCACGTTCGACAAAAGGATGGCAGAAGCGGCAGTTGATCTGTTTTACCCCGGCGTGTATACGGTGGCTGAAATAGACCGGCTGTACCGGTCCGAGGTCCTGTTTTGGAAAAAGGTAATACAGATATAGAAGGGTGACCAGCAGCAAAACGGCTGCCCAGAACCAACCAGCCCACCACATAGCTTCTTTTCTTGTCGCCTTGGTGCCTTCAGCCATTTTTTCCCAGTCGGATAAATTTCAGTGAAACTGTTAACCCTGTCTCACGCCAGGTGCACCTTCGCCTCTTCCGTTTCGAACGCCTCGGGCAGTTTAGGGTCTGAAACCGCCAGAACCGGGTACTTCTGCAAAAAGGAAAGGATACAGAAAGCAAAAAGGCCGAGCCATCCAATGGTTATCAGAATTTCAAAAATTCCCAGCGGCAGCGACTTGCTCTTCACCATCGAAGGAGTCACCAGCAGGAATTTTTCCAGCCAGATCGCGATCAGAATCCAGACGGCCATTGCTGAGAGAAGGACAGGCTTCATTTTTATTTTTCTCAGCAGCAAAACTATGAAGGGGATTATGAAAAGACATATCAGTACGGTCCACGCCAGCGCCGACCAGGGGTCGTAAACGACGCGCCAGAGGATGTATCGGGTCTCTTCAGGAATATTGGCGTACCAGATGACCAGGAACTGGACATAGAAAAAATCCATACTGACCACGCAGAAGGCAAAAAGGAGCTTGCCTATGTCGTGAAACTGCTTTTTCAAGATCGTTTTGCCCATGCCCATCTTTTTTACGGCAAAAGTGGACAGAATAGCCAGCAATGCAAGCCCCGCATAGAAGGAAACCACGAAGTAATAAGCCCCGAAAAGGGTTGAGAGCCACTCCGGGTTGAGCGACATCATCATGTCGAACGACACGAGCGTCATAATGAACGCATAGAGGATGATGTATGCTACCGAAAAGGTGGCCTGAGCGCTCCGACGCTCTGCATTGCCGCTGGTGCTCCCCTTCATGAACTCCAGGTCGTTTTTGACGGAATTGTAGACGACCAGGGCCGCCGCAAGAGCCAGCGCAAGCAGTCCGATGCCCTCGCGCGCGAAGAAAAAGGGCGTGTTGAGCCACGGAGCTTTTTGTTCTTCCGGATTGAGCACCCACCAGAAAACGTCCGCCCTTGCGAGGAAAAGAGGCAAAAGTGCAATGAAAGACACGGGCAGAAAAAAGATTACCGACTCCGACAATCGCTTCACCGGCCTTCCCCAGGTCGCGTTGGTCGCAACAAGTACCGGGGAGAGCAGGAAAGTTCCGAACCCAAGGCCTGTCCAATAAACATAGTTGGTCAGGTAAGCGGACCAGGCCCTTCTGGCGTCGCCCCCGAAGAGCTGGTAGACAAAAGCCGCCGCTCCGGCAACAAACAGGAGCAGGCTCAACGCTTTTAACGCCCCCCAGTTCAGCGATTTTTTAGATTGCTCGATTTCTTCGTACATCTCACCCTTCAACTTCACGGACCTCCTCGGCCCCTGTGTTCTTCAGTATGCTCGAAATCCGCTCGCGGTCCGCATCCGTGCAATAAACCAGAATCCCGAAACGGTCCTGGCTGAAGCGCTTGTCATAATGGACGGGAAGCCGTTTTGCCGGCATCCTGTTGAGATAGAGCCAACCTCCCATCGTGAAAAACACGGCTATCAGGATGAAAAACTCGAAAGCCGGAATAACCATCGGTATTACAGAGATTGTGGGTTTGCCGCCCACTACGAAATTCCATTGAGCCTCCGTGAACCAGGCAAGAGAAATCCCGGTAAAAAGCCCGACGATAGCCCCCGTAAGCGTGAAGAAGCGCCCTGGTCCCAGGATCGGCTCGTCGAGAGCTTCCCGGATTTCCTCAACCCGCATCGGGGAATAGACCGCCTCAATAGGGACCTTTTCCTTTCTCAGGCCCTCTACAGCCGAAACGACCTCATCGAGGTATGCGAAAATCCCAAGCAGAGCAGGTTTTTTGATAGCCATCGAGTCACCCTCTTACTTATTCCTGGCCGGCACCGGTATCGCCTCCTTTACCTCCGTAATGGCAATCGTGGGCAAAAATTTGGCAAAAAGGAGGAACAGGAAGAAGAAAAGGCTGAAGGAGCCGATCATGATGCCCCATTCAACCAATGACGGGTACATATAGACACCCCATGAGTAAGGATCATATTCATGGGCCTCCGACCCTACGATAATCACCAGCCGTTCCATCCACATCCCGATGAGCACCAGGATCCCTATGGAGAACAGGGCAGGTATGTTTGTCCTGACCTTTTTGAAGAAAAGAACCACCGGAACGACGGCATTACAGATGATCATCATCCAGAAGCACCAGGAATAGTAGCCGGTAATTCGCCACATGAACTGGTCCTGTTCGGCCTTCCCACCGCTGTACCAGGCCAGGAAATGCTCGACAATGTATGAGTAGCCGACGATAAGCCCGGTCAGGATTATGGTTTTGCCTATTTCTTCGAGCACTTTGATCGTTACCAGGTTTTCGAACTTGAAAATCTTTCGCATCGGGATGAGAAGCACGAGCACCATCGCAAGTCCGGAATGAATCGCGCCCGCGACAAAATAGGGGGCGAAAATCGTGCTGTGCCATCCCGGAACGACGCCCAGGGCAAAGTCCCAGGAAACGACGCTGTGAACGGAAATGACCAGGGGGGTGGCAAGGGCTGCAAACAGCAGGTAAGCAGTCCCGTAATGCTTCCACGACTTGTTCGAACCCCGCCAGCCAAGCGAGAAAAAGCCGTATATCCTGTTTTTCATACCGGTGGTGCGGTCCCTGATTGTCGCAAGGTCCGGAATCATGCCCGTGTACCAGAAAAGAAAGCTTACGGTTAGATACGTTGAGATCGCGACTACGTCGAAAACCAGGGGCGATTGGAAATTGGGCCAGAGGTTTCGCTGGTTCGGGTACGGAAGTATCCAGTACACCAGCCAGACACGTCCCAGGTGAATGAGCGGAAACATGCCGGCTATCATTACCGCGAAAACGGTCATCGCTTCGGAACTCCTGGAAATGGTGGTCCTCCAGGATGCGCGAAACAGAAACAGGATTGCGGAAATAAGGGTCCCGGAATGAGCGATACCGACCCAGAACACAAAATTGACCAGGTAGGTGCCCCACATAGCGGGGTGGAGGATGTTTGCCGACCCCAGGCCGGTTGCGATCTGGTAGGCCCAGGAACAAGCGCCGACCAGAACGCCCAGCCCGGTAGCGGCCAGCCAAATCCAGTAAACGCGGCCGGGGGTCCACATAGCCCCCAGTATCTGATCGTCCACCGCGCCATAAGTGGTCAGATTCTGCGGCCCTGCCGCCTTGGTCACCCCATGTGAAACCGTCGCCATAGTTCAGGTCCCCATAAACCTTTATGCAGGGTGGACGCCGTTTTATCGCGACCCACCCGCCTTAGCGATCAAACCGTAATTGTCTGAGTAACCCTTTTGAGATAAATCACAGCAGGCTTGGTATTAAGGTGCGCGAACACCTGGTAAGCCCTGACGTCGTTGATCAGCTTCGATACCCGGCTGTCCGGATCGACCAGGCTGCCGAAGATGAGGGCGCCGGTCGGACAGGTCTGGGCGCAGGCAGTCGTAAAGTCGCCGTCGCGCACCTTGCGTCCTTTGGCTGTGGCGTCCAGTTTTGCCTCAATGATTCGTTGAACGCAGAAGGAGCATTTTTCCATTACGCCCTTTTGTCTCACTGTAACATCCGGATTTAGCTGCCATTTGAGCGGTTCTGGCCGGGTGAAGGTGTACCAGTTGAAGCGCCGCACTTTGTAAGGATCGTTTTGAGAACAGAAACGCGTTCCGAAACAGCGATTGTAAATCTGGTTATTGAGCCCTTCCACGCTGTGGTGAGGAGCGTAGATCGGGCATACGTACTCGCAGGGCGCGTTGTCACAGTGCTGGCAAAGCATTATCAGCCACTTGGCGCTCTTTTTGTCATCGTCGAAATATCGCTGCACCCTTATCCAGGACATTTCGCGGCCCCTGAGCACCTGTTCCCGTTTCACAACCGCGACATTGTTTTCCGAATAGCACCCGGCCACGCAGGCACCGCAGCCTATGCAGCGATCCAGGTCTACTACCATCGACCAGCGGTAGTCTTTGTACATTTGAGGCGGATAGAAATCTTTCGACTTCTGGTAGCCTTGCGGAAGGGGGTAATCGATGTATGGTTTTTCTCCCGCCTCCGCCATCCTGTTTCGCTCTTCCAGAGAAATTGTCTGCGCAATGTTGCGGTCGTGCTGAAAGTAGCTTCCATCTGTGTGGGCGATATCGAATTTTTCACCCGTTTTTTCGACTGTCAGATTTAGCTCGTGACGCAGGATGGCTCCTGAAACCGGGTCCAGATCGGGGCCAAGCAGTTCGAAAGGATTTGCCGGAAGCCCGCTTGCAAATCTTCCGAAGTTGTAGTGTCCCTGCCCCACAGGTATTGCAGCGACGCCTTCCGGTACCGTGTAGATTGGGAGGGCCGGTATCCGGATAGTCCCATGATCCGTTTTCAGACTGAGAAGCTCTCCTTTTTCCAGGTTCAATTTCCTGGCGGTCTCCGGATGAATCTCCAACCATCCCCCCCAGGTAGTCTGCGTCATCGGGTCGGGAATTTCCTGTACCCACAAGTGGTTGGCCATTCTGCCGTCAAAAAACTGTACGGTCGGATAGATGACCAGCGGAAGGGCCGCTGCCGAATTTTGCTCCGGGTAGGGAAAATCAAATGACGGCACAGGCATGGAAAGCGCCGGGGCTGCTCCGGTTTGTTCGGGCCAGTACCCGCCCTGCATGACCAACTTCTGCCAGAACGCATCGAAGTTTTCGATCCCGGCCTCGGCCGATATGCGCGTCCAGTAGCCCTGCATCGCTTCGTAGAAATCCTTGAAGGGAAAGCTCTGTTCTCCCTTTACCTTTTTCCCGGTGGATATCAGGATGTCTCCCATGTGCTTCGTATTGAAAACAGGTCCCATCACCGGCTGTAAGAACCCGGTCACTCCCTTTCGTGGAGAGTAATCACCCCAGGACTCGAAACTGTAATGGCTGGGCAGCACCAGATGGGCCAGTGCTGCTGTTTCGTCGATGGCCGGAGAAAATGAAACCACGAAAGGCACCGACTTTATCGCTCCGGCAAAATCCCAGGATTTCGGGAGCGAGAAAACCGGATTTGCTCCCCTGAAAATCAAAACGTCAATTTCCCCCGAGCGCATCCGGTCGACAACGATTTTGATCGCATCGGCCCTGGCGGCCAGGGTATAGGAAGATTCCCTGTTGAAATCGATGGCTGAAAGGGTTGCTGGCTTCAGAGTGCAGAGCAGATTTGCGGCCATGGCGGCTTCGGTGGCATTGGGCAGACACTGGGAAAGGCCTTCTGCGATAGCGAGCGGGCGATCGGCGGCCGCGAACCTTTTTGCGACGGATTCAATTAGATTCGGATCGCAGCCGGCTATTGCGGCTGCCTTGTCAACCGGCCAGTTGACTACCATCGCTGCAAGCGCCGCCCTGCGATCGGCAGGCAATCCGGAAACGAGATTATTGTCGAGAATTGCCCGAATGATTCCCAGTCCTACGGCATATTCCGTTCCGGGGCGGGTAGGGACCCACAGGTCTGCATTGTTTGCCGTCATGGAAAGCCGCGGTCCAACGAAGACGAAGGTATTCTTCCTCTTACCGCTGATTGGATGAAAGGAACCGTACTGGCGCGCAAATTCGAGATTTGATATCCATGTTTCGAGAAAGCCGGCGTTAAAAGAGATGAGAAAATCGAGTTCATCCAACCGGTAAGCCGGAATGGCATCGCGGCCAAAAACAGCCTGGTTGGCCTTTCTCAGAGGCTCGTAGGACCAAGGTTCATATATAATGTGGCCGTTTTTCTGGCCCATTTCATTGAGCCACATCCCTGTCAAATCGCTTAACGACCCGGTGATCAGGTCGGTCATGACCACGATTCGGCCGCTGCCGCCCTTGCTCACAGCTTCGGATAATTTCGCGGCCAAAACCGCCTCGCCCTGATCCCAGGTGATGGGATCGAAACCGCCGGCCGCGTTTCGCTGCATCGGGCCCTGGAATCGGTCGGGGTTGTAGAGGCCGTGCAGCGAAGCTTGTCCACGCATGCAGAGCTTGCCTCCGCTGACCGGGTGTGCGGGGTTGCCTTCGACCTTGACTATGCGAGCCTCACGATTTTTGGCCAGCATTCCGCAGCCCGCCGGACACTCGCGGCACGTCGTTGCGTAATACACGCTCTTTCCCGGGACGACGTCTTCAGGGGGGCTGATGAAAGGAATCAGATAACGCTGTGACGGCTCTCCGCAGCCGTAAAGCACAGCTCCCGTTCCTGCAATTCCGAATAGTTTGAGAAAATCCCGGCGGCATAGATCCGGCATTTGCAAAAGCCCCGCAATCTCAAAAAAGCAGATGAATAAGTGAACCGGAAAGACTCCGTTGGCCGCTGAGCTTTCCTCTCCAAAAGCGCAAAAATTAAAGAGTAGCGAAAAAATAGTCACAAGAATGCCGCAGACAGCGGCACTCTTGTGCGAGAAAATAATACTGCGGGCTGTAATTACAATAGTTCAAAGATAGATTCTTAAAAGCGTGGGGAGCTGCGCGCGCTACACCCCCTTCGGCCGCTACGCGGCTACACCATGGCGTTGCGGAGGAGCCTGCGGTGCTTTTCCACTCAGTCTTCAGTCCTCAGCAACCAGTCCTGTATTACTTCTCTTCCTTATCTTGCGCCTTCTTATGTTTTTTGTGCTCCATACATTTCATGCATTTGTGTCCCATTTTCATCATGTGCTCTTGCATCTCTTTTCTCTGCGCCACCATTTCCTTAATCACGTCCGCCATTGCTTCCACCTTCTTATCACCCGTCGCGGCGTCCATGGCTGCCACTTTTGCGTCAAGCCTGTCGTTCATCTCTTTCATCATCTTGTGGTGTTCGCCCATCTTATGGTCGCAGTGTTTTTTCATCATTTTTTGGTCCGGCGCACTCTTCTGCTGCTCAAGGGCCTGGTCTCCGGGCCCGGGGCCTTTGTCCTGCTGGGCAAACGAGGCGCATGGCATCATAAGAAAAGACAAAGAGATCAAGAACATCAACGTTTTTTTCATAAAACTCTCCTTTTCATTTTTAAACTCACCATTCACTTTCCACTGTTCACTTTATTTGCGCTTTTTTCAGATCGGCGACTATGACCGTAACATTCTCCGGGGCTATATATTTTTTTGCCACCCCGAGGATCTCCTCCGAGGTCACCGCATTTATCAGGGAGGCGTATCTGTCGGGATAATCGGAGCCGAGTCCATAGAATTGAATTTGAGCCAGGAATTTTGCATAATCGATTTGCTGGCTGTACTTTAAAGGGAAATTGCCTGTCAAAAATTTCTTTGCCGCCTGGAGTTCCGCTTCGGAAACCGGTTCGTGCCGGAGCCGCTCCAATTCCTTTCTGGCAAGCGCAATAGACTCTTTGGCAGACGAAGCCTTGGTCTGGATAATAACCCGGAAAGACCCCGCATGCTTACGGGCTTCCGGGTAGCTTTCAACAGCATAGGCAAGTCCTTTTTTGATGCGTAATTCGACCATGAGCCGACTCGACAGGTCCCCCGAACCCAGGATCTGGTTCAAAACCTGAAAGGGATAATAATCCGCGCTGGCCCTTTCCATGGCTGGGCAGCCGAGCATGATCGTCGCTTGTGACACGGGTTTATCAATGGCGACGTTGACCACTCCTTCGGCGAATTCCACCCGGGAAGGTGTTTCAGAAATTCCTGCGGCTTCCCATTCTACCAGTTTGGGAACGATAATGTCTTTGACTTCCCGGAGGGTTATGTCCCCTCCAATCACCAGGATTGAGTTGTTTGGCCGGTAAAATGAAGAGTAAAAACTGGAAAGTTCCGTGGTCCCAATTTCGGCGACTGATTTTTCCGTACCCTCTACGGGGGAGGCGTAGGGATTATCCACGAAAAGCGCCCTGTTGAAGGCCTTGTTCGCAACCTCAATGGGATCGTCCTCTTTTGAGCGCAGCGATCCGATTATGTCATCTTTCTGTCCGTCCACATCGGCTGAGGGGAAAGTTGGATGGATGATAACTTCCGTAAAGAGACCCAATCCTGCATCAAGGTCCTTTTTCAGCACTTGCATGCCGATCAGGGCGAAGTCCCTGGTACAATCCGCATCCAGAGACGCCCCGATGAAGTCAAGCCTCTTATTTATCTCATCGAATGAGAGAGACCGGGTTCCAAGCAGAATAGACTTGGCCGTGAGGTTTGCCAGACCTTTCATCTCCTGCGGGTCTTGCCAGGAACCGGCAGACACCAGCAATTCAAGGGTTACGGCCGGAATCGAATGCTCTTCGAACACGATCAGCTTCAGGTGGTTGGGCAATTCGATCATCTCGGCCTTCGGCATCGCCAGGCAGCAGGCGCCCGTGAGCAGAGGCACTATCAATCCCAGAATAAACACTATGAAGTGCTTTTTCACATTCATGGCAAGCGCTCGTATTTTGTGCGTGAATTCAGCAATCGGGGGTTTTTGTTTTTCACTGTTCACCGCGAGGCCCGATACCTTATGCTCCGTTGTTTGATGCCTCCTCCTGAAGGCTGGGGTACGGCCTCAGAGGATGGCTTCGATGGACTCAGAATGCCGACAGTGCGGTTTTGCGCCGTGAAGTACCTGGAGGCAACCCGTTGAATATCCTGCGGTGTAACGCTCCGGATCGATGGAACGTATGCGTTGATAGCCGACCAGTCAAGAGCCGTTTCATACTCGCCAAGCTTCTCCCCCATGGATTCGATGGATTCCTGGTCAAAGACAAAGGATGCCTCCAATTGGTTTTTTGCCTTCTCCAGTTCCCGAGTCCCCAAGGGGCCCGTTTTGAGAAGCTCGAGTTCTTCATAGACCGCCTGCTCTATTTCTTTGGGGTCCTTTCCAGGAAGAAAGGAGCAGGAAATATAAAAAAGCCCCGGGTCTTGGGAAGTCAGGCTGTAGTCGACGGATGAGTCCAGCACGAGCGCTTTGCCGCGCAACAGGTGGTCATAGAGTCTGGAACTCTTACCCTGGGCAAGAATGGCCTTTATGACCTCCAGAACGTAACTGTCCTCGCTTCTAAGGTTGGGAACATGCCAGCCGACCACCAGGGACCCGACCTGGGCCGGATGTTCGACAATAACTCTTCTTTCGCCCGGTTGGCGGGGGTCCTCAATGAAAAGCCGGGGGGCGGCCGTTCCGGCAGGGATTTTTCCGAAAGTCTCTTCCAGCCGTAGTAAAAGATCTTTCTTTTTGAAGTCCCCGGTTACCACGATGAAAGCGTTGGCAGGGTTGTAGTAGCGCGAGTAAAAAGCCTTTACGTCATCTATCGTCAGCCTCTCGATATCCTGGGCCCATCCAATAACAGGCCAATGGTACGGTTGAGACTGGTACGCAGCGGCCTCCAACTGCTCCAGCAGAAAAGACTGCGGGTCGTCATCGACTCGCATTCGCCTCTCTTCGAGAACTACCATCCTCTCCGTTCGAAAATCGCTTTCCCTGAGAACCAGGTTGCTCATGCGGTCGGACTCAAAATCGATGGGCACAGCTATGCTGTTTGAAGCAAGGGATTCGAAAAAATAGGTAAAGTCATGGGATGTGGATGCGTTTTGCTCTCCCCCCAGTTCATAGAATGCCCTGACGAACTGCTCACCGCTAACCTTCTCGGTCCCTTTGAACATCATGTGCTCGAGCATGTGTGCTAACCCGGTTTTGCCCGCTATTTCATTGCGCGCCCCGGTCCGGTACCAGACCTGGAAAGATACAATCGGAGCTTTGTGGTTTTCCAGCATAATGACTTTGAGGCCGTTAGAAAGCCGGACTTCCGAAATGTCTTTGGAGATCTCACCCGTGGAAAGAGCGGGAAACAGGAACAATGCGGCAATCAGCACGAAAATGAGCGGTGCTTTCAAGGAAACCGACCTCCTCGTAAAACAGAGTTGCTTTGAAATTGAGTGCTTTGGGAGGGCACAAAGACCTCCCCTACTGAAAGAATACCATAGTAGTGAGTTTTCATGCCACAATCACCATAAGTCCTTACGCCTCAAAAGCAATGAGTGCTCTCCTGAATTTAGAGTAATGATTGTATTGAGCCGCTCGATACCTTATCTTTTGAAATCGCGTGAAGAAACTCAATGTGACCCGGGAGGGGAATTCAAATGCCTGACATGGAACTCAGCCCCGAAGAACTTGCCCAAAAGGACGGTAAGGAAGGAAGGCCCGTTTATATCGCCTATGAAGGTAAAATCTATGACGTAAGCCTGAGCAAGTTGTGGAAAACAGGCACCCATATGAACCGCCATCCCTCCGGCAAGGACCTTACTACCGACCTGGGCGGCGCTCCCCACGGGCCTGAAGTCCTCGACAGATATCCCGCTGTGGGGATAATCAAGCGTGAGCCGGTTTCCGAAATCGAGGGAAAGACCTTTCTTGAACCACTCTTTAAAAAGGTGCCCTTTCTTAGAAGACATCCGCACCCGATGACAGTGCATTTCCCTATTGTGTTCATGCTCTCACCGGCCTTCTTCATTTTGTTATACTTTATAACAGGCGACCCTTCATACGAGGCCACCGCATTCCATTGCCTCGCGGGAGGAGTAATCTTTACCCCTGTCGTGATTCTGACCGGCTTGGTATCCTGGTGGGTTAATTACCTGGCCAGGCCGCTGCGAAGGATCAACATAAAAATATCTGTTTCCCTTCCCATGCTGGCGGTCTCTCTTGCCGCTCTTGTGTTGCGAGAAATGACCCCCGACGTTCTGACAAGATTCAGGAGCATCAGCATCGTTTATTTACTCCTGATCTTTTCGCTTTGCCCCATGATTTTGGTAATAGGGTGGCACGGGGCGAGGCTAACATTTCCCATTGGAAAAGAGTGAAACGAGCATGGAAACTCTTCGGTTCTATTACCATGACCAGCCCATTCGCCTCACGATAAGCCTTGGGGTAACCGAAGCCAAGCCGGCAGATATCGATGCCGGCAAGCTTTTCGTCAGGGTGGACGAGGCGATGTACCACGCGAAAACGGACGGCAGAAACAGGGTTATTGTTGTGTGACGGTTTTCCTTACTGTTTCGAATACCAGTCAAGCACCCTTTTAAGTTCCACCGCAACCGGGGGGGCCATCATGTTGGGGTTTTTAATGATGTCTACCGGAAGCAATCCCGGGGTGTTGTAGAATGCCGCTGTGGGGCCGTATTCCACTTGGATTGCGGCGCCTTCGAGCGAGAGTCCCGCAAAAAGGCCCCTGCTTCTGGAGTAGGAGAGGATTTCCGCCCGGAGCAAAACGTCGGTGTCCGCTTCGGCTTGTCTGCCTACGGGTCCGGCCGCTATCGAAGCGTCAGCCCCAAGAGTGAATTTACCGCCACAGATGGTATCCAGGCTGCGGATGCTCTTTAGCACCAGTATAACATCGCTGGACTGGGCGCCGATCTGCCACCCGAAGCTGCCTCCTATCAGGCGGAAAAAAACCGGGTTGCCCCAGGATTCGTCAGGGTTTCGCACCAGCAGCACCCCGACTCCATAACGGCCTCCGAAAATAAATCCCGCTTTGAGCAGATCCGGAAAGATCGCAATTCCCCTGGCCATGCGCAAAAGACTGGGTGGAATCGCGCATTCGGGGATATCCATAATCTCCCTGATCACAGAGATCGACGCCTGGACCTTGGCATCCTCGCTCGTTCCGGCCGTTGCAAACGCCGGCAGCAGGATGCACAGACTCAAGCCCACCATAAAAACGGCATAGGAACACCTGCTAGCCATTGAACATCCCCTTTCATACTGCGTTAGATTTTCCACCGATCTTTAAAGCTACTATTGCATAATTCGGGAGTGTATTGTCAAAGGAAAAAATCTGAGGACCTGTGTTTCTCAACGACAGGAGGGAGCGAGAAGCGAGAAGCGAGAAGCGAGAAGCGGGGAGCGGGGAGCGTGAAGCAAGGAGCGAGAAGCAAGAATAAACACGGGGGCCTGCCTGATTCCCGCTCCCCGCTCCCCGCTCCTTTAGTATCACATTATCACCATCGGATGTTTCCACTCCCCGGTCCGGCCTGGATGAATGGTTCCTTCAAGTGTGCGGACCCGGCGCAGGAGCATTTGTTTGCGGATGTTTGATGCATTTTGCTCGAAGGCCTTTCTTCCTGCCGCAAGGCAGTGGTCCAGGGATCTGAAATCGGCCCAAAATAGGTCCCCTATTTCGGGGGTGATCAAAACATCGGCGGATGATTTTCGATGCCTGGTTAGAAGAATTCGCGTAATTTCATTGCAACGGAACAGGACCTCCAATGCGGACCTTGGACTTGCCACAATTCCCGCAATTTCAACGCTTGCGTCAACGGCCAGGACGAAATGAGCTCCCAGGGCGATTGCCGGAGTTGCTGGAACATTATCGGTCCAACCTCCGTCGACCAGGATCCGTCCGTCCACCTGGATTGGCGGGAAGATGCCCGGAATCGAGGAACTTGCGGCAATGGCGCGTCTGAGAGACCCTTTTGTGAGCACTATCTCTTCCCCGGTGAGCATGTCCATCGCAACTGCTGCAAACGGTACCGGCAGGTCTTCTATGAGCACATCGGGAACAATCATCGCCAACAGTTCGGTGAACATATTTTCACTTACAAGTTCCATTTGCATCATCGTGCGGGAGTAGAAGACCCCTTGTCTGAACAGCCACGTAAAGCGGTTAAAAAAGCCGTCAGGACCGATAGAGGTGGAATCCTCCTCCACCGCGCTGGAGGTGGCCTTGACAAAAAGCTTGCTATCAAAGAGTTTTTTCAAACTGTCTACTACCTTGGCCGAGCATCCAAAACAGGCGTAGAGGCCGCCTACTAAGGCCCCCATGCTGGTGCCGACTATCATATTGAACTTCAGGTTTGTCCGCTCGATTTCCTGGATAATTCCCAGGTGCGATAATCCTCGTGCGGAACCCCCGCTAAGCGCAAGAGCGGATCTGAAAAGAGACATTCAACGTCCTTTTTAATTCGTGGCAAGACCGGCTGTTCCGGTGTAGTTTCCATCCGGAAAATGCTCGCATCCGCTGTTTCCGGATGCAGGCCAGCTAAAGATAATCTATCATATGGCGACCGAAAAGGGGCCAATTATGTCTGAAGAGCTGTTGAGCATCCCGGTGGAGAACGGCGCAATAAGTCTGGAAGGTCTTTTCGAAGAAGGGAGAACCGGTCGGAATGCAATCCTTTGCCATCCCCATCCGCTCTTTGGAGGCAACATGGACAATAACGTGATCCAGGCGGCGCGCAAAGCGTTTGCGAGCCTGGGGTGGGGAACACTGCGCTATAATTTCAGGGGAGCAGGCGAGAGCGGCGGCAACCCGGCTGAGGGGCAAAAAGACGCCGTGGACCTGATCGCCATCTCGGAATTGCTCCGGAACAAGTCCACGGCGGGCATCGATATCGCCGGTTATTCCTACGGGGCATGGGCAGCGATGGAGGCAATCCGAATGGGCCTTCGTCCCGATTCGCTCATACTTTTAGCGCCGCCGTTGGATTTTATTTCTTTTGAAGGACTCGAACTCCCCGATGCGCCCGCACTTATAATCGTCGGGGATAGAGATGAATACTGTTCAATCAAGTCCCTGCAAAACTGGCTCTCCAAACGGCCAAAAACCAAACTGCCCGCTCTTGAAGTACTCAAAGGCGCCGATCATTTCTTTTGGGGAGCGGAACCGCAGCTCACCGCGAAGATAGGGGTCTTCGTCAAGACATTGAAAGGAATTTAGGGATTGAGAGATTGTATGCGCATTGGCGGGGAGTGCTTTTCATGGATTTAGCCCGCCTGTCTCGCCGACAGCAGCTATGCACCTCGAAACAACTTGGCTCAACATCTTGAAGATGTATATTGTGTTATGGCTGAGAAGCGGAAACCGACCTACGATCTTGAAGCGTTAAAGACAATAACTGATAATCCTATTTGTCCTGAAACAGGCGATCCGATTCGCCGCGATGTACGTCCCATGACTTTGACGTACAAGGACGAGTCGATTACCTTTGACCAGCCTGGCTGGTATTGCGACCAAGCGGATGAAGGCATCCTCGTCGGAAAAGACTTGCAAATGGTCGGAATACTGGCAGAGCTTGAACGGTCGTTGATCCAAGAGCGGACAAAAGCGGGCCGCGCGGCGGCTGTGGCCCGTGGGGTGTGGATGGGCCGCAAGCGGTTCCTGTCCGCGCAACAGGTTGCCCACGCCCGCAAGCTGATAGAGCAGGGAGAGGACCCCGACGATGTGGCAGAATCCCTCTAGGTCTCGCGCCGGACGCTTTACAGAGCTTTAGCGGCACCGCTCTCCTCGTGGGTAAAAGTTTCGATTAAGAAACTGTAAAGTTTCAGTTAGTTGCTGAATAGTTAGCGGTGTTGAGTCACTGATACCCCTAAGCATTAATCCACACTGGGGACAGTTGTGCTGACCATCACGACCGATGGGAGCATGTTCTGGAACGCCATGCCAGCCACAGCCACGAGGCCCGACGCAATGCAGGGTAAGTTTGTATCTCGTTGGATCCATTTGGGCCTCCATTTGTTGACACAAATCTCCCATAGCAGCATTAGTATCGGCATGAAATCAAGAGATGTCGATACTGTAAATAAACCTAGGATATACTGATGATATTTGGGTACTATTTGAGAGAGCGAAGGTGGGTTTGGAGATTGATCTTCTCGTTTATCAACCCGAGCTTCTTGCGGATTTGATAGCGGTGTGACGACACGGTCTTTTCAGCAATACACAGCAACTGGGCAATCTCTTTGCTCGTCTTTCCTTCTTTGATCAAATTGGCGACCTGGATTTCCGTGGGGCTGAGGTTGTTGGCCAACTCTGCTGAAAAAAGATTTTTCAAGAAGGGAGATAAAACCTCATGGATGGCGGACCCAAGAATCTCGACATAGGATCTTTGAATATGGTCCAATCGTCCCTTTTTCAGTTTATCTAAATACGGCAGGACCAATTCCGTTAAATTGGATTGAATGTTTCTTCCTAATTCTTTTTGCTCCTCTTCCCTGAGTTTGAGGAGGACCTTTAACGCCGTATTTATTTCTTCCAGTTCGCCTGCCTGCTCTTCAAGTTTCTGCCCGGCATTTATCCGCTCCGCTATTTCTTGAATGAGCAGCTCATTCGTTCTGGCCAGCTCCAAGGTGCGCTCTTCCACCAACTTCTCGAGATTATCTCGATAGATGCCCAGTTCCTTTTCCACGCGCTTGCGCTCCGAGACATCCATGATCGCGGTCCTGCATGATGACGCTCCTTCCGCATCTTTGACAAAGATGCTCTCCAACTGGGCGTAAAACTCTTCACCGCCTTTTTTCTTCAAGCGGAGCTCACAAACTGCCCGGCCTCCGGTTTTGAACCCCCCTCCGCAGTGAAGATATAGCAAATCCCTATCCGCTGGCGCCACATTAAGCATAAAAGGCTTCCCAATCAGTTGGCCCCTTTCAATACCGAGCAGTCTTGCCAAAGTGAGGTTCACTTCGTGTATAAGACCGTCTTTGTCGATCGAAACGTATCCCACGGGGGAAAAATCGAAGAGGTCGGCATAGCCCGCGCGGGATTCTTCAAGCTCCGCCTGAACATTTCTGAGTTCTTCGTTCTGCATTTCGAGCTCAATCTGGTGAACCCGCAATTCATGGATAAGTCGTTGTGCATCCTCAGCAAGTTCTTCTTCGGGCCGTTGCAATTCCAATCCCAGCTTTCGCTCTGCCTTCTCGCGAAGGTTCGTATCGTTGCCCTCTTTTTTTCTTGGCACAAAATACGCTCCTTTCTTCCGGTTCTCCCTAACTAGACAGTACAACAAACTGTCCAGTTTTGTCCGTCGTTTTTACTCGCTTTTTGACTCACTGGCAATTGTGCCGGTTTAAGCCGCACTGAGCCCTCGCGGCGTGTCAAATCCGAGCGCGAGAGCGGACGTTACCGGATGACGGAGACTAGAGGCCAGGGGGGCTCCCTCGAAGGCGGGAGGAGTAGCACGCGGTTTGCCTTAAGGCAGATTCGCCCAAACAAATAACCGCCTAAAATGGGAGATACGCTGCCAACTTCCTGCGCCACTCTGAAAGCAACCCGCCGCTTTGAAGATTCTATACTCCTTCGTCATTTCGGCTTTCATGCCAAGGGGACTGACCGGCTTCGCTTGGACCCCCGCCTGCGCGAGGGGCTACGGGGAATGGATACAATGGTTCACCAATCCCTAAATCCCTAAATCCCTAAATTCTTCTGATAAAAAGTGTGAACGGCCCGATTGAGAAAATCCCGGCATTCGACATGCAAGGCGTGTCCAGCCCCCGATATTACGATCAACTCGGTATTTGGGAGGTGTGCGGTAAGGTAGGTTGAATTTGCCGGTGGAATCAGAACATCTTCCGTGCCGGTTATGACGAGCACAGGATTATTGATTTGTTTCAAGGCGTCCGTGCAATCGAACGTATAGATTGCCTTGAGTTGAGCCTGGAAGGCGAATTGCGGCTGATCCGGCGCAAGAAGCTGCACGCGATAATGTTCTTCAATGATTTCGGATTTTTCGGACCGGAAACTATCGCTAAAAAACAGGGGTGTTTGCTTGTGCAGGAGTTGTTCCCGGGTTAGCTCCTCATTGTCCATCAGGAGCGACACAGTTTCGGGCGAGGGTGAAATGCGGCTCTTTCCCCCGGCATGGGTGCACCCCAGAAGCATTGCGCCAAGCCTGTCCGATGCAATCCTTGCCAGCTCCAGAGCGATCATTCCCCCCATTGAAAGGGAGAAAACGAGCGTCTTTTCGATGCAGAGGTGGTCCAGCAGATGGAGCGCGTCTTCGGCCATTTGTGCTATCGAATACGGCCCCGGCGGCTTACCTGACAATCCGCCCCCCCTGTTATCGAAAACAATGCACCTGTAATGCTGCTTGAAAAAGGGAATCTGTCCTTCCCAGGTCCAGGTGCTTGATGAAAGCCCGCTGATAAAGAGGAGGGGAAATCCTTCGCCGTGGATCTCGTAATATAGATCGATGTCGCCTATGTTCGCAAATGGCATATTGATCTCAACAGTTCGGTAACGACTAATCCCAGGTAAGCCCCGAATAATATGTCACTCGGAAAATGAGCTCCCACTATAACACGGCTGGCCATCACGGCCAAAGCTATACCCAGCAGAAAAAACTTGAAACGGCCGGTTACCAGGAAAAGGCCGTAGCACAGGGAAGCTATGGTGTTGGCGTGGCCGGATGGAAACGAGGAATAGTAATACTGGCTGGTAAAGGGTTTAAACCCGTATATGCCCTCGGAAAGGAGCAACCCGGGCCTGCTTCTGCCAATCAGCGCCTTTAGAAGGTCGTTCGCCAGTCCTGAGAAGATCACGGCCGCGAGCAGGAAAGCGGCCGCATTTGCCGGGGTTTCTTTTTTTTTGATGAATTTGAAGTAGATAAACCCGGCCAGTGCGCCAACCACCCAGGGTGTGGATAACCCCAGCCAGGTTATCAGACCGAATATTTCTTTGACTTTGTAGTCAAGGCTTGCGCAAAAACGTGCGGCGGGCGCGTCAAAGAATTCATAACTCAGGAGGCAGGCTGCGATAACGGCAAAAGAGAGAAGCACAGCCTGCCCCGGTTTGATTTCGAGTTTAGTGTGATGAGTCATGAACTCAACATCGTCTTAGTTGAGCCTCTCAACTATGGCGGCCACGCCATTTCCTCCGCCGATGCACAGGCTAACCGCGCCAAGTGTCACATCCCTCTCCCGCATGGCATAGAGCAGGGTGGTGAGAATCTTTGTGCCCGTAGCGGCTACCGGATGCCCGAGAGCGATCGCTCCCCCGTAAATATTGACCTTGGAGCGATCCAGCCCGAGGTCCTGTTCACAGGCAATATACTGAGCCGCGAAGGCCTCATTGAGTTCGATGAGATCGATGTCGCCTAACTGGAGCCCCGCTTTTTTCAAAGCGACGGGTATCGCTTTGGCCGGCGAGATGCCAAACCGTTTGGGCTCGACCCCGACAAAAGAATAGCCTCTCAAAAGGGCCATGGGCTTCAGGCCCATGGCAAGGGCCTTGCCGCGCTCCATCAGCACCGCAGCCGATGCAGCGTCGCATAAGGCGCATGCATTTCCGGCGGTTACCGTGCCATCTTTGGAGAAGACCGGCTTAAGCTTGCTCAGCGATTCCGCGGTTACACCCTTACGGTAGATCTCTTCTTCGGTAACCAGGATTGGTTCGCCCTTTTTCCCTTTGATCTGAATAGGAACGACCTCTTCGAGGAATTTTCCTTCCCGGATCGCGGCCTCGGCTTTATTATGCGATTCGGCGGAGAAAGCATCCTGCTCCAGCCTGGAGATCCCTCTTTCCTTGGCGAGCCAGTCTGTGATCTCCCCCATGAGTCCACCGCCCAGAGGACACAGAAATCCGTCCTTGTGCATGAAATCAATCAGTTCTCCGTTGCCCATGCGGTATCCCCAGCGGGCGCGGGGCAATCCATAGGGGATATTACTGGCACTTTCGG
The DNA here is from genome assembly GCA_900290365.1 of Syntrophobacter sp. SbD1. GTDB lineage: Bacteria > Desulfobacterota > Syntrophobacteria > Syntrophobacterales > Syntrophobacteraceae > SbD1. The sequence continues at coordinate 36,327 of OMOE01000172.1, read as the reverse complement.
TACCACCTACAAGCACGGTATCTACGTCACCTGCTTTTATGGCCTGAGCGCCGAAAATCAAAGCCTGGATGCTCGAACCGCAACGGACATTGACTGAAACCGCCGGGGCTTCCACCGGGATACCACCCATAACCGAACACAGCCTGGCCGCATTGGGGCCGACGCCTGCCTGCCAGGCATTGCCGAAAACGGTTTGCTCGATTACATCGGGTGCAATCCCGCAACGTTTTATAGTTTCTCTAATCACGGCCGCGCCCATTTCGGGAGCAGTGACTCCCTTAAGCGAGCCTCCGAATTGACCGCCGGCAGTTCTCGCCGCTCCAACTATTACAACTTCTCTCATGAATTTACTCCTTAGTGTTCTCTGTTCTGTTGAACGTTTCCCTCAATTTTCTGTGCAGGATCTTTCCGGTTGCTGTCCTGGGCATTTCCTCATGTTTGATGAATATGATCTCCTTGGGGCGTTTGAACCTGGCCAGGTTCGTCTTGCACCGCTCCGTTATGATCTCACTCAGCTGGTCCTCGTCAAGTCCGGACCCGGGCACTACCACTGCAACTACTTTTTCACCCCATTTTTCATCGGCAATTCCGATGCAGGCACAATCATACACAGAATCAAGACACCCTATCACCTCTTCCAACTCACTGGGGTAAACATTTTCTCCACCGGTTATTATCATGTTATCCCGGCGATCGACGATATAGAAAAATCCGTCTTCATCCTTCCTGCCCATATCCCCGGCGGAAAAGTACTCGCCCCGAAAAGAGCCGGCGGTTTTATCGGGGAGCTTGTAATATCCGTCGAACAGCATCGGACCGCGGGAGTATATCTCCCCTATCTGGCCACACGGGACCTCACGGCCTTTTTCGTCGAGAATTTTGACGAGATCGGTCCCAAAGCTCTCGCACCCGATCGAACCGAGCTTTCTCAACTGTTCTTCCGGCTTCAATATGGTGACAATGCCCGCTTCAGTCGATCCGTACGCCTCGTAGAGCTGCACGCCGGGAAAGAAGTCCATTATCTCCATTTTCATTTTCTGCCTGACCGGCGCCGACGAGCAGAGCAGCTTGCGGATGGAACTCAGGTCACGGTCCCGTCCCTTGCCGGAAGCACTCAAGATCAGATTGTAATGGGTCGGGATCAACGAAATGAAAGTGATCTTTTCACGTTCGATTATCTCCAACACCTCTTCGGTTTTGAAGGAAAGGGCCGGATGAATGTATACGGATGCGCCGAGATAGAGAAAAGTAAATGTGAAATAGACGGAGTTGATGTGGCACAACGGCATTACATTCAGGCAAATGTCCTTGCCGGTAAACCCGAAATCGACTGCGTTAAGTATATAGTAGGCGATGTGGGATTCATGTGATCTGAGCACCCCCTTTGGTTTGCCGGTAGTGCCCGAAGTATATATAAGGACCCAGGTATCAGAAGGTTTTACATCGCAGTCCGGCTCCTCGGGCGATCCCTCGCCGATGAAGGCTTCATATTCCCGAAAGCCTTCGGCGCACTGCCCGACCACGAAATAACGCTCCGGGTCGATGTTGCCCAATTCGCCCCTGATTTGGTTGAGCGTCCCGGTAAACTGTTCGTGCACGAATATTGCCATGGCGTCGGAATTGTTGACGATATATTCGATCTCACGGCCTACGAGACGGAAGTTTATGGGTACAATGATTATCCCGGTCTTGGCCGCTGCAAGATAGAGTTCCACGATCTCGATACTGTTTTCCAACAGTACGGCGATCTTGTCCCCTTTCCTTATTCCCATGTAGAGCAGACGGTCCGCAAGCCGGTTCACACGCTCGTTTGTCTGGCGATAGGTGAAGCTTCTGTCTTGGTCCTTCAGGGCCAAATTATCCGGATATTTCTTTGTGTTGACCTTGAAATTTTGTCCCAGATTCAACCAGTGAGCCATGACAACCTCCGGAATTTAGGAATTTAGGAATTAAAAACAAACTCCCAATTCACCTGTCTTTCCAATTCCTCAATTCCTAAATTCCTAAATTCCTCAATTTATTCTTACGCCTTTGCCTCTTCAAGCTGCTCGATGAAAGCCTCTACGTTGGTTTTGGTCTGTTCATCCGAAATAAGCCTGAGATCGTTGAGATCGCCGTTTATTATCAGGGCCGGAATGCCCGTTTCGAGCTGCAACCGCTGAGGCATCCCATACCGGCAGTTTGAATTGTTGGGGCATGTTTTCGAATCATGATAGATAATGCCGTCACACTTGAAGAACTCCAGCTTCTCCCTGATATATTTCTCCTTGTAGTCGTCGGAGCGAACGATAAACAGTTCAGTGTATGCCTTTGCCATACTCTCGAAGGGCCGAGCGGGGTCCATGGCGTTGAAAATCCAACTGCTGCAATAGGTGGAAGCGATTACGGAGGCGCCCAAACCGGCAAAAAGCTTCGAGTGCATACTGAGGCGTCCCCAGACGGGCATTCCGTCCCAGTAGAGGCGATGCCGTTCCTCGCCCTCTATTGCGCCCTCGCCCTTCTCGATTCGTTCGTTCAATTCTTCCAGGAGCAGCCGGTAAACATCGATCGCCGCCCTGGTGCCCCTACCGGCGACGGCCGGGCCCATTATGGTTGTGGCGTCAAAAAAGGTAAGGGGAGAAGGGGTTGCCGCCGCTGTCTGGAGGCATTTTTCCCAAAGGTCGGAGCATTGGCGGGTAAGGGCCACCCTGTTTTTCAACTCGTCCAGGTCCAACTTGCGCCCGGCGATATGTTCCAGCGGTTCGACCATATTCTCCATTTGTGCCGCGATCGAAGATACGTGCGCCGCGCTCACCTTTGCGATATTTCGATGGGTTTCCAAACCCAAAAGAGGCGCATTGAGCCTTTTGGCATGCCATGAAAACCAGTCCTGGACGTCGCGGCACTGATTGGTGTTGTAGACAAGCACATCCGCCCGCGGGACCCCCTCGATACCGGGAAATGCTTTTGTGAGTGGGGTCAGCCCCTGAAGGCATGACCCGATGTCGGCAGTCAAATAGGAGCATATATCCGGTGAATACCCGATGGCGTTAGCCGATGAAATAAGGTTTGCAGCCATTCTGCTGGTGCCGAGCATGGCTGCGTGGGTTTCCGGAAAATAGGTGAGAAATCCCAGGCTTCTGAGAATTTCGGCGGGCCCCACGCTGGTGCACCAGGCGATTTTTCGCTTTCCGGATTTGGATGCCTCATCGAGTTCATAGTAATAATCAGCCATGAATTTGCTGATGTCTTTCGTGGTCTTTAGCCTTTCAGCCATGACAAACGCCTCCTTTCCCGGCTGGTTCCATCTACAGGATTAACAGACCCAAAAGCCTTTTTAGACAGGATTTACAGGATTAAGAAAAACTTCTTAGGACTTCAAGCTTCTCCCCAAATCCTGTTAATCCTGTCGAAGTTTTTTGTTCTTCTCTCTTATCCTGTCAATTCTGTCCGGCTCGATGCTTCGATCGCATAAAGCGCGGCCCCGATTGCGCCTGTTAACTGAGGATACTCCGCAACAAGGATCTTTCGTCCGATCTGCTCTTCGGTCATCGTGACAATGTATGGATTGTTAGCCACGACACCGCCGGTCATGACCACATCTTGAGATATGGAATCCATTTCGAGAATTCTTTGGATCACCGAAAAGAAAACTCCCTTGACAATATCGGCGACTTTTTTCCCGTTTCGAATATTTTCAAGCACTTCGGTAGCCGAAAAAACGGTACAGAAGCTCCCAAGCCTCACCATGGAGGTGGATTGCTTCGCGAGGGTGTCCATGTCTTCGATCGCAATATCGAGGCGCGAGGACATTTCTTCCAGAAAAGCCCCGGTGCCCGCGGCGCATTTCCGGTTCATCTTGAAGCTCGTGCGGCGCCCCGCAGCGTCCAGGCATATAATTTTGTTGTCCTGGCCTCCGATATCTATCACCGTGATGGCCTTGGGAAAATAGAAGTAACATCCTTTTGCATGGCAACCAATCTCGGTTTTTGTTTCCCTTGAGTAAGCTACGTTGGACCTGCCGTAACCGGTGGAAACCGTGTATGCTATGTCCGCCTTGCCGCGCCGGGCCATATCGAGGGATTCCGCCAGGCAGACCTCGGCGGTTGCGGAGAAATCGACCCCGGATTTCCTTACGGCGTATCCGAGCAGGTTTTTTTCACCGTCGAGGACAGCCGCCTTCGTTCGGGAAGCGCCGACGTCAACGCCAATGTAGATCGAACTCAACTCATCATCTCCTTCGGGACTCCATGGCTGATTCCAGTCCTTTTACCAGCGATTGAAGAGATGCGTTGTAAGGAGTTTCCAGCCCGGCCTGTTTTCCATATTCGACGAATTTGCCGTTTATGTAGTCGATTTCGGTACGCCTCTTGGCTTCAATGTCCATCAGCATGGAAGGCTTGTGGTTGCCCGCGTTTTTCATGTACTCGATCGCCTGCGGATAGTAGTCGAATCCAAGCATGATTTCGTTTGCTCGAGCCACCTTGATGCACTCTTTGACCAATGAGTCCACGAGGCCGAAGATTATCGGATCCTTGGTGGCCTGCGCCATCGTGAGGCCGGTAACCGCGCATACCGGGTTCATGGCCGCGTTCATAACAGATTTTCGCCAGACCATGGAGACGATTTTATCGGTATGCAGGGTGGGCAGTCCGCACTCGGTCAATATCTTTGCGACCCCTACGGCGGCGGGGGCAGATTCGGGCGCAAGCTCCTGAACGTAATGCGGGGGATGGTGGAACTCCATAATGACCCTGCATGGGCCCTTCATCCCGCACCCCCAGTTAACCACGCCCCTCATGACCGGTTTTTTCCCGAGCACCTTTGCAATCTCAAGTTCGGTATCGATCCCGTTCTGCCAGCTTACGAGGTACCTGCCTTCTCTTTGGAATTCCTCGAGTGCCGAAACGATCAGCGGCAGCGCATTTGCCTTGACTGTAATGAAAATGACATCCGGGTCGTATTGCGCCAGTTCGTCAACGCCATGACACGTGCGGGCCACTTTCTGATGGAGCTGTTCGGCGCCCTCTATGGAGATGCCGGTGGTCTTCGCGGGGTCGACCATCTCGGGGATGACATCGCAAAGTGCGACCTCATAGCCGCCCTTTGAAAGAAAAGCCGCCACTATGCAACCCACAGGTCCGGCGCCGGCCACTGCAAATCTTTTGGCCGTAAAGTCAGGATCTTCTTTCGTCATGGAATTTCCCCTTTGCTGTCTACCGTTCGCTTTCCAGTATCCCAAAGGCCTCGGAGTCCAGAATGGTCAACCCGTTTTCCTTGAGCAATTCTATGGCCCTGTCATTGTCGCTGAACCGGAAGATCATGACAGCCTTATCATTTGCAAATCCGGTAAATGCGTACATGCTGGTTGCATACACGCCGGCGTCGCTAAGCGGTTTGAGAACATTGGCCAGGCTTTTGGGAACGTCGGGGATCAGCGCTGCAACGACTTCGTTGACGAAGGCGGGCAATTGCAATTCCATTAGAATTCGCCTGGCTTTTGCGATGTCTGAAACGAGCAGCCTGAGCTGGCCAAAAGCCCCGGTATCCACCAGGTTGAGTGCCCTCAGGTTAATTCCCGCATCCCCCAGGGCGGCGGTTACCTGGTATAGGCGGACCGGAGAATTCTCAATGGACACGACAAGTTGTTTGAGTTTCATAAGAACTTCTCCTTTTTGTTAATATTTCTCCCTGAGCATGTATTTGAGGAGCTTGCCGCTGGCGCTCATGGGCAGGGAATCAACAAAGAAAACCTTCTTGGGCACTTTGTAGCCCGCAATCTCTTGTTTGCAAAAAGACCTGATCTCTTCTTCGGTCACAGGCGCATTTTCTTTCCTGACTATGAGGGCCGTGACAGCCTCTCCCCATTTATGGTCACTCGTGCCAATCACCGCTGCCTGGTAAACTGCCGGGTGTCTGTACAGGGCGCTTTCCACCTCTGCCGGATAAACGTTCTCTCCGCCCGAGATTATCATATCCTTTTTTCTATCCACAACGTATATAAACCCGTTTTCGTCGACCTTGCACAGGTCCAGCGGGTAGTACCAACCGTTTTTGAAGCTCTTTTTCGTCTCCTCCTCTTTGTTCCAGTAGCCCGAGACGTTGCCGAGGCCCCGCACCCTTATCTCCCCTATCCCGCCGGCAGGGACAGGGCTGTCGTTATCATCGACCACCATGCTCCCCATGTCCGAAAAGGACCTGCCGCACGAACCGAGAATATGTGTGTTGCCCTGCGCCAGCGCTTCAGCGACTTCTTCGAGCCGCAGGATGGTGGCGGCGCCGGTGGTTTCACTGGTGCCGTAAAGATGCACGAAGATGTTGCCGAACCGTTCGATGGCTTTCTGGAAAACTATCGGAGTAACGGGTGCTCCCGCGAAGAATAATTTTTTCAGGCTGGAAAGATCATAATCACCGGTCTTGAAGTGTTCGACCAGGAAGAGCATCATAGGGGTGGCAATCATACCGGTTGTGACTTTGTGCTTCGCCACGAGGTACATGAACTGCTCCGGGTCCCACTGCGGCATAACGACCGAAGTTGCTCCGCAGTACATGGTGTTGCTCAGGACCTCAAGCCCCGCTACATGAAAAAGGGGACAGGCGATAATCCCCACGTCATGGGTATCCGTTTTCATCTCAATGGTGATGGCTCTGCCCATGTGAAATAAATTGAGATGTGAAACCATACATCCCTTGGGAAGGCCGGTGGTGCCGCTCGTGTACATAAGGGCGGCCACATCGTCTTCCTTGATATCGACCTCCGGTTCGCTGCACGGGTACTGTGAAGCCATGTTTTCATAGCTCAGCCAGCCGGCAGCGGTCTTCCGACTATCACCGATGAAGATATAGTGTCCAATGAAGTCCAGACCTGGTTTGATTGCTTCTATGGTCCCCAGGAATTCTTCATTTACCATAACAGCCGAGACCCGGGCATCGACCAGGACCCTCAAAAGTTCAGGACCGGCCAGCCTGAAATTCAGCAGCACAAGGACCAGCCCGGCATTGGGTATGCTAAAGTATGACTCCGCACTCTCAATGCTGTTACGGCTCAACACTGCAACCCGGTCACCTTTTTCCAAACCCAGCCCGATCAACGCATTGCCGATGCCGTAGGTCCGGTTGGCGAAATCCCTGTAGGTATATTGCCTCTCGCCCTCTATAAGAGCAATCTTTTCGGGGTTGTATTCCAGATTTCGCGCCAGCATGCTTCTAAGAGTACAAAATGTCTTCATGGGTCTCTTTGCTCCTCCCTGGGTCGAGCATTTGGTCGGCCAAACCCGCTTGCGGGTTTGGCTTTCACACAGGAGTTTCAATCGTAATGGCTATTCGATCGAGTTCAACATTGGAAACTGTAAGTGTCACATCAGGAGTTTCCGGATGGACACTAATTAGCTGGAGGAGTGGCGGTCTCAAGCTATAATACGGCTATACTGTAGCTTCAGTCTGGCTGGGATGTCAAGGGGAATTGAGGGGGTTGAACACGGTGAATCTGTTCTGGCGAAATCCCAAATCTCTGTGGCAGCGCCGCCTTCCATGGCGGCGATTGGAGATTCCATGCACAAATGAACAACGCCGCCATGGTAGGCGGCGCTACCATGTGCTATACGTGCAGCTGCGCACAACCTGTTTCAACGACCAAAGGGAATCTACGCCGAAATCGGCCAGTCTTCTCATCTGCATCTGGAAGATCTGTGCTGCGCAAAAAGCATCCGCCATTGCATTGTGCCTGTAAGACTCTTTAAGGCCGTAGCGGCTCATAATGCCGTTAAGCGAAAAATGCGAGAAAAGCGAAAAATCGGGGTCTTTCTTCCCGCACTCCCGGCCAAGCCATTGTTCGATGACTACTATGTCCAGGTACTCACTTTTGAGCCTGGTCCCAATTCGCTTGAAATGCGCTTTGAGGAATTCCTGATCGTATTCGACGCTATGTCCGACAATGATCCCGTCCAGGGCCTTCAGTATCTCGGGGGCAACTTCCTCGAACGAAGGGGCGCCTTCGAGATCATTTCTGCTTAGGCCGTGAAATTTCATAGCCTCGAGTTTATATTTTTTCGGCCTTACAAGAGTATAGCAGCCCTCATGCACCGCTATTCTCGACCCACGCATCGGGATGGCGGCAAAAGCTATAATCTCGTCCTTCCGCGGGTCGAGGCCCGTGGTTTCCAAATCAATAGCGCAAAACCGGCAGTCTTTTAACAGCATTGGGGAATACCAAGTTTAGGCTGAAGGGGTTTAGGCTGAAGGGAGCAAACTCCGCGCATGCGAGTGCCATCCGAGTTTTGAGTTTTCATTTGCACTCTCTGCGCCCTCTGCGTCTCCGCGTGCCACCCGATTTGCTTTTCTCTGCGCTCTCCACATCAAAAAGGGCTAAACGAGTCCGCACCCTTCACATTGTATTTTGCCATAAGGAACTTTTGAAAAGAAGATATGACTTTGAGGGATTCCTTCAAAATGAGCATGTCGACTTTTGAGAGGTCTTTTCCTTTGACGAGATTATCGGCTTTGGTCTCACTCAAAAGGGACGTGGAGTGATTTCTAAGCCTGAGGTCCTGGACAAAGCCGAAAGATTCGAGAAGATCGTGGCACATCTGTTTTCCGACTACCCCACTGTCTTGGAGCGCTTCCAGCCGCTCTTTTGTATTGGTGATTTCCACCATTCCCTGATCCATCGCAAGTACCCTTACACCGTTTACGATCGGGTAAATTCCATATCTTTTCAGGTTTAAGCCTTTACTGAGTCCGGTGATGCCGAAGATCCCCACGGGCGGTTCGATCTCGACGGCATCAGAGGCCAGGAGCTTCAACGCCTCCCCGTTGACGCTTCTCCTTATCGATTCGGCCAGTTCGGCGAACATGGCGTCGTCCCCGCAGACCGGCCTCATATCCAAAAATACCGTGAGAAACCTCACATGTTCCGGGACAGGCTCATTGAACCAAAGCCTGAAGCGATCCTGCCAGGCAGATAAACTTTGGTTCCAAGCGGGGTTGGACGCCATGTAATTTCCCGTGCACTTTGGTATTCCTATCCGGGCAAGTCCTTCGACGACCGCTTCGGCAAATTCGGACAATTGCCCACCGCTGTTGATAAGGGCGTTGTCCTGATCGGTTGCAAGGATCTCTTCCTTTCTGCCAAGGCCGCCCATGTGGACCCACACGAATCTTTCGGCCGGCAGTTCTGCACTTGTAAGGTGGATGACCTTGTTGATAATCGCATCATGAATCGACGAGATTATCTCGGTCAGACTGTAGAAGTTTGGACCATTCATCGCGAGCTTTGCCACAGACAGGTTTATGGTCTTGTAGACGGCTTCGAGCTCTTCCATCGAAATTGTTTTATTTATTCTCCTGAACTGGGAAATTATTGAAGAGGATGGTTCAAAGTGAATCTGGACGTCTTTTCTTGTGATTACCCCGAAAACCTTGTCTGCCTTGGTTATTACGAGATGATTTATGTCTGATTCGATCATCTCGCTCAGAGCTTCGAACAGGGTTGAATTATGAGGCCTGGTTTTCACCGGATGCGACATGAAGCTTGAAACCGGGCGTTCCTGACCACCGGTTATTACGGCCCGTCTAAGGTCCTTGTGTGTAAATATCCCCAAAGGTTTCAATCCGCCGTCCACGACTACGACAGAACTCACGCGGTTGGCGTCCATTATGGAAACGGCCTGTTCCACAATAGAGTCCGGGCTGCAAACAACAGGGTCTTTGAATAAGGCTTTTTCAACAGGTGAGATATAGGCCGTCTCATCCAGGACTGCTCCGCGAACGGCGATATCTTTGAACGAGCGGAAACGCCTCGCGATCAATGAAAGGAAAAAAGATGAAAACCGGTCGTTTCCATCAAAGACCTGCTGAAATTTGTCCGCTGCAAACATGTAGCATACGGTATCCCGGACCACCTTGGCCTTGAGAGCGTAGGGAGCGCCCCCGGTAGCCACGATTCCGAACACTTCGCCTCTGGAAAGATAATCGACAGGCAGTTCGTTCTCGAACAGGCCCACCAGCCCCGAGAATATCAGGTAGACGAAACTGCGGGCGTCCCCTTTTTCATAGATCGTCCGGCCCCTTAAGAACTGGTCGACTTCGAGACAGGACATAAGAATACAAAGCTCTTCTTCGGAGAGGAAGGAAAAAGGTCTGATTTTCTTTATGAACTCTTTAGGAGGGATCATCATTGGAACCCCACGGCTTCATCTGGGATTTACGCCAAACAGGAGCCATTTGAAGTCGTCACGGAGCCGGGCACTGACGTTTTTGCCGATCCGGCACATGAAAAGATTGTCCGGGTCCAGGCAAATATTAGGCTCGTTGGTTACACATTCGTTAAACTGAAAGGGTTGGAAAAGGCGGATCATCATTTTCCGGTATTGCGATCCGCTCATTTTCGTGCCGCTCAAATCCCAGGTCCAGGTATAGCCTACCATATATATGATTTTTTCCTCCACTTCGGGATGAGAGAGCATACTTTTAAGGAGGGCGGCGCCGACCCCCATTTTCCTCCAGTCGCGGATAACCTCTATTGCTTTTACCTCCATCATAACTCTAGGCTCGAGCCTGACCCAGCGCTGATAAGGTTCCGGATAGGCAAGAACAGCAAAACCGATGATGTTTCTACCACCGGTTACCGCAAGGACTACGTTTGCATCATCTTCGGCCGCCCTCATTTTAAGGCTTTCACACCTTGTGTAGAGTGAACGAAACCCGGTATGCTCGCTGAACTGCTTGTCGAAACTGAACTCACAGATCTCATCGGCAGCAGCAGAGGTAATCACCGATAGTTGCCCCATCAGGGTCTCCATGGTGAGTTGTTCAGTCACGTAAATAACCCCTTCCTTTTCACCGCGTCAAAGGCCGCCGGAAGATTTGCCGGCAGGCCTGCCGAACCCGAACATAATCTTTGCTGTCTGCCTATAATCATTAAGTTATCATCAAAAAATCCCCAACCGGGAATAATTTTATGGTCAATCAATTTTGCTTGACTGACAGCCTAATCTCAGCTATTAAATAGCCACGTTGTAGCTAAGGTTCATCGGAGACTCCCCGAAGCTTCCGGCCAAGGTTGAGTTCCCCGCTTTCTAAGAGGCAGAGGGGATTTGAGATCGTAAGCAAGCGGCGCGACAGCCTGTTCCTGCAGCAAGTTTTTTCCCGTACTCCCTAGGCCTATCCGTCCTACGTGCCGAATCACTCAGCCCGTCAAGCTCCTTACTATGATGTTCGTGGCTCTTATAGCGAACGATTCCAATTCTTACTGCGCGGATATTGCGCCGCCTGGAGTAGTGCTGCCGAAACAAACCGGCATCACTTGCGAGGTTATATAAATGCACAAATTACTACAAGGGCATAGCGGCCTGAAAATGTTTCTCCTGGGCAATGAGGCCATTGCAAGGGGGGCCATCGAGGCCGGCTTGGCCGTGGGGGCCACCTATCCGGGGACACCGTCATCGGAGATCAGCTCAAATCTGTTCGAGATGTCTCAGGAGAGCGAACTTTATTTCGAATACAGCGTCAACGAGAAAGTCGCGCTCGAGGTTGCCGCGGCCGCGGCCAATTGCGGGTTGCGCAGCATGGCCGTCATGAAACATGTCGGGTTGAACGTGGCGGCGGATGCCCTTATGACCCTTGCATATGTAGGGATCAAAGGGGGGATGGTGATATTGACCGCCGACGATCCTTTCATGTTTTCCAGCCAGAATGAACAGGACAACCGCTTCTATGGAAAGCTGTCCGGACTTCCGATCCTCGAACCCTCATCGGTTGAGGAAGCAAGGGTCATGGTCCGTTATGCTTTCGATCTTTCGGAGAAAATCCGCGAGCCCGTCTTATTCAGGACCACTACACGGATCAATCATTCGACGGGGATCGTCACCTTGGGCGAGGTCAGCCCGGTAAAAAGGGAGGGAAATTTCATCAAGGACCCCTTCAACTACGTCACTATACCTGCGGTCTCGCGGAACCTCCATGCCAAGCTTTTGAAAAACATGGAGGAAGCAAAGCAGATTAGCGAAAGCTCAGAATACAATTTCTGCGTAGGCGAAGGCCGGTGGGGCATTATTTGCAATGGCGTCAGCTACAACTATGTCCGGGACGCGGTGAAGGACCTTGGGGTCGAGGAGAAGGTGAAAATCCTGAGAATCGGATTCTCCAATCCCATGCCGGACAACCTGATCAAGACATTTCTCGAAGGATGCGAACGGGTCCTGGTTGTCGAAGAGGGCGAACCTTATATGGAAGTGGAGGTCAAGGCGTTTGCCCAGGAACGCGGGCTGACCCTTCCCATCGACGGGAAAGCTCCCGATCTGTTCTCCAGGTTGTATGAATTCGATCCGGCCATGGTCAGGAAAACAATTGCAGCTCATTTCGGCATCTCCTATAATCCTCCCGCCGTCGCGGATCTATCCGACATCCCGGAAATTGCTCAGCGGCCGCCAAATCTTTGCGCGGGCTGCTCTCACCGGGCGAGCTATTATATCGTGAAAAAAGCGGCGGAGGGCATGGAGACCGTTTACCCGACTGACATCGGCTGTTACACGCTGGGAGTGCTTCCACCGCTTTCCATGGCCGATTTCCTCATTTGTATGGGATCTTCAGCCGGTACCGGATGCGGTTTTTCAAAGGCCGCCGGGAAGAAGGTAATCTCCTTTATCGGCGATTCGACATTTTTCCACAGCGGCATACCGGGTCTGATCAACGCGGTTTTCAACAATCATAATTTGACCCTGGTTATCCTGGACAACGGAACCACCGCCATGACGGGCCATCAGCCCAACCCCGGAGTGGACATGAACATGCTGAAGCTGAAGGGGTACGGCCGCGTTTCCATCGAGGAAGTCGTCCGGGGGATAGGCATTCCCGTTGTGACTGTAATTGAGCCTTTTAAAATCAGGAAGAGCATCGAGGCAGTCAGGCAGGCGCTCCAATTCGAAGGCGTATCGGTCGTCATATCCAGGCAAATGTGCACGTTGTACGCTAAGGGATTGAAACTGGAGAGCAAGCGCGCTTTCAGGATCAGCAACAAGTGCAGAAACCATCGCAACTGTATCGACGAACTGGGTTGCCCGGCCTTTTACGTAAGGGAGGGAACGATTCAAATTGATCCCGGGCTGTGCACGGGGTGTTCGGTATGTGCGCAGGTCTGCCCTGAAAACGCGATTGTTCCGATCAAAGACTAGCCGGGAAAACAAAATGGACACGATAAGACTGATCATTGTAGCCGTAGGCGGGCAGGGAAACCTCCTGTCGTCGAGTATCCTTGGAGAGGCCGCGCTTCTGTCCGGCATTCCGGTTGGAATGAGTGAAATTCACGGTATGGCCCAGAGGGGAGGGGTAGTCGAATCGGCGATGCTGTTCGGAGATGCCCTTAGCACAGTCATATCGGACGGGGAGGCGGATGTTCTGGTTGGCTTCGAGCCTTCGGAAACTCTGCGGGCGTTGAAAAAGTGCAACAGGAATACGGTGGTTATCACTAACCTGGCGCCTCTGCCCCCTTTTACAGTCGCCATGGGCAAGGGGGTTTATCCGGACCTTGACAGGCTTCAGGACTTGATCCGCGCCAAGACCGAAAAGCTGATCGCAATGGATGCCTTGAAGCTGGCAAAGCAGGCGGGAAGCAATCTAGCAGTAAACATGGTCCTTTTGGGGGCGCTTATCCAGACCGGGAAAATTCCGGTTTCTGCTGAAAACGTCAAACAGGCCATGCGAACCAAAGTAAAGCCGGCATTTTTGGAAATAAATCTCAAAGCTTTCGAACTCGGCTTTTCGGCCGCTCAGACAGGAAGGAGTTGAACATATGGCGTGGAACGATCGGTTCGAGTGCATGCCGGTTGAGGAATTGCAAAGATTCCAGCTCGCAAAACTTAAAGAAACTGTGAGCTGGCTTTACGAAAAGGTCCCGTTTTATCATAGAAAGCTTGACGAGTTGGGTGTCAAGGCTGACGATCTCAAGTCACTCGAAGATATCGCCAAGTTGCCTTTCACGGTGAAAAACGACCTCAGAGACAATTATCCCTTCGGACTTTGTGCTGTTCCCATGAATGAGGTTGTCCGAATACACTGTTCCTCGGGAACTACCGGCAAGCCCATTACCGGGCCTTATACGGCCGAAGACTTGGAGCAGTGGACAGAGTGCGTGGCCAGGGTCCTCTCGGCGGCATCGGTGCGAAAAGAAGATATTGTCCAGATCTCTTACGGATATGGGCTTTTTACCGGAGGCCTCGGACTTCATCAGGGAGCAGGACGAGTTGGATGCACCGTCGTTCCCACCAGCTCCGGGATGACCGAAAGACAGGTCATGCTGATGAAGGACTTTGGCGTCACGGCCCTTTGCTGTACTCCGTCCTATGCCCTGACTATTGCCGAGATGGCCGAAGAGATGAAAATGCCTATAAGGGACATGCCGCTGCGGGTGGGCATTTTAGGCGCCGAGCCATGGACCGCTGCTATGCGGGACGAAATAGAGCAGAAAATGGGGATCAAGGCCAGGGACATCTACGGACTCACAGAACTGGGCGGCCCGGGGATGGCGTTCGAATGTGACGAAGGAAACGGGCTACATATAAACGAGGACCATTTCCTGGTGGAGACTGTCGATCCGGTCACACTGGAGCCGGTTCCCCTCGGGCAGCGAGGCGAAATGGTGCTCACCGCCATCCAGCGCCGCGCCATGCCCCTTTTGCGCTACCGCACCAAGGACATCACCACCCTCAGAAGAGAACCCTGCTCCTGCGGACGCTCCTTCGTAAAGATGGACAGAATCACCGGGCGCAGCGACGACATGCTGATCATCAACGGCGTTAATGTATTCCCGTCCCAAATCGAATCGCTGCTTTCCGACATTGAAGAAATTGAACTTCAATACCTGCTGGTCGTGCGCAAGAAAAAGCACCTCGATGAGCTCTATATCCGTGTTGAAGGCAAAAAGGAAGTCTTTGACGCCGGGCCCGGTAAGGTTACAGAGGTTGAAAGAAAAATCGCCGGGCATATAAAAGGGCTAATGGGCATCGGTGTGGGCATGGAACTGGTCCCACCCAAGGGCCTTAAGCGAAGTGAAGGCAAAGCAGTGCGAGTTGTCGACGAAAGACCCAAATAATAATTAGGAGAGCCTCTTGCAAAACTCAATAAGACCGTCACCCCGGCGAAGGCCGGGGTCCAGAAACGCATGAAGAACCTGGATTCGGGCCTTCGCCGGAATGACGATGAAGGAATTTTGCAAGAGCCTCAGGAATTACGAATTAGTATCTCATGTCCCCATGGGACACCCCGAAACCATGAAAAGTCGTAGGATGGGTGGAGCGAAGCGCAACCCATCGGCCCTTTTCGAGACAGGAATTAGGAATTAAGGTTTTAGGCGCAGTGCGCCTCCGGCCAGGACCTCAAATGGGACCTGGCCGGAAGTCAAGAAGTTCCTTGACAAGCTCAAAATAATTAACGTATTAATTATCAATACATTATTGATTAAATGCGTTATTGATTAACGTCTTAGTTTTTTGGCGCAGACATCATTCAAAGGAGGAACCAAAAATGAGCATTCGTAAAATCGGAGTGGTGGGTGCAGGGGCGATGGGCACCGGAATAGCGCATGTAGCCGCGATGAGCGGTTACGAGGTGATTTTGCGCGATATAGACATCTCTTTTGTGGAAAGATCCATCAAGAATATGGACAAGTTTATGGCCCGCTCGGTCGAAAAAGGGAAGATGACCGAGGAGCAGCGGCAGGCCACCCTTTCGAGGGTCAAGGGGACGGTGACGCTCGAAGAGTTCGCCGAGGCCGATTTTGTGATAGAGGCCGTGCTCGAGGAGATCGACCTCAAAAAGGAGGTTTTTCAGGCCCTGGATAAAATTTGCCGTCCCGAAACCATACTGGCTACCAATACTTCTTCGATGTCGATCACGGCGATTGCCGCCTCGACCGGGAAGCCCGATAAGGTTTGCGGTATCCATTTTTTCAATCCCGCCCAGATCATGCGGTTGGTTGAGGTAATCAGAGGTTTGCAATCGTCCGATGAAACCATTGCCGCTGCCAAAGCACTGGCGCAATCATTTGGCAAGACGCCGATAGAGATCAAGAAGGATTCTCCCGGCTTTGTTGTAAACCGGATCATGATTGCCTCAAATGTTGTGGCTGCCCGCCTGTTTGAAGAAGGCGTTGCTTCGATGGAAGATATAGACATGGCAGTCAAGCTGGGTTTGAACTACCCTATGGGCCCCTTCGAACTGATGGACTTCACCGGTATCGACATAAACTACTTTGTCATGGAATATCTGGCCAACGAGCTCCGCGACAATCAGTACGCCGCTCCTCAAATAGTCAAGCAACTGGTGAGGGCCGGCAGGCTCGGTAAAAAGACCGGTGGGGGTTTCTTTCCCAATAAGTAGAAAGAACCCGAAAAGATGGTGATCTTGTGCCTGATTTTGACCTTTTTCAACCTTGAATTTTTGGGAAGGAGCAAGTATGGCGGCCAGGACGGTAAGCGTAAGGGAATTTTTCGACACTACTCCATTCACGCCCTACCAGGTGTGGATCTGTTTTCTCTGTTTTTGTGTAGTGTGCTTCGACGGCTTCGATCTGACAATGATGGCTGTTACGATGCCCAAGCTTGGACAGTTTCTCAAAGTGGGCCCCGAGTCGATGGGCCTGGCGCTGAGCGCCGGAATGCTCGGGCCGCTGATTGGCGCGCTTGTATTGGGCTCGCTGGCCGACCGTTTGGGACGCAAGCGGATGCTGGTTATCTGCGGCTTTGTTTTCGGTGTGTTTACACTTCTAATCACACAAATCTCCAATGACCACCCCATGGCCCTGTTCCGCATCCTCTCCCTCTCCGGAGTGCAGCAGTTGGCCCTGCTCCGCTTCCTTGCCGGTGTCGGGTTGGGTGGCGCAATCCCGAATGCCCTTTCATTCGGCTGCGAATATGCGCCGACCCGCCTGCGTGCGACCCTTACGACCATGATGTGGGCAGGCATGCCTATTGGCAGCGCCATTAACGGGCTTGTCGCCGCGTACCTGCTCCCGAATTTCGGGTGGCAGTCGCTCTTCATTGTCGGCGGCGTTGCGCCTCTTATAATCGGTATTGTGGTGTGGCTCAATCTGCCTGATTCACTGGAATTCCTGGTTAAGGAGGGGATAGACAAAGCAAAGATTCTCAATATCGTCTCCAGGATTTCTCCCTCGTTCGCCCGCGAGGAAGTCCAGCTTTACTCTGCCGAGCAGAAACTTCCCGGCGTACCGGTCAAACACCTGTTCATGGAAGAGCGGGCAATGACTACTTTGTTGTTGTGGGCAGCGTTTTTCGGGAGCTTTTACCTGATATGGATCATACTCGCCTGGGCCCCCACTTTGCTCAAACAGAGCGGCGCCTCCACTCAGCAGTTCAGCATGGCATTCTTCTTCATCAATGTGGGTTCGGCGATAGCGACAATTACCATCGGCCGGTTGATGGACAAGTTCAATCGTTTCTTGGTTGTGATGATAGCCCAGGGCCTTGCGTTTTGTAGCTTCGTGGCTTTCGGGTATTCCGCAGGCAGTTCATTTCTCATGGTCGCCATTGTCTGCGTTATCTCCGGATTTTTCATATTCGCCAGCAACTCCGGCGTGATGGCCCTTGGCACTGTTTCCTACCCTGTCGACATCCGGGCTTCAGGGCTTGGCTGGGCTTATGCAGTCGGCAAAATCGGAACGATGGTAGCCCCGACCGTCGGGGGCTATTGCATCAAAATGAAGCTCAGCCCAAGCTTTATATGCGGCGCGAACGGCGGGGCGGCCCTTTTCGTCATGGTGGTAGTCCTGGTGTTGTGGAAACACTTGAGCGCAAAGGCTGCGAGGGAGGCCGCGACCCAAGCCCAGGTGGCTTGAGAAAGATCTAAAGATGGGCCGGACAAATGTCCGGCCTGTTTTTTTTCAAGCGCAATCCGAAGATTTTTCGGTATTCGCTCATTATCTGAATTTAACAGTTGGGTATGTGTCGCAATTGGAGCGTGGCACGAAGCGTCCGACAGGCGCGGCACTTGCTCTATTGAACGTGATCCGCCGCAAGGGGATTGAGGTGGTTCTCTAAAGGGAGGAGCTCAAACTCATATGACTACCGCATCATAGGAGTTTGAGCTCATGTCCTGAGCCTGTTGAATGGCGTCTTCGCATGAGACGGTTGTCTTTGCTCTCTGCGTTCTCGGCGTCTCCGCGTGACCAGACCGGATTATCACTTCACCTCGAGTGTGAGAGTTTTCCCGTCCCTTAGGCTTACCAGCCCCTCTTCACAGATCCTGAGATGGGGAATCGCGGCGCCCGTCAGGGTCTCGAGTGTCAGGACGGGGTCGGCAAAAGTAATGCCAAGGCCGCGGGCTGCCTGTCTCACCGAATTGAGTTTTTTGGCGACCTGCTCCATGTCCAAATCCGACATGATCCCAAAAATAGGAAGCGGTAGCTCAGCCAATATCTTGCCACCCTTACAGACGATGACGCCGCCCTGCAGTTCACGGATTCGATTGACGGCCAGGGCCATGTCTTCTTCATTGGCGCCCACTACGGTAATGCCGGAGGTGTCCCAGGGGGCGCTGCATGCAATCGAACCCTGTGTGATCCCGAACCCCTTTATAAGCCCGACAAACGAGCGGCAGGGATCGTGCCGGCAATCAATAACCGCCACTTTCACGATACCCTGCTCCAGGTCTGCGGTGATCTTTCCTTCCGTGGGGAAAACATCGGTTTGGAGTTCTTTAGTCACAAGATCGCTTATCATCTCGATAACTCGGACCCTCACCGACGCTTTATCGGCGTGAATCTCGAAATCCGATGGTTTCATGGGCCTTTGAAGCTGGATGCTTTGCCGGCACCAATCAGGATAGTGATGTTTTCGGGGCGGCACAATGAGCTTTGCGTCCTTGAAAACAATGCGGCCGTTGCTGATTACGGTCTCTGGCGCAATGGTTTTCACATCGGGCAGCACAAGGATATCGGCGCACCTGCCGGGTGCAATACCGCCAATGACGTCGTCCAGGCCAAAATGTTCCGCCACGTTCAAAGTGGCCATCTGAATGGCGCTGACCGGATCGAACCCGCAGGAAATGGCTTTTTGCACTGCGACTTCGAGGTAGCCCTTCTCGACCAGTTCTTCGGGCTCTATACTGTCGGTTACCAAAAGGAGCCTTCTCAAATCCACACCGGCATGCCGGATACTGGAAATCTGTTCGAGCTCTTTCCGGACGCTTCCCTCCCGCACCATCACGTGAATGCCGAGCCGCAGCAGCGCTATTGCCTCCTCCGCCGTAATGGGCTCATGGCAGGAGGAGATCCCGGAAGCGGCATAGGCCATTAATTTTTTTCCCCTTGCCCCTGCCGAGTGCCCTTCCAGGCGCTTGCCGCGATCAAGGGCGCTCTGGAGCAGCGGCACCATAGTGTCAGGGGATTGCAGCACCGCTTGCCAGTAAGATTCTCCCAGCCCTACAATCTCATCTCTTTCGAGCAGCTTTTCCAGGATTTCCCCGGGAATGCCGTTGTGATTCTTACTGATAGATACCATGGCCGGCGCTGTAGCAAAAAACTTGATGGGTTGATCCTTCAATGAATCGAGGAATTCGATTACCCCGTCGTAACCGCCCACAGGGTAGAACTCCATGGTTTCGGTGATGATCGTGGTTGTGCCTCCCTTTATGACATAGGGCAGGAAGGCGTCCAAAGTATTGAACCACGTGTGTGTATGGCCGTCTATCAGGCCCGGCGCAAGGGTTTTTCCGGCAGCATCCACGACCAGCGTAGATTCACCGGCAGCCGATGCGGCATCGGGTCCCACAGACGCGATCCACTTCCCCTTGACGGCGACCGGGCAATTTTCCAGGATTTCGCCGGTGTAGACATTGACGACCGAACCGTTAAGGATCACCATATCGGCCGGTTCGGTCCCAAGAGCTACCCGCATCAATGCGGCTCTTTGTTCGGCATTGCACATAAGCATTCGAGAAGGGGGATTCGCCATTTATTGTTCTCCCTGTCAAAACCAAGTTTAGTGATAATAGCTATGATACGGCTGGAATGTAACTTGGAAGGAAAAACGGTGTCAATGAAATAGTAAGCGTTCTGTTTTCGACATGATTTACAGAACGGAAAGAGATCATGCATTTTTTAAACTGTTAAATGCAGGAAGGCAAAACCTGGACAGGATTAGCAGGATTTACAGGATTAAAAAATAAAAGCCGCGACGGGAAGCAGGACGTGCGGGTTGGCATCACTTCCCGAAACCGCAAACCGGGAACCTGCAATCCGGGCAATTGGAACAAAACCCGCCATGCCCCATCGCGACGATCTCCTCGCGGGTTATCCGTTCGCCGGCCAGGATACGGGGCACAACGAGGTCGAAAATGCTCGCTTTATGGTACATCACACAACCGGGCAGTCCCAGAACGGGCGTCTGCCCGATGTAGGCCAGCATGAACATCGATCCGGGCAGGACGGGAGCTCCATAGGTGACGACCTCGCCGCCGGCGGCCCGTATGCTGTTAGGCGTCTGATCGTCGGGGTCGACCGACATGCCCCCGGTTAGTGCGATCATACCGGCTCCCTGCTCCAAAAAATGATGAATTGCTCTTACCGTCATGGCAACATCATCGGATACAAGCTCCTGCCCGATTACAGTGCTCCCCAGTTCGGCAAATTTAGCCCTGACTATCGGTCCGAATTTATCCTCGATGCGGCCGTGAAAAATTTCGTTGCCCGTGGTGACGAGGCCTACATTAAATGAGCGAAAGGGTTTGACTTCAATCAGGGGTTTTCCACTTGCGCAGATTTGTTCCGCTCTTCGGATTGTTCCCTCTTTAACGGCAAGGGGGATGACCCGGGTCCCGGCGACCGCGCGCCCGGCATCGACCGCCTGATTGGTATGAAGGGTGGAAAACACAACCTGGTCTATGGAATTGACCTCATACAATGCGGCGGCGTTTACTTTCAAAAGCCCTTTGAAACCCGCTGAAAGAGTAACCTTGCCTTCGTCGGGTTCGGAAAGCTCAATGCCCGGGCCGGCGGCAATCCTTGCCAGCCTCAATGCGGCCTCGTTCTCGTGAACGAGGCCTTTTTCCAGGTCGAAGACATAGACATGCTCCTTTCCGATCTCAAGGAATGCGGGCACATCAGTTGCCTCGATCACATGACCTTTCTTGAATAGTCTTCCTTTGAATTCCCCTGGCACAATCCGCGTTACATCATGGGCCAGGACCATTCCAACAGCTTTTTGAATCGGTACTTTTTCCATAAAAATATGTTTACTTTCGCGCTGCCGGTTTAGACTTGGCCTGCGGTAATTCTTCCATCCCGTTGAGGATCTTCTCTGGGGTTATGGGCAGGTCCCTGCACCGGTACCCCGTGGCATGAAAAACGGCTTCCGCTATGGCGGGGGCAGTCGGGATGGCAAGGCCCTCACCGGCTTCCTTTGCGCCCATCGGCCCCTCGGGTTCATACGTATCGATATGGGCCACCTCACTTGGCGGCATGTCCATGGCGTTGGGCATCTTGTAGTCGAGAAAGTGGGTATTCAGGGTCTTTCCGCCATCCATGATGAATTGTTCGGAAAGCGTATAGCCCAGGCCCATCTGGATAGCTCCTTCGAGTTGGCCTTCAACCGCCTTGGGGTTTACGACCGTGCCGCAGTCATGGGCAGTCCAGAATTTCTTCACCTCAACGATCCCGGTCTGCTTGTCGACCTCCACCTCCGCTACCTGTGCTCCAAAGCTGAAGGCCGGCGTGACAAGGCCCTTGCCCCTTGGCGTATAGTAGCCGAAGGCCACCAGGGGCTCACCCCGGTTCGCTTTCTGAGTCATTGCGACAGCTTCGGCAAACGACATGCCCCGATCCGGCTTGTTGGCCGGGTAAACCCTGCCGTTCTTGCACTCCATATCGTAGATTACATTCAAATTATACTTGGCCGATACGGTCCCGAAAAGCTGGGCCTTGATCTTTCTGGCCGCTTCCACGATGGCGTTTCCGTTCATCAGCGTGAGCCGGCTTCCCCATGCGCCCAGGTCGGCCTGCGGAGTAGTGGCTGTGTCCGCCGAAGTGATCCTTATGTCCTCCATCTTGAGCCCCAGCTCTTCGCAAAGGATCTGCTTGAGCACCGTATCGCATCCCTGGCCTATATCGGCAGCCATTGTAAGCAGATGCGCGGTCCCGTCGCCGAAAACCCGCACTTCCGCCGCCGAAAAAGGATATTGAGTGTTGAACCAGTTGAAGACCCCGCCCGAGATAAAACTGTAGCAGCCGATCCCGATCCCGCGGCCGTCTTTTAGAGATTTTCGCTTCTCCTTCCAGCCGCTCATTTCGGCTGCCTTTTCCAAAGCTTCAATGAATCCGCAGCTCGATACGGTCGCCACTTCCGGGATCTCGTCTCCGCTTACCTGGGCGTTCTTTATCCTTATCTCGATAGGATCTATGCCCAGTTCTTCAGCGGCAATGTTCATCTGGGTTTCTGTTGCAAAAATGGATTGCGGAGCGCCGAACCCTCTCATTGCGCTTGCCGGCGGCTTATTGGTGTAAACGTGTTCGCCCAGGAACCGGTAGCTGGGGTAGCGATAGAGCATGGCCCCGAAGTTGCCGCAGAGAAAGGTCGCCGTGGGGCCCATTGCATTGTATGCCCCGCCGTCGAGATGTATCCTGAGGTCCTTTCCCGTAAGGGTCCCATCCTTTTTGAAGCCTACCTTCGAGTAGAGCTTCATCGCATGTCTTCTTCTTCCGGCCAGGAACTCCTCTTCCCTTGAAAGGGTAAACTTGACCGGTCTTCCCGTCTTTCTGGCCATGAATGCCGCGCAGAACTCCCAGGCGCGCAGCTCCATTTTTCCGCCGAAGCCTCCCCCCACATAGGGTTTGATCACGCGAATGTCATTTTCTCTCATCTTGAGGGTCGACGCCAGCAGGCACTGGACAATGTAGGGCACCTGGGTAGAGGTCCACAGGGTGATTCGTCCGTCCAGGTCGGACTGGGCCATGGCAGAGCAAGGCTCGAGATAGGCAGGGCTAACGGCGTGAACCGTAAAGACATCCTCCCGGACATAGTCGGATTCGGCAAAGGCCTTGTCGATGTCTCCGTACTGGATTTTCCTGTTTACGCTGACATTGTTCGGGCAGTAGTCGTGAAGGACCGGTGCGCCTTCCCGTATAGCCGAATCGACATCGAAGACACCCGGAAGCTCTTCATACTCGACTTCAATGAGTCCAAGGGCTTCCTCGGCTGTGTCCAAATCCACAGCGGCCACCGCGGCCACTTCATCGCCTATGAAGCGGACCTTGTCAACGGCCAGGGGATACTCGTCCTGGGTATCGGGGAACAGACGCCAGTTGCCGTATTTTACCTTCGGTGTGTCCTCTCCCGTTATTACGCATCTTACTCCAGGAAGAGATTCCGCCCTGCTCGTATCGATGCGAACGATGCGCGCATGGGCCAGAGGGCTCCTGAGTAACCTTCCGTGAAGCATTCCCGGCAGCTTCATATCATCGGTGTAGAGGGCGGAGCCGGTGGCCTTGGCCCTCGCATCGTTTCTGGGGACATGTTTTCCTACAATGCTATATTCTTTCATTAGCTGATCCTCTCTTTATGAACCTAACCCCGGGCCTTTTTGCTTGCTTCCGTTATGACTCTTTCCGTCAGGACAGAGATCATTTTTGTGCGGTACTCGCCACTTGCCCTGAGATCGGTAATGGGCCTGGATTCCTGAGAGGCCTGAGAGCCCGCCTGCGCCAGCAGGTCGTCACTGATTTGCTTTCCCCGGATGATCTCTTCAGCCTTTACGGCCCTGAGTGGAGTAGGTCCGCAAGACGCTACGAAGAGCCTGATGTCCTTGCAGACATCACCGCTCATGGTCACCATGACGGCAGCCCCAACGGCGGTACAGTCGAGCTTTCCCCTGGCGGACAGGCTTATGTAAGCGGTTCCGGCATTGGGGGGAAGCACCGGGACACCAACGGCGGTGACGATCTCCGAGGGTTTGAGGGCTGTCATGCCAGGCCCTTTAAAGAACTGATCGAGCGGAAGTTTTCTTTTTCCCTCGGGACCCGCTATATGGAGCACGGCCTCCATGGCAAGCAGGGTCGGAGCATTATCCGACGCGGGTGAGGCATTACACAGGTTTCCAATAACGGTTCCCATATTGCGCACCTGCACGTTGGCGGTTCCACGGGCGGCCTGTGCAACGGTGGGGTAGTGCTTGAGGATATCGGGATGATCGGCCACATCGGCCAGAAGGGCCGTAGCCCCTATGGTGAGGCCCGTCGTCGGGTCAAAGCTTATTTGATCGAGTCCGCCGATCTTCTTTAAAGAAATGATAAACCCAGGCTTTATGGCGCCCAGCTTTATCTTCATCAACAAATCCGTCCCGCCGGCCATAAGCCGCGCATCGGCTCCTTTGGACTGGAGCAGCCCGACAGCTTCTTCGATGGTTGCGGGCGCAAGAAAGTCAAAGTGTGAAAGCCTCATCATCATCTGTCTCCTTCCCTCATTTTCTCACCGGCTGCGGAAATTGCTTCAACAATCTTGGTGTATCCCGTGCACCGGCAGAGGTTTCCGGAGATGGCCTCCCTGATCTCGGTTTCAGTCGGGGAGGGATTTTTCTGGAGAAGATTCAGAGCGGACATTTCCATGCCGCAGGTACAGAACCCGCACTGGATGGCGCCTTTGTCTATAAAGGCTTCCTGTATGGGATGCAGGGTTTCGCCCGATGGGGCGAGCCCCTCGGCGGTGAGGATTTCTTTCCCATCCATCTCCACAGCCAGGGTCAGGCAGGAACTAACGGCCCGTCCGTCAACATGCACAGTGCATGCCCCGCAGTCTCCGGACCCGCAGCCGAGTTTAACTCCCGTCAGGTTAAGTTCCTCGCGGAGCACCTCGTTGAGAGTCTGGCACGGATCCACCGCCACCGTATAGGGATCTCCATTCACACTAAGTTTGATTACCTGCTTCATATCGTCTCTGCTCCTTGTCGTGTTGCTACGAAAGGTCCGCATTCGTGATGGGTTGCGTTTCGCTCCACCCATCCTACTTGCTACGGAAGGTCCGCATGATTTTTTGCCGCCGCCGAAGGCAGCGGCAATCTCGGCAGGCGGTCCCACCGCCCCACCGCCTACTTCGGAATGTCCGCGGGTGATTCCCAATCCTTCATATGGTGCATCCATGGCGCCCGTTCGACAAAGACATCGTGAGCAAGAGGCACGGGCGGATGTGACATCCATTTGGGGTCGAATTCATTTTTTACCTTCAGTAGAAACTCATGGTAATTGGGCCCATATTTGGGTCCCGTCAGGTAAAGGGGCTGATGAGGACCCAGAAGAGAGGTGTAGAAACGATTCTTTATGTTCATCTTCGAAGTATCGACGTAAAACTGGTCCACCGGGTTGGTATCGTCATCGGGATCCCAGTATACGAGGAATTCAGAGTATCCCTGGTGGCCCATCTCAAAGCTTTGGAACCAGCCGGGGTCCCCATAATCAGGCATCAGAGGCGGCGTGTATTTCTTCTTGAGCTCCGCATAGCAGGGACCATGGCCGGGCGACTGCGAAAGGGTCTCGATAACATAGTCGACGGAAACATATCCGCCGCACATGAGCCACATACCGGCTGAATCGGCGTTTTTGATCCAGGACTCATCCGAGGGCTTCGTTCGGCGGGCAATTCCGCCCACTTCATTCATGATGTCCATCAGAACACGTTCATCGTATTCCATCTGTTCCTCGGAAGTGTAACCGATGAGCAGGACGCGGACTATAAAGAAGTTGGCCACACTTTCTTCGGTTTCCTTGCCCCAGATATCCCAGAATTCCTCTTTGCACTCCGCCTTGGCGATTGCACGCCAGAAGAGCGGGACCTTGGTGACCGCTCCTGCGATTTCGGCATGGCCGATCTCTCTCATGGATTTGACCTGCTCATCTTTCGAGGGCACGGTGAAATTGATCCACTTGACCCTTTTTTCCGGCAAAGTAAGCGCCGTATTGGGCGAAATGCCTGTCGGCTCGAGGCGCTCCGGTTGGAAAGGAAGCGTCTTTATGGCCATTCTGGTTACGATCCCCAGGCACCCGCGCAGGCCGGTATATCCCCTGAGCAGGCCCCTTAGATCGGGTCCGGGTCCTTCACCCCAGAATGGATCGTCGCCTTGGGCCAAAGAACCCATTTTGAGCAGTTCGCCGTCAGGCATAACGATTTCAGTGCCCAGGATGCGTCTGTGGGGCAGCCCTATGCGGTGGCTCAAAGGTGACCACCCGTCTCCTATCAGGTTGGCGATAGCCGAAGCCTGTGCGCCTCCGCCCCCGATAACCACGTAGGCCCCATGCTGCATGCACTCTTCCTGAATGGGCGAGTAGACCATTCCGGGACCTACTTCTACATAGAAATGTTTTTCATCGAGCACGAAATCGTTCATCCGCTTAAGATCGATGAGCAGGGCGTCCTCTACGTGCGGATGAGAGCGCGGCCCATAAAATCCGGTGCTGTAAGGCACATAGGGGATATCGTTGCGGTAGCAGATCTTAACGATTCTCTGCACCTCTTCGGTGGTCCGGGGCATTATGACGCACCCCGGGACCGTGGTCATGACGCGTTCATAACCAAGGCCGGCCTCATAACCTCCGGGGCCGCTTCTGTAGCCCTCGCAGATCACCGGGTCGTCCGAGATGTACTCAGGGCCGGCAACCGACTCCAGCGCTTTGTAGATTTCTTTCGATATCGCCATCGTTTACTCCCTTCTCTTAAACGCTAGGCTTCGATAGCCGCGCTGATCACTTCCGAGATATCCAGGACCTGCACATCGATGCCGCCGGCTTTGACGGCCTGCGCGAAATTGTTTTTGCACCGGGGACAAGAAGATACCAGCGTCTCTGCGCCAATGTCCTTGACCTCCTCCATCCGGTTTTTCGCAGCCCAGGTGGCAAAATCCGGGAATGCCTCCCTTGTTCCTCGACCGGCGCCGCAACAAAAAGCATTTTCTCTTGTCCTGGGCATTTCGATCAACTCGACACCCGGGATGGCCCTGAGAATATCCCTTGGCTGGGCGTAGACGCCGTTGCTTCCGCGTCTTCTCTTGAGCCTGGGTTCCACACAGCCCATCCAGCCGCGTTTTCCCTCATAAGGCGTCCATGGTTCACTCAAACGGCTCAGGCTGCACGCATCGTGATAGGTCATGCGCGTTTGAAAAGGCTTTTTCATCTTCAGCGCGCCGTTTTTGATCATCTCGTCGGCGTATTCCACCAGATGAATTACCTCGAACCCGAGCTCTTCGGTTGAAATCCCGAGCATCTTTGGATAATCGACCTTCCATGTACGCAAGCATTCGGCGCAACTGGTGAGCAGCGTCTTAGCCCCGCTCTTCCGGACTTCTTCGATGTTATGTTTCGCGGAGGCCCTGGCTTCATCCAGCATGCCTACGGAAAAAAGAGTATTGCCGCAGCACCTTTCCTCCGGCATCAACATGAAGTCCGCGCCCGCAGCTTTGAGGATCTTCGCCGTGGACTGTGCGATTTCCTTATTTATATAGGAAGCAGTACAACCGGGAAAATAGAGTATTTCGGCCTTTGCAGCAGGCTTGATCGCCCCGGTGGTCCAAGCGGTCCGCTTCTCTGCGGGCGATCCATACATATTATGGGTCCGGGAGATGTTGTCAGCGATTTTTTTGTGCGCGGGCATCGGGCCTACGCCGTCCTGGACCGCCTTGACCCTGAGGGATTCAAGGGTGAGTTCGATTTCAAGGTCCAGGTTGCGCTTGCAGCCAACATCGCACGCCCCGCAAAGCGTGCAGGCATACATGATCTCAACTGCCTTTTCGTTCCAGTCAAGCCGGCCTTCCGCCATGGCATGGCCTATTCTCATTTTTCCATATGCGCCGTAAGCATCGAACTGATACTTCTCGGCGCTGGGGCAGCGAGTCATAAACTTTGTGCCCGGCATATATGTATGATCCACCCAGGTGCAGCCTTTGCACTTTATGCATCGGCTCATGTCATACACGAAATTCTGAATATCGGTGATGTCGAATTTGAATTCCGATTTCGGCTTGTAATATCTTATGGGCAATTTATCGGCCATTTTATCACCCCCTTAGAAACACAGGTTCGAAGGATTCATAATGTTGTTCGGATCGAATACTTTCTTCAGGCGCTTCAGGGCAGCGGCATAAGAGGCGGCCCGCTCGTAAACGATGGGCGCCAGGTCGCCGTAAGGCCTGGTGAATACGGCCCCTTCATTTAGCAGAAGCTTCGCGGCATCTTTGTAAAGGGCGCGAACGGCCGACTTTTCGCCTTCGTTTCCGGGATCGTAGAAGAAAGTGAACTCGGGTCTGCATGCGCGGTTGTGTTCGATCGGCTGAATATACATGCCTATGTCGCTTAAAGGATAGCCGTGGTTTACGGCGATTTCCCGGATTCGGGTCACAAACTGCTGTGCTTTGACCGGCCGGGTGTGGAAGAAAAGACTCTGGCACGCCCCTTTGACCCGGTTTTTCCAGTGGGGCACGTCCGCAGGCCATGGCTTTCTAAGAATAGGCAGGAGCTTGTTCCTAAGGCCTGGGAACCCGGGCAGATTCTCATCGAGCCGCAGATCGGAAAACTCATTTTTAATTACCTGCGCCAGAAAATTTTCTTCATAAGCGATTTTTTCTTCAGGACGCCTCAAAAGACCGCTGATCACCAGGATGAGGGTCCATGGCGGCAGCGTTGCCTTTAGCTTTTCGAAATCAGCCGGCCAATCCTGAGCAAGGATCGCGGCCAGGTCCACATTGTTTAGCAGCAGCACCTCCTGGCCGATCCTGCGCGGCAGGATGCGGTAGAGGAAGTTGATCGCATAATCGAGATCGACAATTGGTGCAAACAGGATCTTATCCATCTTCGGGATGGATTCGATCTTGAGGTTCGTCCAGGTTACCACGCCCATGGTGCCCTGAGCGCACTGAAAGAATCGGTAAAAATCAAGTCCCGGGCCGGAAGGATTACCCCCTTTGGACGGGGAGTCGGGATAGCCTTCCACGCTGGCCGAACCCATCCTGAAAATCTCACCCGTTGGCCAGACAACCTCCATGCCCTGGAGAGGTTCGCCGTAGTCATAAACCTGGTTCGTAGGCTCTTCGCGCTCCAAAAAATCGGTGAGTACCGATCGCTCTGCAGGCGGCGTCAGGGGCATAATGACCCGGAAGCCTTCCTTTTCAAGGGCCTTGGTCAGCTTATCCCATGTGACCCCCGCCTCGAACCTCACCCGCCTGTTGTCGGGATCGATTTCCAGAATCCTGTCCATTCTCGACATATCGAGCACCACGCCTCCCTCTTTCGGGATCGTGGCGCCATAGAAATGAACCTTGGAACTGCATGGCACGACCGGAATGGCGTTTTGGTTGCATACCCCTATGACCTTGGAGACCTCCTCCGAGTTCGCCGGCTTCACAACGCAACCGGGCGCCCCTCGGGGAGTGTAGCTGTAATCTGTGGCATAATTCTGCAATGAAGCAGGATCGTCCAGGAAAGCGTCACTTCCGACCAGTTCGGACAATTTTTCTTTTAGATCCACAATGAACCTCCGTTTTTTAATGCCTCTGCTTCCCCTCGGGGGAGAGGGCCGGGATGAGGGTGCCGGCGGAAAACTAAGGTATTAATCACTAATGTGTTGACAGTTAATACGTTAATCAATTATAATTGTCAATAATTCTTTCGGGGGTTTGGGAAAAATTTATGTGAGGTGAAAGGAAGGTTTGCATCATTATGTCCCGTAACGGTTACAAAAGCGATATGAGCATCGATGAGCGCGTGATGATGGCGATAGTGAGGGTTGCCGAGCGGTTCAAGAAGGAACAATCCGCCATACTCAAGAGCTACGGGTTTTCATTCCCGCAGTACAATGTGCTCCGGGTCCTGGATGCCTCCAAAGACGGGCGCAATACTATAAAGGATGTGAATCAAATAATGCTGGTTTCCGGCGCGAACATGACCGGCATCACCAAAAGACTTGAAAAAATGGGTTGTATTGTCAGATCGACCGACGCAAACGACGAGCGCTTAAAATGGCTGGGGATCACCGAAAAGGGAAAGCAATTTTTGATCAGTGTTGCAAACGAACAAGAGCAGGGATTGAGAAGATATCTAAAAAGCTACTCGAATGAAGAAAAATCGGAGATGCTGAAGATTCTGCGGGGCATTCTCCACAGCGAATAACCGGTCGACTCGAAGTAGTCCGTCGGAAATGGCGGACAGGTGAAATTGGGAGCTTTGTGAACTACCCCAGCGTCTTTGTCAGGTTTATAAAATCGCTTCTTTCGAAATCAAGCGACCTGAAAAACGAGAGCACATCGGTGGAATCCCACCTGACGGAGGTATAGACGCGGGTGATCCCCTGGGTTTCATAGAATTTGAAGATTTCCGCGGCCAAACGTGCACCGATGCCCTGTCCCATATGCCTTGGGTCTACGCCCATGGTTGCGATCCAGCCGCTTTTTTCAATTCCGAAGCCCAAGGTCAAAATATAACTGATCATGAATCCGACAACCTTGCCGTCCAATTCCGCTACAAAACAAGCGGAATCCTTGCCCTGGACATGCTCCTGAACCACACTGGCGAAATCGGCCTCAACCGGCTTTTTCGTAATCCCGCTGTAGATCCAGGATATGGCTTCGGAATCTTCCGATCTCATCGGCCTGATTATTGAGGTTTTGTCGGCTGAATCCATGCTCTCTCAGTTTTTAGTTGTTAGTTTTTAGTTTCAATCTATCCGTATCACTTTCACCCGATGGCCCACCCAGTCCGGAGGCAGGTAAATCCTGCCGCTGTTGCCGCTAAGCTTGACCATCTTTTCGAGCATCTCTTCGCCGAAGACCTCGAACTTCACAGTCTTGCGAGCTTCACCGGGAACCTTATCCGCTCCGGGCATTTCTTTTATTTGGCCACCTTCATCAATCAAATCGTATCTCTTTCCATCGGCACTTTCACCAGCCTCGGCAGTAAAACTTTCCAGGTAATTCATTGCATGATCTTAAAAGTACCATCACAATATAGAAAAGGTCAAATGTTATCAAATTCTTATCACTTTAACCCGGCAGCCTACCCAGTCTGGAGGCAGATAAACCCTGCCGCTGTTGCCGCTGGGCTTGACCTGTTTATCGAGCATCTCCTCGCCGAAGACCTCAAATTTAACCTGATTGCGAGCGTCCCCGGCCTCGTCTTCAGCCGCGGGCTCGGCATTAACCGGCTCTTCTTCTTTGATGAATTTTTTTTCCATCGGCCGCTTTGCTGCTTTTAAGTTGATCTTGACTAAATACATTATAGCTGTATTATAGCTCTCAAATGCCTTCGTGGCCAGCGAAAAATATCTGGAAATATCTGGTCGCCGGTCGTAGGTTTGTGAGTCACCTGGGAAAATACTTTAAAACGCGAACTTCATGGGGGAAGCCATGTTACTGGAAGGAAAGAGCGCCATTGTTACAGGCGGGTCGCAGGGTATCGGCGCCGCAACGTCTATCGAACTTGCCCGTGAAGGCGCGGACGTGTGCCTGACATACCGCAAACACGAAGACGAGGCCCAGTCCTATGTTCGAGAGATCCTCGGGATGGGCCGCAGGGCCATCGCTGTAAAGTGCGACATCTCCAAGTTTGCCGAAGCCGAACAGGTAGTGAAGCAAGCGGTCGCCGAATTCGGCCGTATCGACATACTGGTCAATAACGCCGGAATGAACTGGGACGCGGTATCCTGGAAAATGAGCGAAGAACAGTGGGACAGGGTCCTTGAAGTGAATCTGAAGGGCTATTTCAATTTTACCCGGCACGTGGCGCCGCTGTTCAAAGAACAAAAATATGGAAAAATAATAAACATCACCTCGATAAACGGAATGCGGGGAAAATTCGGCCAATCGAACTATTCGGCCTCCAAAGCGGGCATAATCGGCTATACAAAAGCAATCGCAAGAGAGCTGGGGGCCTTTGGCGTGAACGTAAACGCGGTGGCCCCCGGTTTGATCGAGACAGCCATGCTCAAGGATTCGGCCAGCCGGGACAAGATCGTCGAGTTGGCAATGGTCGATATCGTCCTCAAACGGCTGGGGCAGCCCGAGGACCTGGCGAACCTCGTCGCATTTCTTGCTTCGGACAAAGCGCGTCACATAACCGGTGAAGTCATCAAGGTCGATGGCGGGCAATACATTTAAAGGCAATTAGGAATTAAAAACAATATATCCATTCGGGAGAACAGACATGTCCGAACTCAAGTATCTGAAGTTTGAAAAAGCAAATGGAGTGGCGCGCATCACTCTGGCGCGTCCCAAGCACAACGTGATGAACATGGATAT
Organism: Syntrophobacter sp. SbD1; assembly: GCA_900290365.1. GTDB lineage: Bacteria > Desulfobacterota > Syntrophobacteria > Syntrophobacterales > Syntrophobacteraceae > SbD1. Next base: position 4,080 of record OMOE01000172.1, on the reverse strand, counting down.
GATGAATGAGTTCGCTTCTCTGTTCGAAACGTTGGGATCGGATGATGAACTGAAGTGCGTGGTGCTCCTCGCCGAGGGCAGGAGCTGGTGTGCCGGAGTAGAAGTGGGCGATCACAAGCCGGAGATGGCGCCCGGCATGATAGCCGTTTTCGACCGCATGCTCGGGCTGATCGACCAGTTGGCGGTACCCGTCATTGCGGCGGTTCAAGGGGCCTGCCTTGGTGGCGGCATGGAACTCGCCATAGCCTGTGACATAGTAGTTGCTTCCTCAGGCGCCAGGTTCGGCCAGCCGGAAATAAAGCTGGGGTTCTTCCCACCCTATGCCGTAGTGCGCCTTCCTGAACTGATAGGGACTGCAAAGACTATTGAAATCTGCACCACCGGCAAAACGTATACCGCCCGGGAATCCCTCGAACTGGGGTTCGTCAGCAAGGTTGTCGATGAGGAAAAATTCAGTGAAGCGATTGAAGGTCTTGCCGGTGAGATAAGCGCTTGCAGCCCATTGATTATTCGTATGAACAAGCGTGCGGTGAAGATGACCAAAGGATGCGAATTCAGGGAAGCCGCCAAAAAAGCAAACGACTATTTCCTCAATTCGCTCATGAAGACCGAAGACACCATGGAAGGAATACGGAGTTTTGAAGAAAAACGCAAGCCGGTCTGGAAGAATAAATAAAAGCGAATTGAGACAATTGCGAATTGAGGAATTCAGGGATTAAAACTATGGACAATCGCCACAGGCCGGCGCTCCTGATAATAGATATGGTGAAGGATAATTTCGAAGAAGCCAGAAAACTTCCCATTACCCCGTTTGCTCGAAGAATTATCGATCCGATAAACAACCTGATCGGCGTTTTTAGAAATGAAAATTGGCCTGTTGTTTTCGCAACCGATTCTTTTGGAAAAGATGACTTCATTTTTACGGGCCGTATGAAGCCCCACTCACTTGCCGGGACCCAAGGGGCCGAAGTTGTCGGGGACCTGGATATGAGGCCCCAAGACCTGTGGCTGCCAAAGCCGAGGTTCTCCGCCTTTTTTGACACCGGCTTGGCTCGGATGCTCAAAGATGATAAGGTCACACTCTGCGCCGTAGCCGGCATTGCGACCAATTTTTGTGTCCTTACCACCGTAATGGACGCCCTCTGCTACGATTTCCATGCCGCCCTGCTCGAAGATTGCTCCGCCAGTTGGTCGGAAGAAATCCATTCCCAAACCGTGAACACCTATCGCCGTAACCCGCTCCACCCTCTGTTTAAAGTTTGCAGTTCAATGGAACTTGTAGCAAACCTCAAAAAAGGACTGAGGACTGAGGACTGAGTGGAAAAGCTACGTAATGCTACCCATGGTAGCGCCGCCTTTCACGGCGGCGTTCTCTCATTTCCCCAAGATGATAAATAATTCATGACCGGAAATTAGGAATTTAGGAATTAAAAACAAACCCCTCAATTCCTCATACCAAATTGCGTTCAAGATTGGGCGGGGATAAAGCCCTCCCCTTCTACGAAGCGTAACGCGCCAATGACGTAGAAGGGGAGGGCTTTATGCCCTCCCGGATGACCCGACTTGAACGCAAATTGGTATCAGTCCTGAATTGCGGTGTTTTCCCACTCAGTGCTCAGCACTCAGTCCTGAATTTAGGTTGACTATTTCCGGTATATAAGGCATCATACTTAGTTTTCCACTCATTTGATTATCCATTTGATCTTTCCCGCGCTCTGTTCGTGCTCCGCGGTCAAGGAAGGTACTACTTATGCAGCAACGCCAAGATATCCGTAACCTTGCAATTATAGCCCATGTCGATCACGGCAAAACGACCCTTGTCGATGCAATGCTGTGGCAGAGTGGGATTTTTCGCGACAACGAACAAGTCGCCGAGCGGGTGATGGACAGCCTGGATCTGGAGCGGGAAAAGGGCATCACTATCATGGCGAAGAACACGGCGATTGTATACAAGGGGGTAAAGCTCAACATAGTCGATACGCCGGGGCATGCGGATTTCGGCGGCGAAGTCGAGCGAACGCTGAATATGGTCGACGGGGTCCTGTTGCTGGTTGACGCGACTGAAGGACCACTGCCCCAGACACGATTCGTCCTCGGCAAGGCCCTGGCGCTCGGGCTGACTCCCGTTGTGGTGATCAATAAAATCGATCGGCCGGATCGGCGGATAAGCGAGGTCCTCGACGAAACCTACGACCTCTTTATAGACCTGGACGCAACTGAAGAGCAGCTCAACTTTCCGGTGCTATACACCAACGCCAAGGCGGGAGTGGCGCAGACCGATCCGGAAGTCCCGGGACGCGACCTGGTTCCACTGTTCGAAACCATCCTTTCAGCCATTCCCGCGCCCTCACACGATCCGAAAGGGCCACTCCAGTTCCTGGTCACGACACTCAACCACAGCGACTATGTCGGAAGGGTGGCGATAGGCAAAATCGTCAGCGGAAAATTGGAACACGGCAAAGAGGTCATGCTCCTCAAGGCCGACGGCACCTCCCGTAAGGCTTCTCTTAGCGCGGTCTACACCTATGAGGGACTAAAGCGCGTAGACAGGCTGATTGCCGAAGCGGGCGATATCGCCGCAGTCGCAGGACTGGACGACATTTTTATAGGAGATACGCTGGGCGACCCGCTGGACCCGCGCCCCCTGCCCGTTATAACCGTTGAGGAGCCGACCATATCGATGGTATTTACCGTCAATACCTCTCCCCTGGCAGGAAAAGAAGGCCGATTTGTGACCTCCCGTCACATAAAAGAGCGCCTCGACAAGGAACTGCTCTATAACGTAAGCATTCGAGTCGAACAGGCGGAAAACAGGGATTCTTACCGGGTAAGCGCCCGAGGAGAACTGCAACTGGCCGTCCTTGTCGAGACAATGCGCAGGGAAGGCTTTGAGCTTTCCGTTTCCCGGCCCGTAGTGATCACCAAGGAAATTGACGGGCAACTCCACGAACCCGTGGAACTTGCCACCATAGATATTCCGGAGGCCTACATAGGAATTACTTCCGAAATGCTCAGCTCACGGCGCGGAAGGATGACCAAGATGATCAACAACGGGTTTGGGCGTGTACGCCTTGAATTCGAGGTTTCCTCACGCGGGTTGATCGGCTTTCGCAGCGAGTTTATGACCGAAACGCGAGGCACGGGGATCCTGAACGCGCTTTTCCTGGGTTACCGGTCACACTCGGGAGATATCACCGGCCGTCCCAACGGCGTGCTGGTCTCAGATCGTGATGGAAAGTCGGTGGCCTTTGCCATTTATCACTTGCAGCCGCGCGGGACCATATTTCTGGGCCCCGGAGAACCCGTATACGCGGGCATGATAGTGGGAGAAAATTCGCGGGCTGAAGATATCTGGGTAAACATTACGAAGGAAAAGAAACTGACCAACATCAGGGCCTCCGGCACTGATGAGGCCCTGAGGCTGATTCCTCCACGCCAATTCAGTCTGGAACAGGCTATGGAGTACATCGCCGATGGAGAACTGGTCGAGGTGACCCCCTCGTCCCTCCGCCTGCGCAAGATTAAGAACAGGCAGCACTAACCGCAGAACATCAGGGGCAGGCTGTCCGCGACCAGAAAGCCCCTGCGGGTAGGTCGCAACCTACCGCCTTTCACCTTTACCAGCCCTGACTCTAGCATCTGTGCTACAGCTTTATCAGTTCCGGGGCCGCTTCTCAGGGCATGAATGTCTACCCCCTCGCTTGTTCTAAAGCCAAGAGCGAGTCTTTCGAGTTCGAACTGCTCTTCGGTCAGGACTTCCGAACCTTCAACCGGCGCCTTTCCCTCCTCCAGCAGTTGGCAGTATTTCCGGATGGACTTTACATTCCACCATCTTTTGCCGCCGGGACAGGCCCGCCCGCCCAGCCGGGAGTGGGCTGAAGGACCAAGGCCCAGATAGGGAACATGGGTCCAGTATTTTCGGTTATGACGGCTCATGAACTCAGGGCCGGCGGCGAAATTGGATATTTCATAATGGAGATAGCCCTTTCTTTCGAGGTAGCGGGAAGTCCAGATGAAAAATGCGCTTTCAAGCCGTTCTCCAACGGATCGGGCCCGGCCGGCCTGCCTCATTTTCCATAG
>OMOE01000009.1 GCA_900290365.1 Syntrophobacter sp. SbD1 | reverse complement strand
AGGCGGTCCCACCGCCCCAAAGACAGCGGCTATCCCGGCTAGCGGTCCCACCGCCCGAGCCAGTCGGCGACATCTCCTGCAACCTCTTGCCACCCTGGCTCGCCCAAGACCCAGTGGCCATGATTTTCGAACTCACTGTAGGTCGATACAGCCTCATACTTCCTGGCCACCTGGCGAACGACTGACGCAGGGATAAGCCGGTCCAGGGCGCCGGCAACCACCAGCGCGGGGCAAGTTATCTTGGATTCATCAACTTTTGATGCGCCTGTTGGGTCGAACAGCCAAAACCCGATTTCAAATGCCGCTCTGCCGGATTCATAAACCAACTTGCCGTAAATCTCCTTCTGTTCTTCGTCCGTCAGCAGATGCAACGCCGAATAGACCATTTCGCTGAATGTGGGCCGTAAAGGCTTTTGCCAAAAACCCCAGGCTGTAAGGCCGGACCAAAAGCTTGCTATCACGGAGGGCGCAGGAGCCACGATTCCGGACGGTGATGCCGGGGTAAGCAAGACAAGGGCTTTTGCAAGTCCGCGGGCTCCCAGCAACTGGGCCAGCAGACCTCCCATCGAGTGGCCCATCACAATGGGTTTCTCCGAAAGGCGTCCGATCTCCTTTTCCATGGCTTCCACATAGTCCAATAAACCGGTGGTCCCCAGACGAGGGTCCGGAAGGCTTTGCGGGTCCATATCGTGGTAGGGCAAGGAGGCAGCGACACACCGGTAGCCCTTTTCCTCAAAGAAGCGCTGGTAGTTCTCCCAACACCAGGGTCCGCACCACATTCCGTGAATCATAAAGATCGTATCTGCCATGGTCCCTCCGCGCCTTCGGCAAGGCAAAAGGAAAAAGTAAAAAGGCAAAAGTAAGCATCGAAGAGGGAAGCAAGGAGCGTGAAGCGGGAATATCGTTCAAAAAATGACAGTATAAACCTAAGGCCGCCTAGCCGCTGGAATGCGGTATTATTGACCCGACGATGACCGATACAAATGGATCCCGATGGCTTTTAGGGAAATCCTGTAAATCCTGTTAATCCTGTCAAATTTCCCTGGCTTGAGACCGCAGGTGAGGAAAAGCATCCAGACCTGCGGAAGGCACCATTCGCTTGTCGAATATTCATTCGATGTGCAAATTTCGTGGCACAATTGAAAAAGCCGGATGTTACTATTTAGATGAAAACCTCTTAGCTAAAAACTTCGCATGGCAACTCGTACGGTTTTGAGCCATATTGACTTCGCTTCAATTTCACCTGTCTGCCATTTCCGGTGGGCTATAGCGAGTCGCATCCCTGTAAACATCCGCTATTTTGTCCACCGTTAGCCGGACCGCCCCCCTGTTATCCACTAAGACCGAATAGGCCGCATTTCCCATCGCAGTTCGCCTTTCCCGGTCTTCGAGCAGCAGCACGAAAGCATCGGTCAGTTCTCTGATCTGAGCTTCTTTGTCAGACTCGCGGGCCTGGATTTGCAGGACGGCGCCCCGCTCCAGGAAATCCCTGGCGGTATTGGGAAAGTTCACCATTGAAGGCCCTATTACAATCGCTTTTGCAAACCATGCAGGCTCAAGGATGCTATGTCCGCCGTGAGGAATCAGTGTTCCACCAATGAAGGCGATAGTGGCGAACCGGTATGCGGCGGCAAGTTCCCCGATTGTATCTAGCACCAGTATATCTGCCCTGTTTGACGCTTTATTGCCTCTGGAGCGGCGTTTGACAACCAGGCCGGAACGGGCCGCCAGATCTGCCACTTCGTCGAAGCGCTCTGGGTGCCTCGGCGCCAAAAGAAGCCTGGTTTTCCCGAGGTTGGGCTTAAGCCTCACCCTGCGCAGCACCTCGATCAGGGTCTGCTCCTCGTCCGCATGCGTGCTGCCGGCCAGGATAAGATCCCCTTCTTCGGAGGTCAGTCCCAATGCTTCGTCCACCGATCCCGCCAACTTCTCGTTTAGTTCAGTCTCGGCCAATTCACTGCCATATTTGATATTGCCGCTTACGATGACCTTGTCCGAAGGGGCGCCTATCGTTCGGATGCGCTCGGCGTCCTCCTCGGATTTCATCAAAAGCATGCGGTAATTGGCGAATACCCTGCTCAACAGGGGGCCAACGAAGCGATAGAGGCGGAAGGACTTCGGGGAAATGCGGCCGTTGGCCATTATAACGGGAATGCCCCTCATGTTAGCCTGCCGCAAAATATTCGGCCAGATTTCGGTATCGATTATCACGATGACCGTCGGCCGGATACAGTCCAGAAATCGCCGGCAAACAAATCCAAGGTCGACCGGAAAATAGAAGGTATTGCCCTGGCCGTATTTTAAGAACCTCTGCCGGGCAACCGCCTGGCCGGTTTTGGTAATGGTCGAAAAGACGAACCGTGCTTCCGGGAAACGACGTTGAAGCTCGTCAGCGAGCGGCTGCACACTTAATGCTTCGCCCACGGAGCAGGAATGGAACCAGAAGGTCGGGCGCCCGTCCGAACGCAGGGTTTCGGGGAGTTTTCCAAACCTTTGTGAAAGGGCCGGCACGTGCTTTCCCAATCGCAAAACCCTATACAAAAAAACCGGGAGCATGAATACTATCCAGGCGCCCAGAAGCAGGCTATACAGTAAATACATTTGCTTCTACCCGGGTTCGGACCTTGACAGCAGGAGGTTTACTCTTTCAAGATCGGCTTCGGTGTCAACTCCTACCGTATCATAAGGGGTCTCCACAACGTAAATTGAAACACCGTTTTGCAGGAAGCGCAATTGCTCGAGTTTTTCAGCCGATTCAAGTGTTGATTCGGGCAGCGAATGGAAAAGAGTTAGCGCCGCCCGCGTATATGCATAAATTCCTATATGTTTGAATCGACGGACCCCACCGGCGCCGTCCCTGTCGAAGGGAATCGGATGGCGTGAAAAATAGAGCGCCCGCCCGGAATCGTCAGTTACGACCTTTACAATATTGGGGTCCTGTGCGGCAGCCTCATCAACGGCAACTTTTAGAGTCGAAACCTGGACCTGGGCATCCCCTTTCAGAAACGGCGAAACAATGCCGTCGAGATGGTCCGGGCGAAGCAAAGGCTCGTCTCCCTGAATATTTATGTAAATATCGGCGTCAACCCTCTCCATAACTTCTCGCAGCCGATCGGTTCCCGAAGGATGCCGGCCCGTGAGAATGACCGGGATTGCTTCGAGCTCGCAAAACTGCACCACCTTCTCACTGTCCGTAGCAACCATCAGATCTGCCAGGAGTCTGGATTTACGGGCGTTTCTATAAACCCAGTAGAGCATCGGTTTGCCTGCTATGTTCCGCAATACCTTCCCCGGGAGGCGGGTGGAATCGTAGCGCGCAGGTATTACACCCAGGATTTTCAAAATATTACCCGTTCCTTTCCTATGAATCGGCGTGGGGAGCTATGATCTTACGGGTTTCTACTACTAGTTCCTCTGGAGTGTCAAACAATGATTATTTTCCATACAATCGGACATCTCCGGGAATCACTCCCCTGGAGTTTCATAATGACCAGGCGAAATACTTCGCAGAGGTGACGGCCCATGACGCCAGTGGACAAGTACTCATGCTTTAAAGAGCTGCAGGATTACGAAACCGAAGGGGTCGACTTCAAAGTTCGCAGTCGGGTCGGCACTACGGGCATCGCGCTGATCTGCATTCATGGCGGCGACATCGAACCGGGGACCTCTGAAATTGCCGATGGGATTGCCGGGCACGACCACACGTTTTATGCTCTCGAAGGCATCAAGACATCAGGCAACAAGACATTGCATATCACGAGCACTGCTTTTGACGAGCCTGCGGGTCTTGAGATCATTTGCCTCTCGGAGATAATCGTATCCGTTCACGGCTGCTCGGAAACCGGCGAACTTGTCCACATTGGAGGATTGGACCATTCACTCAAACAACAGATTGAAAAAAAGCTGAATGAATCCGGATTTCAAGCCCTCATCGACTCAAACCCCAGGTTTCGGGCATTCGATCAAAAGAATGTGTGTAATTTATGCGGCCGGGGAATGGGTGTTCAATTCGAAATAAGCAGAGGTCTGCGCGAACGCATGTTTAAAGACCTCGGCCCGCAGGGCAGGCGATCTCCTTTAGATCTTTTCTATAAGTTTGTTAAGGCAGTCCGGGACGCGCTGGAGCCTTTTCACTCACCCGAAGTCGATCCTCCGGAGTCGGCGGGGTGGGAGATAATGCGATAGTCCTTCCAGTGAAAACGTCTCCATAGTCCAAAATTTTTCTTTCATTCCCCGATGAATGTGATAAAAAGCTCAAATTGGTTAACCTCTACACCCAATGAAGGTTAACCATAACCAAACACAGGAAAGGTGCGACTTTATATGGAGAGCCGGCAATTGAAGTCCATTCTGGAGGCCGCTGAAAAAGATCAGCCCATATCCCCCGAGTTGGCGCTTTATGTCTTAAAATCCTCTGCCGCGGATATGCCCAGGATTTTCGCAGCCGCGAGCATGGTTCGCCACCGCCGGTTTGGCAATTCCGTGGGACTTTGTTCGATATTTAACGCGCAAAGCGGGGCGTGTTCGGAAGATTGCGGATTTTGCGCCCAGGCCTCCTGCCATGATACCCGGATCGAAGTGAGACCTCTTTGCTCAAAGGAGGCTATGGTTGAGGCTTTCAATGAAGCCGCCGGGCTTCCCATCACGCATTTTGGCGTGGTTACAAGCGGCTGTGCGCTCTCAACAGATGGAATCGAGCTGGTGTGCAGAACGGTAAATGAAAATAAACATCCGCGCGTTAACTGGTGTGCTTCGCTCGGGTGCCTGGATTACGATCAACTGTGCGCCCTGAAGGCTTCGGGGCTTAAGAGATTCCACCATAATTTCGAAACGGCACAGAGCTTTTTCCCTCAAGTCTGCACAACACATAGCTGGGAGTTGCGCCTGGAAACTGTCAGGAATGCCCGGAAAGCCGGACTGGAGGTCTGTGCCGGCGGCATTTTAGGCCTTGGTGAGTCGCTTGAGCAACGTGTCGAGTTCGCTTTGAGCCTGGCGCGCGAGGCAGTCGATTCCATACCCCTGAATTTCCTGGTCCCTATCCCTGGAACAAGACTCGAAGGAATGAGGACCGTGAAGCCCCTTGATATATTGCGAACCGTGAGCATGTTTCGCCTGACCAACCCCCGGGCCGAGGTGAAGGTTTGCGCCGGACGGGTTCACCTTGGCGACTTGCAGTCCATGATATTCCACGCCGGGGCAAATTCTATGATGATAGGGCCGCTCCTGACGGTTGCCGGCCGAAATGTGGAGCAGGACCTTCGGATGCTGCGCGATCTGGAGATCGAGTATGCATTCTGAGGCGTGGATCGATGAAGAGCTCGCCGAACTGCTAAAGAAAAATCTCGAGCGCCGTACTCAGGTTTACAGCGAGGCCGGTGGAAAAATAGCCTTCATGGGCAGGATGTTCCTCAATTTTTCATCCAACGACTACCTCGGGCTTGCGCGCCACCCTTATGTAATTTCCACAAGCCGGGGATACCTCGAATACGACGGCTGCGGCGCAACGTCTTCAAGACTCGTTACCGGCACCCTGAGCCCCCATTACGTGCTGGAGCAGAGGATTGCAGCCCTTAAAGGATACCCTGAAGCCCTGGTTTTCGGCAGCGGGTTTCTTGCCAATATCGGGGTCATAGCCGCCCTCGCCGGCCGAGGCGACCACGTCTTTGCAGATAAACTCGCTCACGCCAGCATCATTGACGGCATAGTGCTCAGCCGAGCCAACCTCAAGCGTTTCCACCACAACGATCCGGACCACCTCAAAAAGCTTCTCGGACAATGCCCCTTAAGCGGCCGCAAACTGGTCGTAACCGAGTCCGTCTTCAGCATGGACGGAGACTTGGCCCCGCTTCCCGAGATAGCCGCAACGGCCGTCGAATCCGGCGCGATGATAATGGTGGACGAGGCGCACGCTACAGGAGTTTTTGGTCCGGGTGGAAGCGGATTGATCAGGGAACACGGACTCGAGGGAAAGATCAACGTATCCATGGGCACGCTGAGCAAAGCGCTTGGCGGCTACGGAGGATTTATTGCCGGTTCGCCGGCTTTGCGGCAACTGCTGGTCAACAGGTCACGAGCGTTCATATATACTACCGGACTCCCTCCGGCCGTCGCGGGAAGCGCTCTTGGCGCCCTGGCGGTGATCGAAAAAGCCGGCGGCCTCGGAGTAGAGCTGCTTCGGCGGGCCGCAATTTTCAGGCAGCGGCTCCACGAAGGCGGGCTCAACACTCTTAATTCAAAAAGCCAGATCGTGCCGGTTCTAATCGGCGAAAACGCAAAGACACTCGCGGTTGCGCAACGGCTCAAGTCCAAAGGCATACTTGCGGCGGCAATCCGCCCGCCAACCGTGCCGGAAGGGACCGCCCGCCTGAGGCTTTCGATCACCATGGCCCATACCGATCATGACCTGGAGCGGGCCGCAGCGGAGATTATCGCCGAAGTCCGGCGGGAATTGAGGAATTGAGGAATTGACGGAACGTCGCCATCGTCATTCCGGCGGAGGCCGGAATCCAGTTCTCAAGCTCACAGTGAGGGATTGGGAAAACTGGTGAATTGGGAGTTTGTTTTTAATTCCTAAATTCCTAAATTTCGTAATTGATGGCAGAGGTCTATGAAAAAGCGGGTCCTTCTCATTTCCGGGTGGGCGCACGGTGCGGAAGCCATGCAGCCGATGGCTAGAGCAATGTCGAAATCGTATCTTGTCACCTCGTTTTGCCTTAACGAACTCGGCGTAAACAAGGGCCAAGCCGGCAAGATTTCCGATTATGCGCGCGGAATTGCCCTTCACCTGGACACACCTGCCTTTATCGTTGGATGGTCAACGGGCGCTGTCGCGGCGCTTGAGGCGGCAGCCAATTATCCGGGAAAAGTCGCCGGGCTTGTGCTCTTGAGCGCAACAGCACGGTTTTGCTCAAACAATGAATATGCGGCCGGCGTTCGACCTGCTGTTTTGAGGGCCATGATCCGGGGCCTCTCCAAAGACCCTGAAGCTGTGATAGCCGATTTCCTCTCAGAGGCGTTTTATCCAATGAATATCCCCGAGGATGAACTGGCTCGCAGGACGCAAAACACACTCCGGCAGGGAACGCAGCCACTGATCGACGGGCTGGAATACCTCGCCGGCGTGGATCTGCGAGGGGCACTGCCCGCGATAACCGCTTCCTGCCTGGTTGTCCACGGCGGACAGGACAGGATCGTTCCATGGCAGGCCGCCCAGTACCTGGCTTCGAACCTGCCCCACTCGGAAGCCGAGTTTCTTCCTTCTGCCGGTCACTCTCTGATCAAGCAAGGCGGCAAGCACCTCATCCATAGAATAAGACAATTTCTGGACTCGATCAAATGAACCAAACTCTCTCAGCTTCGGTATCGGCGCGCTTTGCCGCCGCCGCGCAAACATACCGGCAGGAATCGAGCCTTCAGCGCTCGGTTGCTGAAAAGCTAGCAGCCACGATGCTGCACCCCGATGAGACCCGGAGCATACTCGAGGTTGGATGCGGAACGGGATTTCTGACTGAACAGATCCTCAACCGCTTTCCCCTCGCTCATATCGATGCCCTCGACATAGCGCGCCCGATGACAGAACTGGCCAGAGAGCGCCTCGGGGAATGCGGCCGAATCCGCTGGCATGTCGCCGATGCCCGGCAGTTTAGCCCCGGCACGGATTTTTCTCTCATCGTAAGCAGTTCGGCCCTCCATTGGATGACCCCGGTATCAGAAACCATCAAGCGGCTCGCAGGCATGCTCCAACCTGGTGGAAACCTGGTTTCGGCGCTGATGGTCAAAGGGACCTTCGAGGAACTCCATGCCTCTCGAATGTGCCTCTTTCCCGATAAAACCGCACCCGTATGCCTGCCGGACGCGGAAGAAATTCTGGGAGCCATTGCTGCGGCAGGCCTGAGTGTCGAAAACAGCCGCCAGGAAATCCTTCAGGAACGCTACAAATCTGCCCATGGATTTTTTCGAAGCCTCAACCGGCAGGGCGTAACAGGTGTTTCCAACACCGGATGCAAGCTGCTAAACCGTACCGAACTGCATAGGCTAGCCGAATATTACGACCGGCAATTTGCAGCCGCTTCCGGTGGAGTTTTCGCAACCTACCGTATTCTTTATGTCAAAGCAGTGAAAGGTGACCGACAACAGTGAAGAGTAAAGGTTTTTTTATTGCCGGTACGGATACGGATGCTGGCAAAACGGTTGCCGCTGCCGCCGTGCTGGTCTCTATGCGCGCTTGCGGCATTGACGCCGTCCCCATGAAGCCCATTCAGACCGGCGCTATTGTGCACGATGGAACACTTAAAAGCCCGGACCTGGAATTTTGCCTGCGGATGGCCCAACTGCACCCGGACGCCGATCAACTGCAGGATATGGCGCCCTTCCTTTACGAACCGGCCTGCTCGCCTCATCTCGCCGCAGCCAAAACCGGCCGCCAAATCTCATTCGACCGTATCCACGATGCCTTTCAAAGGCTTCTGCGAGCCCACGACCAGGTGGTGGTGGAAGGCGCCGGAGGTCTGCTCGCACCCATTTGCGGCGATAAGACCATGATCGATCTTATGGCGATGCTGGAACTGCCGGTTATCCTGGCGGCCCGCCCCGGCCTGGGAACCATTAACCACACGCTGCTTTCCATCAGGGAAATCGAGCGCTCGGGGCTTACACTTCACGGGATCATCTTTTGTGAAACCACACCAGCAGGTTGGGGAGAAATCGAACAAAACAATGCTGAGACAATTGCACGGATCGGCAAAACTCGAGTGCTCGGCCGAATTGCGTACATGGCCGAGCTGAAGGCTGGCGGTGAGACCGCCTGCCGGGATTTCCGCAATCTAGTGTTACGTCTCATAAGTTGATCGATATTTCCGGGAGACTCACTCGTCACCCCGGCGAAGGCCCATAGCCGTCAACTTAAGGGGCTTGTTGCTCGGGTCTTCGATCCAGTTCGATCTCTTTCGCCCTGAAGGGGCTTGATAGTTTAGCCCGAGGTCAGTACCGCGCCTCGCGGGACGCCACCCTGGGAAACCGAACGCAAAAATAGTTCAATTACCCTGAAGGGGTTAAATAAGGGGTATGTAACCCTTGCAGGGTATGTTCTGTTTGGGGCCATCCAACCCAGGGTGGCGT
>OMOE01000010.1:6804-25651 GCA_900290365.1 Syntrophobacter sp. SbD1 | reverse complement strand
TCTCGAAAAACTTTCGAAAAATCAGTGAGTCAGAAGAGACCCTTTTTTCAGCATCCTGCTAGAAAGGTTTCGGCGGATGTTGCCCGCACCACTGCCTGGCTTACGCGGCTGAGGACCGAGTAAAGCCGGTTCAAGTATTTGATCTCTCGGGTTTGTTTGGCGCGCTCGGTGATGTCGGCTATGGTGACAAGCACCTGTTCGGCATCTTTATCCTTAACCAGTGCAGTGCTTATCGACATTTCAACCACAAATTCCCTCGAGTCTTTACGGAATGTCATTCGGCCTTCGGCATCATAGATGTTCTGCCCGGTCTCGAAGGTTTGCTTAACTATTGTTCGCACCGGACAATCGGGACATTCCGAGGTCTTTCCGCAACTCAGACTACCAAAGGAATTTAAACAGCTAAATACTTCTCCGCAAAGAAGGCCCAAGAGTTCCTCTTTCGGTGTCCCCGCGAAAGCTACACCCTTACGGTTGATGTTCCTTACACGGCCATCTTTGGTCACGAGCATCATGATATAGGGAGCACTTTCAAATATTTTAGCCAAAGTATCCCGCTGATCACCTACCTCACTTTCCGCCAGTTTACGCTCAGTGATGTCACGAAAACTCCACACCCGCCCCACGACGGTATCGTCAATGCGCTGAGGCTGGGAGTAGCGCTCGAATATACGACCGTCCTTGAAGACCAACTCGTCCATGGAACTTGCATCGGGCGTCTGGTAAAGCGCCCGAACCTTGTTAAGAAACACATCGGGATTCAAGAGCTGAACAAGGACAAACTGGAGCAACTGCTCGTCATCCCGCGTCGCCACTAGGGCCTCGGGAATCCGCCATAGTTCTAGAAAACTCCGGTTATAGCTGGTCACCTTCCCAGCAGTGTCCACTACCAGAATGCCATCCGCCGTGGACTCAAGCGTCGCGACCAATAGTGAATGGGAATCCTGTAAAGCCTCATCTGCCCGCTTGTGCTCGGCTATTTCCACTTGAAGCTTTTCATTGGCCGTTTCGAGTTGTTCGGTGCGTTCCTTAACACGGTCTTCCAAACGGTCGCGGTAACTCCTAAGCTCCCGCTCGGATTTTTTTCTTGCGATTGAGTAGCGGACGGAGAGTTCAAGCATATCAGTAGTCAGTTGGGCTTTAACGAGATAATCGGCAGCTCCGGACCGTATTGCCTCCATATCCACTCCATGGTCCTCTTGGCCCGTGAGGAAGATGATCGGCTTGTCGCAGCCTGCTCCCATCGCCTCGCGTATCAGTTCAAGCCCGTTTCGAGATCCGAGCCGATAATCAAGCAGATAGACATCATGATCGGCCTTGCGTAACTCTTTCAGACCTTCCGCGTAGGTTTTTACACATTCGAGAGAGAAATCCGCGAAGTTAAGCCCCGAGAGCAGTTCTTTGACCATGGCATAATCGTCTTCATCGTCTTCGATAAGAAGAATTTTTATATAATTTTTATGCATAGGAACGCTATTCCCTTTGTCGGGCTTCGAGCCAGCTTGTCGCAAGCGTGGTTTTGCCCGTGCCAGGGGGGCCGGTTATCCAAAGAATCGGCTGATGAAGGCTGCGGTCGAGCAGCCAAAAAGCCGGTCTCTGGGGAAAACGCTTAAAAATCTTGGGCGGATAATCTTGGCGGGCGTTACTGAGGTCTTCATCTCGTTTTTCCCGTCTGCCTAAAGGTCGGTTTTGGCGGAAAAACTCCTCCCCATTAAGCCATGTCAGAAATCACACCAGTAGTCAAATGGTAAATGATCACATGATCTCTAAATTTCAGCCTGTTAAACGTTCAGATTGTGAGAACCGGCCACCACCACCTCCATGATCCGCTTTGCGTGCTCCTGGTCGACATCTCCAACGTCGAGTTCGTCGGGAGTTCCCCATTCCATATCGACCTCGGAGTGGAGTTGCTCTTCCCTCTCTTCCCTTCTGGCCGTTTGGAGATCCTGTTCGATTTTGCATACGGAGACGAGGCGCATTATATGATCTCCTGTTCTGTTGTTCAGAAGATCATGGCAGGCTTCTATTTGACTTACAAGGTGGGGTCCTCCGAACGCTTACAAGATTTCATCTTCATGGGAAGAAGGCGGATCAATTCTCTCAAAATTTCCGGCGCCGAGTCGATGGCCTTCCGGGCGGTATCGCTCAGCCCTTCGCCATGGTCGAAGTCTATTCCGGGAACGGTGATCAGCCATGCCGGGGGCTGCTTTTTGAAAAGGTATGCGACGAAAGCCAGAAGTGTTGATGGACTCAGGTAGTGACCTATGCCGGCGGACCGGCTGTCGGCGGAAACAACTGATTCGAACTGGACGCGCATGCCATTGGCGGCGGCAGCGGGCAGACAGGAACGGGTACCGGAGACTGGAGCGGGCGGCGGGAAGCCGGCGGCGGCAATGGGAAAAAGCATCTTCGCTTCGTCCGGTGTTGTATGGACGGCGCGCGTGTCTATGAACAGGAGAGCCGAGATTTTCTCGCTGCTGATGTCCAGGGCGTGTTCGGGCTCGAGTTGGCGGGAGTCGATCCGCTGGACATCAAATCCCGCGTCGAAAAGCATTCGCTCGACCATGCCGGCTAGGACAAATCCCGCTCCGTCATCGCGGCGCAGGCTGTTTCCATACGCAAGAATCAGGACCATATCGAGTTTCTGGTTTTCCCTCTTCAATCGATTCAATTTTAAGAAGCGGTGAGTCATTAATCGGAATTTGCTGCCTTTCCACGTGCTTGCAGCAAAGAAAATCCAACATGCAAATGAAAGCAATCGATTGCACTGATTCCCCCTGTCTTTTGGTTGAATCTACGGCAAAAAACAGAGGTATCGAGGATCTCAGGCCCTTGATGAATTCGGTTTCTCTCTGTTCTCTTCTTGCTCGAATCCTACTCACGCCACTTGCCCGCAGCAAGTCTCAGTCTCTTGTTTTTTCGTTAATCAGGCTTCCATTACGATCGAAAACCTGGACGTGCAGCGGCATGTGGCCGACGGCATGGGTCGCGCAGCTCAGGCATGGATCGTATAGCCGGATTCCGTGTTCGATGCGGTTGAGCAGGCCTTCCGTGATCTCAAAGCCGCTTAAATAGGACTTCGCAATCTGTTGGACTGTCTTGTTGATCGCCTGATTGTTGTTGCCGGTGGCCACAATCAGATTGGCCTTTGTAATTATGCCGCAGTCATCCACCTGATACTCGTGAATCAGGGTGCCGCGGGGGGCCTCCATGATTCCTACGCCTATGGACTCGTTTGCGCCCGCAATGGCGCGGATGTGGGGATCGAGAATCCGGGGGTCTTCTATCAATTCCTCAATCATTTCGAGCGAAAACAAAAGCTCGATCAGGCGCGCGTAGTGGGTATAAAAACTGGCCAGTACGGGCTTGCCGTGGTTTAGCCTTCGAAACTGACGAATTTCCCTGTCGGCTCGAGGAGNNAGCGGGCCGACTCGATAGAGGCCTTCACCGTTTCCATATCCAGCCGGTTTATAGTAGGGGAATTTCATGTAGCTCCAGGGTTCGACGGCTTCGGCAATTATCTCGCGGTACCTGTCAATGGGCAAGCCAGGTTCGATAAGCCTGCCTTCGGAGTCCATAACCCGGATCAAACCATCGTAGTGCTCAAGGCCGCCTTCCGGAGTAACCAGTCCAATGAAAAGGCTGGGGAAATCACCGTAGGTCCGGATCTCGTCCTTGAAATTGTCGAGGTTGTCCTTTAACAGGTTAACTGCGATTTCAGCCGTATCCAGGGCCTCAGGCAGACCCTGCCTTATCTGGTCGATCTGCTCGGCGGAAAGCGATTCACGCACTCCGCCCGGAACTGCCCAAGGCGGGTGGATGGACTTTTCGCCCAGCATCCGAATGATATTCTGACCGAATGCCCGCAATTTGATTCCCCTCATCGCCAGGTCCGGGTACTTCCGGACCAGTCCGACGACATTGCGGTCGGCCGGGTCGCTCTCCATGCCGAGCAGCAGGTCCGGGGCGCACAGGTGGAAGAAGTTGAGCGCGTGGCTCTGCGTATATTGAGCGTGGTTGATCAAACGGCGCAGCTTATTTGCCGCCGGGGGAATCCTGGCGCCAAGGATGCCGTCGCAGGCTTTTGCGGATGCCAGCATGTGGCTTACCGGGCAAATGCCGCAAATCCGCATCGTAATGCCCGGCATTTCAGGGAAGGTGCGTCCCTCACAAAATTTTTCAAAGCCGCGAAACTCTACCACATGGAATTTAGCATCGGAAACAATCCCTGCATCATCCAGGTGAATGGTTACCTTTCCGTGACCTTCTATGCGAGTAATTGGATCGATTGCTATAATTTGTGCCATGGCCGGTCTCTCCAGTAAACAGTGACTGGTGACAGTGGAATTGCGTAAATCAGGCACTAGCCCAAGGTGCGCATTTCAGCGGGCAACTCGACTGGTTCACCCTTCAGCATTGCCGTAACGGCAAGCCATATTCTCTCAGGGCTCGGTGGACAGCCGGGCAGATAAACATCTACCGGGATTACCTGGTGCAGCGGCAAAACCTTTGCCAGAAGCACGGGCAAACCGCCCTGAGCGGGCGGGGCAGGGCCGGGGCCGTCCGCGTAGACTTCGCTCAGTATGTTTTCAACCTTCAGCCTGTTGCGCATCCCGGGGACATTTCCCGTAATCGCACAGTCGCCGAAGGAAACAACCTGTTTACTTTTCAGCCGTATTTCGCGGGCCATGTGAATGTTGTCGCTATTGCAGCACGCTCCCTCGACCAGTGTCACGTCAACACCTTCGGGAAACTTCTTGATGTCGGCAACAGGGCTGTAGACAAGATCGACAAGGGCAAGGAGATCGACGATTCGTTCATCGAGGTCCAAAAGGCTCATATGACAGCCGGCGCATCCGCCCAACCAAACGGTAGCCAGCCTGGCTTTGCTATTCGTAGATGTTGCCATGCGCCGCTCCTTATTTTAGTTAACTCAAAACTAATAACTGAGAACTTAAAACTACTCATCTCCAATGCCATATCTTCTTTTCACGCCCATCGAGTATCCATGTGAGGAAATCGTGCTGCTTGACCATCTCCGCTGCGCTCGATCCCTTCTTGAAAAGAGCGCCGGTCGGGCAGACCTGGACACATTTCCCGCAGCCTGTGCAACTCCGGCTGGTTCCCCAAGGCTGGTTCATACCCGCTATGACTCTCGACTGGACGCCACGCCCGCCCATATCAAGGGTGTGGGCGCCTTCCACCTCGTCGCATACCCGGATACACCTTGCGCAGAGAATACAGCGGTTATGGTCGATGACGTAGCGCTCGTGGCTGGCATCCATCGGCAAATCCGGACACATGTAGTCGTAGCGAACACTGGTGACCCCAAGCTTTGCCGCCAGGGTCTGAAGTTCACAATGGCCGTTCTGGACGCAGACAGCGCAAACATGATTGCGCTGGGCCATGAGCAGCTCTATCATCATCTGCCTGTATTTGAGCAGTTTGGCGGTATTGGTCCTGACCACCATTCCTTCGGCAACGGGAGTCACGCATGAGGCAAACAACCTGGGGTTGCCTTCCATCTCGACCACGCACAGGCGGCACCCGCCACGCTCGCTCAGCCCCTTGAGATGGCACAGGGTGGGAATGTCTATTCCCTGTTCCTGTATCGAACTGAGAAGGGATGTGTTTGCCGGCGCGCTGACAAGCTTATCGTCGATGGTAAGAGTGACAACTGACATTTTTGCGCCTCCAATAATTCTTGTAGCAAGAAGCGAGGAGCAGGGAGCGAGCAGGCCGCTTTGTTCCAGCTTCCTGCTTCCGTCTATGCTGACCTAAGCGGCTTCTCGGTAAACTGGCAGACTCCCGCCGGGCAGTAATGATCTTTGATGTGCGACTCGTATTCCTCCCGGAAATATCGGAGCGTGCTGTAGACGGGGTTTGGACAGGTATTTCCAAGTCCGCACAGGCTGGTCTCTTTCACCAGCAGGCAGAGGTCCTCCAGCGTATCGAGGTCTTCCATGATGGCGCTTCCATTGGTAATTTTGCTGAGAATCCGGTGCATCTGGACCGTTCCGCCCCGGCATGGGCCGCACTTGCCGCAGCTTTCATCCATGCAAAATTCCATGAAAAACCTGGCCACATCGGGCATGCAGCTCTGGTCGTCCATTACGATCAGACCGCCCGAACCCATAATAGATCCCAGCTTCTGGAGGGTTTCGTAGTCCATTTGCGCGTCGAGATGTTCAGCCGGGATGCAACCGCCCGAAGGCCCTCCGGTCTGGGCCGCCTTGAACGGCCGGCAGTCTCGAATGCCCCCGCCTATTTCGTAGACGATTTCGCGCAAGGTGATCCCTATAGGGACTTCGATGAGACCGGTGTTGTTTACTTTGCCGGCGAGAGCAAAAATCTTGGCGCCCTTGGACTTGTCCGTGCCGAAAGAGGCGTAATAATCAGCGCCCTTGAGAATGATGCATATAATATTTCCGAATGTCTCCACGTTGTTGATAAGTGTCGGACCACCCCACAAACCTCTGTTTGCCGGATAAGGCGGGCGGGGGACCGGCTGCCCGCGGCGTCCCATGATCGACTGCATGAGCGCCGTTTCCTCCCCGCACACAAAAGCGCCTGCGCCCATCCGGATATCGATTCGGAAATTGAATTTGCTGTCCAGGATTCGGCTGCCAAGCAGACCTCTGCGTTCCGCTTGCCGGATGGCTTTCTCCAGGCGTTTTGCAGCCAGAGGATATTCACCGCGCACATAGATAAAACCCTGTTCGGCGCCGACCGCAAAACCCGCTATGGCCATACCTTCCAAGACCCGCTGGGGATCGGATTCCATGAGTGTGCGGTCCATATAAGCCCCCGGGTCGCCTTCGTCGCCGTTTGCAACGACGTACTTTCGCTCACCGGGCGCTTTGCGGACCATGTCCCATTTGAGGCCGGTGGGGAAACCCGCACCACCGCGTCCCCTGAGGCCGCTTTTCGCCACCTCGGCGCAGACTTCCTCCGGGGTCATTTCCCGCAAGACCTGCCCGAGGGCCATGTAGCCGCCTCTGGCCACGTAGCTCTCGATTCTCTCCGGGTTCAACGTACTGCTTTCGGAAAGCACAAGTTTTTTCTGTTTCGCAAAAAAGGGCCAGTCATAGCTTAGCATCCTGGCGTCAAGTTCCGGGACGGATGCGCCTTTCAAGTGTTTTGCCAATATCTGCGGAGCCAGCTCGACCGTTACCCGTTCGTAGATTACATCCGGTTCTTCCTGGACCTGAACTGTCACCAGCGGGCCGCGGCTGCACGGGCCAAGGCAGCCGGTGCCGACCATCTCGATCTCGGTCTGAAGACCCTCGGCTTCCACTGCTTTCCTCATGGCATCCTCAACCGCCAGGGCTCCTGAAGAAATGCAGGGAGTACTTGCACAGATCAGCAGCCGGCAGCGGAACGTATTTTGACGATCCAGTTCACTCTGGGCCATTTCCAGCAGTTCCTGTCGGTTCATAACGTTCATAACGCTCTGTTCTCCTTTGACAGTCCCGGCGGTGGGACCGCCGGCCAGGTTCGCCACTCAAACCTTCGGCGGCGGCAAGAAGAATCCGGGGTGATGAGCATTAACAACTTGAGACTGCTTTGGCCGGGATTTTGCCGCCAACAACCTCTTTTATCTTTTCAACCGTGGTCTCAGGGGCTTCCTGGCCAAGAATCTGGTTGTCGAACACCACTACCGGCGCAAGCCCGCAGCATCCAAGGCACCGGGCCGTGCTCAAGGTAAGCTCGCCATCCGGCGTGGTCTGACCGGGGTCGAGGTCGTACTCTTTGGAAATAGCATCCAAAATCTCGCTTGATCGTCCGACATAGCACGCCGTTCCGAGACAAACGATTGCGGTGTGTTTGCCCTGCGGTTTGAGGGAAAAGAAATGGTAGAAGGTAGCTACTCCATAAACCCAACTGAACGGCAGCTTAAGCTGCGTTGCTATGTAGATCATCACCTCTTCGGGAAGATAACCGAAGGCCTCCTGAGCCGATGTGAGCACCTCTATCAGGCCGCTTTGCTGGAATTGCAGCCTTTTAAGAACGCGGTCGAGGCCTTTGTATCGGGGGTCTCTTTCGTTGTCGCCATTATTCTTTTGACTGGTTCCCATGGGGCTTCCTTCCAATTTGATCAGCGGATTTTGCAGCATGAGAATGAATTATTTTTTTGGCAAGGCCAGACCGTGTTGCAGGAGGTCTATTCGCACAAGGGACAGGAACATCAGCTTTGAGCTTTCGCGCAGTCGAGTTTGTCATCAGCAGTGATCCTGAAAAATGAAACTTACCGGGATTTCCGCAAAGGACCCATCGAAGTGGAGGTGTGAATTCAGAAGAGCTATCGCATCATTGAGATTTTCAACGATTTCCTCGTCCGTCCAGTCGTACCCCCTGTATACCTGTAGGGTTTTGACCGGCAAATCCGTAATTTTCGAGATGTTCTTGATCACTGGCTTCACCTGATGTGGATGCGAACTGTCAACATAGAACCCGGTCTGGCCTTCGTAAGCGGTATAAAGCAAACTTCATTCCATAATTCGCAGCTGTATTTTTGTGTAATGATTTGCAATAGTTGAGCTGCAGAGAAGACCCGGGTTTCGGCACGCTCCTGAACACTTTCAATGACATTGACTGTAACCGGAAAGTTTCAGGGCTCATATCTGCTGTTATTTTCAAAATAATGGAGGTAGAATTTCCTTGGTGATTTCTCGCAATAAACACTTGCGAGGAAGCCATTTTACAGCGGGACGGGAGAAGAATCGATGCTTCAGGAAATCACCGAGGAATTTATCAAGGGCCGTGCCCTGACGATTGGAATCGGCACCACGCTGCAGCTTCAACTGGGCGAAAAGAGCCGGGAATTCAAAACAACAGGTGTCCTGGCGGGCTTGATTGCCAACGAGTACCTCATTATCCGTATTCCCGCCATTCCAGGGATACTGAGCAGATTGGGCGAAGGAAGTTCTGTCATAGTCAGGTATATGTATGCAGGCAATGTCTATGGCTTTTTATCTACTATTTTAACGTGCGCCCGCAAGCCGGCGCTGATACTTTTTATTACTTATCCCACTTCGGTCGAGAGCATGAACCTGCGCAAGGCGAAGCGGTTGCAGTGCCTTTTCCCCACGGTGCTGAAGCTGCGCAATAATGATGACTACAAGGCGCTCATGCTGGACATAAGCATGGAGGGATGCAGGATATACATCGAATACGCAGCAGGTGCGTCTCCGGAAGTAGAGATCGATCAGAAAGTAGATCTCACATTCCAAATAACCGGACTGGCGGAAGTACAGACGATAGAGGGCAAGATCCAAAACCTGAAAAAAGATGGGAGGCTCGCTGAAATGGGGATTGTATTCTGTTCGGAAGATGAAGCCATTTTAAATAATGTGAAGCTGTATATAGACAGCTTCTCCAGTTTGGAGTTCCTCCCGGCTGTAAAGACGCCAATCGAAGGTGTATAGGCACAATCAAAAAGACGAACATTCTTTCGTGGTCTCAATTGAACAAAGAGGTCAACGGCTCGACCTGTTTTTGAGCAGGGTGATCGAGGACCTTTCCCGCAGTCATTTCAAAAAGCTGATCAAAGACGGCATGGTCCTGGTTAATGGAGTTTCCGCGAAGCCGAGCTACGAGACCCGCGCGGGTGACCTCGTCGTAGTGAAGATGCCGGGACCCGGGGCAGGTGAGGCCCTGGAGCCTGAGCCGATGTGTCTGGAGATCCTTTTTGAAGATGAAGACCTTATCATTGTCAACAAGGCGCCCGGCATTGTGGTGCATCCGGGGGCCGGTCACGATCGGGGCACGCTAGTGCATGGGCTGCTGGCCCATTGTCCGCGCCTTGCCGTTCAGGGCGCCCCTCTGAGGCCCGGAATCCTTCACCGTCTGGATAAGAATACCTCCGGCGCACTTGTTATAGCAAAGAGCGAGCGCGCATATTTGAGCCTGATAAAGCAGTTCAAGGAAAGAAGGGTCAGGAAGGAATACCTCGCCCTGGTTTACGGAAGGCCGGAGAAACGTCAGGGAGAGATCTTTTCGCTGCTTGGCAGACATCCGACGGAGCGAAAAAAAATAGCCGTTCTTCAGGGTAGAGGCCGGGAGGCCCTTTCCTACTGGCAGGTCGAGAAGGATTGGGAGGAGACTTCGCTGTTGAGGGTGCGGATCGAAACGGGCAGGACCCATCAAATCAGGGTCCATCTCAATCATATAGGACATCCGGTCGTAGGCGACGAGACTTATGGAGGGGGTAAAAGACGGGCGAAAAGCATCAAATCTGGCCCGATAAGAGAGATACTCCTGGGGGCCGAGCGCCAGATGCTCCACGCAATGCGGCTTGAATTCACACATCCGGTAACCAGCGCCGCCATTGTGGCAAACGCACCTTTGCCAGGTGATTTCAGAGAGCTTATAGAAGGGCTGGATTCATTATAATTTTTTATCATCGGCTGCACCCGTAATGCTCAACAGGCGCAGTCCATTGAAGATGACAAGCAATGACGCCCCCATATCGGCGGCAATGGCCTCCCACAGGGTCGCAACGCCCGCGGCGGCCATGCCGAGGAAAAGCGATTTGACCAGCAGGGTGATGAACACGTTCTGCCTTATTACGGCCATCGTTTTTCTTGAGTGGCGGATCAACCAGGGTATTTTGGACAGGTCATCGGACATCAGCGCTATGTCTGCGGTTTCGATCGCCGCATCCGATCCCATGGCGCCCATGGCTATCCCAACGGTTGCGGCCGCCAGTGCGGGAGCGTCGTTAATTCCGTCTCCCACCATCGCAATCCCGCCGAATTTAGTCTTGAGTTCCGAGATAAGACGTACCTTATCGCCGGGGAGCAATTCAGGGTGGAACTCATCGATTCCTACCTCTTTTGCGATCAGTTCCGCGGTCTTGAGATTGTCGCCGCTGATCATCACCACTTTTTTCAGCCCGAGAGCTTTGAGGCCGGCTATAGCATCTTTTGCTTCAGGGCGTACCTTATCGGCAACACTAACCAGCCCGCAGACATGGTCGTCACACCACATCACCATTATTGAATTGCCCGCCTCCTCGATCCTGCTGATCGCATCGTGAAAAACCGGAGTTTCCCGCTGCCATCTCTCCAGCATCCTGTGGCTGCCGATCCAAAAGGTTTTTCCATCGATTGATCCCTCCGCCCCCTGTCCCGGAAAAATTGTGAAACTATCGGCAACAGATGATCGGATACCTCTGGATTCCGCATGCCGGATAATGGCCCGTGCGACCGGGTGCGTACTGTGCGCTTCAAGGGCGGCTGCGTTTGCGATAAGGCCCTCTTCGCTGTGGTTGTTCACCGCAATGACCTGCTTTACAGAGGGTTCGCCCAAAGTAATGGTCCCGGTTTTATCGAAAGCAATCGCTTTGAGCCGTGCCGGAGCTTCGAGATAAGCCCCTCCTTTTATCAGGACCCCGTTTCGGGCAGCGGAACTGAGGCCTGCCACAATTGTTACGGGAGTAGATATTACAAGCGCACACGGACAGGCAATTACAAGGACGACTAGGCCCTCATAGAACCACCCGGCCCAGCCGCCGCCGGTGAATAATGGAGGAAGTACAACGATGGCAAGGGCGACCAGCATCATCAAAGGCGTGTACACTCTGGCGAACTTGTCCACCCACTGCTCGGTGGGAGCTCGCCTGGAGCGTCCCTCTTCCACCATGCGAATTATTCTGGATAAGGTGGTGTCTGATGCGGACCGAGTCGATCTGAACTCTATCGTCGCCTCTTCGTTGATTGTTCCAGCAAATACCTCGGAGCCCGATCCTTTGGCTATGAGCGCGGACTCACCGGTTATGGGCGCCTGGTTCACAAAAGTGGTGCCCCGCGTTATCACCCCGTCGAGCGGGATTCGCTCGCCGGGCCGAACCACGACGGTGGCGCCGACCGGAATTTCACCCACCGGTTTTTCCTCGATGTCCCCGTCATGCGGGCAAATGAAACGGGCCGTGGGCGGGGTTATATCTAATAGAGCGGCTATTTCGGTTTTCGCCTTATCCAGGCTCCAGGATTCGAGCAACAGCGCCAGGGAAAAGAGAAAACTCACCGACGCGGCCTCAAGCCATTCACCCAAAACAATTGCCCCTATGACTGCCAGGGTCATCAAAAGGTTCATATCGGGCTTGAGTTTTCTTGCCGCATAGAGGGCCCTTGGAAAAACAAACCGGCCCCCGGCAAGGATAGCGGAAAAATAGAGTACAACTGCAAAGATCGGGGGTACGCTCTGATCTGAAAGTGCCGTGAACAGGTTCCCTGCGTGGATCGCTTGAAAAACGAACGCGGCAATCAGCAGGAGGCCGCTTGCTGCGCATGAGAAAAGTGTTCCATTTCTTTTCCAGACACTTTCTGCGTTTATTGCACATACTCCCGCGGCGCAGGCATCCCCGGAGGAAACCGCCTCCATGCCAGTCCTGGCAACCGCCTCGATGACCTTCTCGGCAAGTTTTGCATCGATGCTGCCGTTGATCGTCATCTTGCTGCTAAGCAGATCGAAAGAAAGCTTCTCGTCTCCTCCCACAAGAGGCGCCACCTCGGACCTGAGCATCCCGACTTCTTCGCCGCAGCACATGCCTTTTATTCTAAAGGAGCAATTTTCCATTTCCCCACTTCTCATCAAATGAATTCTGCAAGAAATCACTATCCACGAAACGATCCCGTACCATTAAATGATAGTGCTTAATATTGCCAATTCCAATCAAATCATCACGGGATGCGGGGAACGTTTACTCCTTTTCGGCACCGGGCTGGAAGATAGTAAAAGGCAGTTTGCAGACCCTCTTCATGACCCCGAAGAGTTCCTCGACTACGGCGCTGGGGGAAAGAAGAACCACCGAGGGGTCGGCCAGGTCTCCGCTTATGCGGACCGGCAGAGTCACGAAGCAATCGTCTAAGACCTTTCCAATAATGGGCGTTGCATCTACCATCCTCTGTACGGTCCGTTGAGGAGCGACCATTGCAATTACGTCCACTTTCTGCCTGACGAGGTCGATCTCTCCGCGGAAGACCATTTTCATGCACGGCCCATTTACCACGGAATCGGACAGGATGAGCTTTCCGTCCTTTATCTTTCCTTTTGCTTCTAGGGATTTGTACGTGCAGCCTTCACCGGTAAGATCCGGGAAAACGCCCCTGTAGACTTCGGAGATGCTCAGCAAGGAAATTATTTTCGACAGTGTTTCGAACCGGTAAATGCGCCCGTCTTTCGCCTTCAGCTCCACGTCGCCTTCGAGCGAATTTATAAGGTCGTCGCTGACGCCTTTGGCGGCAAGGTTGCCGGTGAGTGTGTAACTGCCTGAAAGAATATGTTTTTTGTTAAAAAGGCAGGCCAGGGTTGATTCCAGGTCCTGGTCTTTTGCGGATAATTTGACAGAGATATCGAGGCCCTCGGGCGTTATCCGGATGCTCCCCGGGGTTGAGATCGTGCAGAGGTTTGCCTGGTTCAAACGAACGTCTATGGAGCCGGGGTTCAGGACTATATCTGCATCAGCAGGGTTCCAGCTCACTTTTCCATAGGACAGGCTATCTGTTCTAACCCGGATGGTTCCCCTGAAAGGCGCATCCCAGCCTTTTGGGGAGGATCTGAGCCCGGTTTGTGCGAGATCACCCTCCTCCTTGTGTCCTGGGTCCTCTCTCCTGCGTAAGATGCTTTCCAGGTCGAAGCTATCTGCAAAGGCGTTCATATCCACCAGGTAAGCGCCCTGAGCCATCGATACGCTCCCTATAAGGCTCAACCTGCTTCCTTGCCAGCTTATCATAGCCGATTTCACATTTAACCTGTTTCCATCTGCCTCGATCTCAGCATGTTCGATTCGCGCGGCTGCGCCAAGGTTGACCGGTAACTCGAACCCCGAAATTTTGACCTTTCCCCGAGCACTCGATTTCTCGGGAGTGTCGAGGTAAAGATTCGCTCTGAATTTGCCTCCTACAGGTCCTGTGAGCAACGTGTTGTCCGTTAGAAGCCGGTCGGCCGTTTTGTTGCTCAGCGTGCCGGAAAATCCGACCTTTAACTGATTATGCGTGGAATTTATTGAAATTGTGGCGTCAGATTCTTCGTCTTTTATAACGAGGTCTTCGATGGAAAGCTCCTGGGGCGTCTTGAATAGACTGATCGTAATATGAGGCCCTGCGGAAAGCTCCATCTCTCCCTTGAAGACTGTTTTCGAATCCTTTTCCCATGTAAGTCTGGAGCTTAACAAGTTCAAATTCGAGATGGCCCTTAGCGAGGGAGGAAACCCGGCGAGCGAAGCGGCAATTTTGTTGGATTGCGGGCCGAGTTGGCCGCTCAATTGCAAATCAACCTTCTTCGCACGGTCCAGGAATCCTGCAATGCTCCCTGAAATTGAGAGCGATGAGTCCGAAACGGCAGCCTTGACATCCCTTAGCGTGATTTGGTCCCCGTCTATCTCGAACATGCCGGAGTTAAGGGTAAGAGGGCTGTTTACCCTTTTGTCGTTAAACACAACATGGTCTATCGAACCGCTTCCGTTTAAAACCCATTTGGACTGGTCCGCGGGCGGGCCGGTGAACTTGAAGGAGTCAAAAGCGAGCAACCCTTGTGGCGGGGTTTCCACGAAGTTCTTCACGTATTCATGAGCTCTCAGGATTGGACCCAGCAAGTCCATGGAAATAATGGACCTCGCCTGAGAGTTTATCTCCATAACTTTGGCCTCGCCCCAGTCATAGCTAAGATCAACCCGGTCGAAACTCGAGCTTCCACTCTTTGCGGCCAAAGATTCTATGGAAACTTTCGTTTTTCCCAGAAAGAAGGAAGCGCCTTTGAGCTCAACAGGTTCGGGAAGGTGGCCATATCGGCCAAATATCTGGAACGGGCCGGTCTCCACTCTCACGGTGAGTGCGTGCAGCTTCTCGCCAATTATTAGCCTTCCCTGTGCTTTGCCCGTCACATCCTTGATTCGCGCCAGTTCCTGCTGGCAGACCGGACTTTCTACGACGCGGTCGAGGACCTCGGGTAGCTCGGAAAGATCTGCCGTGATTGGGAGATCGAGGTGAAAAGTCAGGTCCTCCCGCGGCAACCCGATTTTTAGTTCTCCCCCGCTTGTCGAAGAACCCCGAGTTTGGCCCGAGAGGTTTGTGGCGCTCAGTACTCCGCCCTCAATCGATACGTTACCGCTGACCTTAGAGACGAGCAGGTCTGCTTTTGGCGCAAAAACGATTCCTTTTTCGATCGAACCTTTTATGCTGAGGTTTTCCGGCTTCATTAAATCATGAATATTGTTTGCGCGTGCACTGAAAAGGATCTCCGGTATCTGCCCCTCCCTGATGATTTCAAAAATGCGCCGGATGACCTTGTTTTCCTTTATCGCTGCAAGCAAGGCATTGTGTACCGTGGCGACATCGGTCTCCCGCCCTTCCACGTTCAGAATTACGCTTTGATCGCTCTGTTTTAGGGTGAAGTTTCCAGTGAGATTTACACGCGGATAATCGAACTGAAAATGCGAAATGGCAATATCGATGCCGCTGGAGTCAATGCTTAATGAGCCGGCCAGCGAGCCGTTGCTCCATACCATGTTTTGCCGGTCACCCTCCTTTGAAGAGCCAGGAGTGGAGATGGAAGTGGAGAGGGGTCCGCGTGGATTTTGAGCCCCGCCGTCGAGAGCAAAACGCGGGATCGAAGCTGTGAAGTCTGCCCGAGCGCTTTCGGGGCCGTTGGTGGAAAGGGTGAGATGCAGATCTATGTGTGAATCGCCGATGCTGTCCGATGTGGACTTATTCAGGTATTTTATCAGGTCCCCGGGGTTGCCTCCGGTCAAGCTCAATTCCGCCGAACTCCTTAGAGTGCCAAGATCAACCCGGCCGCTCAAGGACAGGGCTTGCCACAGGTTGGACCTGCCACTGGTCAACTCGAAATCGACCCTTTGGGCATGAACTGAACTCTTCAGGTCAACCTCTTCGAAAAAGAAGGTGCGGTCTTGCCCGCAGTAGAGCTCCAGCCCGCCGTTGCGAACGTCTATGACGACGTCCGGGATTAAAGCTATGAGTAGCGCCTTGAACTGCGAAGCGCCTTCTTGGAGGAGCAGAAGCCGCTGGGAAGCGGACTTTGCCGGGTCCTCGGACATATGCTCCGGCAGCCTGGCCGAGATTATCGGATTCAGAAGATCTATTTGGGAAGGTGCGAATTTGCCTTCAAAGAGAGGCAAAACCTTCGGATGTATGACCACCGTCTCGACAGATGCTGTAAGGGTCTCGGGAACGGTCGTTCTGACTCCGTATAAAATCAGCCTGGGAAAGGGCAGAAAACTGATCTGGATGCGCTCGGAGCGGATATGGTAGCGTGCCTCGATCCCGCTCGCCAGGTTTTGGCCGATAGAGTCGGTATCGTAGAAATACGGGAGGAGCACCGCGGCGGCGGCAAGCAAAAAGATGAGAATTCCTGCCCCGCAGGCCCCCCGAATAAGTATCTTTCCGGCTTTGTTCATAAAGCTCTCTTGACACGTAAACTGCCAACCGGAGGTTGGACGGATCAAATCCGCAGACTATAAATCATGAAAGATTAGCAATTCGAAAAGCATAGGGCAAGAGGGGGATTGTAAACAGTCGTCAGGCCAGCGGTCAGTTGTCATGAAAACAATAAACAGAGGGTCATGTCCCCGCGGGATACCCTGGCACCATGATAAGGTGGGCCAAGCACTACCCTTGTTTTTTTACCTTTTGCCTTTTTACTTTTGCCTTGCGCCATCCGGCGGTCCCACCGCCCCACCGTCTAGAAATTCATCTCGATGTTACCTCGAAGATTGACGGGACCATATCCGAAAAGGGCATTAAGGTGGTGCAGAAAGGCATGGCCGCCTTCTCTTTTCCAGGTCGCCTCCACCTCTTTGCTGATCTCGAGGTAGAAAGCCCGCATCTCGGCAACCGTAACAGGTTTTTTTCGTCCATCTTCGGCATACCGGGAAATCAGGTCAAGCCACGTTTGGCTGACACCCATAATGAAATAAGGCCACGCTTTTTGGAGGGAAGGAGACCAGCTCTTGTCACTGGTGGCATCTATACCGGGCCGGCCGATCATGTGGGTATCGTCCTGGGAAACCCCGAGAATCAGGCCATCTGCTTTCAATTGATCAAGAAGAGCGCTGGAATCGATGTCAGCATAAATTTTTCGGGCTTTTGCCGCAGTCGTGTAGAAGATGAAACTGAACCGGTGTCCAGCCTCATCTCGAGCTGCTCTCCTGTGAAATCGCCAAAGCAGGATATCCTTTCCGTCTCGGGCCAGTNNTCCTCATTCACAGCAGCGGCTCCCGCGCCCTGAATCTTCATCCCGCCAACTGATGCGCAGCCGGCCATAGCCAAAATTACCAGGCACCCAGCCGGAACCATGATCCAAATCGCCGCACGTCTCAGTTTCAAGCCGATCATCCATTTATCAACATAAAGGCTTCGTATGTTACGAGCACAAGGTAAAGAAAGGGCAGGAAAGACATTATAGAAAAGACCCTGATCCTGCCTTGCCAAAGGTAATAGTTCTTGAGAATCAGCAGTGTGGTCAGGCCAAAGGCGGTCATGAACCACTTGATCATTATGAATTGAAAGGGACCCAGCCTCAGAAAAAAATTCATCACTGGATTCAGTTCACCAATATTATCCGAAACCAGCCTCAGCGTGAAAAAAGCGTCCGCTAGTGAAAGAACCAGGGTAGAAACCAGAAGAATAACCGAAGAACCGCTGTAGAGGTCCACAAAGAAGAACTTGCGGGAATCTTCCTTTCGGCGGTAGAGACGCCTCGATCCAACGAGGCTTCGAAAGGTGAACGGCGAGGTGGGAGTAGCGCGGCGATCCTTGCGCGAACGCCTCTCCTGAACTAATTTAATCTCATTCATGCTGCGTTTCTCCGGTACGGACTGAATAACCGCAGAATAAAACTCCCCTTAGTGGACTCTATCGTCAAGCCGGCCCTGCTTCATGAGCACGAAATAGTCGATAGCGCACATACTAATAATGCTCACATGAGGAATAGATCGCAAGAGGGTCGCCGGGGGGCCTCACGCGACGCGAAGAAAAGAAAAGTGATAAAATAGAAGTCATAAAAAGAGCAATTCTGCCGGAAAGCAGTTTTTGGTTTCTTTTAATCCTCCGGGCAGAGGTGAGACAATCCCGCACTCTTTCTTTTCTTTGCGTCTTCGCGTGAGAATAATTGGGCTACAGCCGGATCACGCCATTACGCCGGCCCGGCCCCTTTTCTGCTGTTTGCACGCATACCCGAAGCCCTTGGATGCCTGTCGAAACGATGGTTCGACGTTCTTTCGTGATTTTGCGGTTTTCCGCCTGTGCGTGGGGCCCCTTTGGATTTTCCCATGAACGCATGAGAAGGTTCCAGGCCGGGAATAACATGGACCACCAGATTTTTACCCGTGTAGCGTTCGATGCGGTCCAGGTAGGGGAAGTCAGCGCGCGAGACAAGCGAAATTGCTATCCCCGACTGCATTGCACGCCCGGTTCGGCCGATGCGGTTTACGTAGTCTTCAGCAGACCTGGGCAGGTCGAAGTTTATGACGTGGCTGATGCCGTTTACGTAGTCTTCAGCAGACCTGGGCAGGTCGAAGTTTATGACGTGGCTGATGCCTGTTATGTCTATTCCGCGCGCGGCTACGTCGGTTGCCACCAGGATCCTGATCTTACCCCTGCGCATGTTGTCCATGGTGCGATTGCGGGCGTTCTGCGTCATGTCGCCATGAAGGGCGGCAACCCCTAAACCTTCGGTTCTGAGTTCTCCGGCAAGGCTGTCGGCGTCCCTTTTGGTTGCGGTAAACACGATGGCCCTCTTTAGTTCGGCATCAAAACACAGATGCCTTAGAAGGCGGTTTTTGTGCTGGAGGCCGTCCGCAATATGGAGGCGCTGCTCGATTTTG
>OMOE01000010.1:6625-6794 GCA_900290365.1 Syntrophobacter sp. SbD1 | reverse complement strand
CAGTTCCACACGGTCGGGGTCCTTCATGAATTTTTGCCCAAGCTTGGTCGATGCCGCATCCATCGTAGCGGCGAACAGCAGGGTCTGGCAACTCTCCGGCATGGCGTCCGATACAAATTCCACATCATCTATAAAGCCCATGTCGAGCATGCGGTCGGCTTCGTCCAGG
>OMOE01000010.1:0-6617 GCA_900290365.1 Syntrophobacter sp. SbD1 | reverse complement strand
TCCGATACAAATTCCACATCATCTATAAAGCCCATGTCGAGCATGCGGTCGGCTTCGTCCAGGACGAACAATTCAACATTTGATAGATTTATCCGGCCGCGCCGGATGTGGTCGATCAGCCTGCCGGGGGTCGCGATGATCATATCCGGCGACTGGGCCAGCGCTCTTATCTGGTCTCCGAAAGGCATTCCGCCGTATATGGCGACACTGTTAACCTTGAGGTATCTTCCGTAAGTGCGCGTCGCCCTGGAGATCTGCTCGGCAAGCTCACGGGTGGGCGTAAGAACCAGGACGCGCAATCCTTTCTTGGCGGGATCGTCAAAGAGTCTTTGCAGGGCCGGCAAAACGAAGGCAGCCGTTTTGCCGGTACCCGTATTTGCCGAAGCGATCAGGTCTCGGCCTGAAAGTGCCTTTGGAATGGCCTGTTGCTGGATGGGAGTTGGATTTTCATGGCCGCATTGGGCCAGAGCCTTGAGAATTGGCGGAGCGAGTTGCATTTGGTCAAAGAGCATGAAGTTTTTGATTCCTTAGTTGTTTCCATCGAAGCAGAAACGGTTAGAGACATAATTCAGCAGCGCCGAACCAATGGGCTCGCAGGAGCACATATGTTCAGCCGGCACAAAAATCATCGTCGCCAACCGATATGCTGTGCAAAAAGAAAATATGCTGAGTGCAAAGAGGCTAGTGATCGATGGGACTTGACGGCAGGCCGGAAAGGGCGGAAGTTCCTGGTCATGGACGTCATAAAAACTCGAATAGGTGCGCATGATACACGATAAATTCAAAAAGGCAATTAGGAATCAGGAATGAAAATTAGGAATTTAGTGGGTTAATGATCCCTCCGATATTTATTAAGAGGCTATAATCCGGGAGGGAGGGTCTTTGCAGCCATTGCCCTGTTGAAAATGGAAAAGCGGGGGGAGAAGTTGGCTCCGGAAGTAAAAAAGACCATAGAGAAGGTGAGAGGGCTTGACGTTCCTATTGCAACCTGTTCGGGATGCATAGTCAGGTCCGGCTTAAAGGCAAAAGACGTCATCGAAACCTTTGTTAAAGAATGAGGCCTTCGCTTCGAGCGTATTATCTGGATAAAAAAGCATTATCGCCCGTATTTGCCTCAAACTGTATGCTTTGGCCTACGGCGGTGTAGTTAGATGTGAACGTTAGAGTCACACATTTCCGATATTTTCAGAATCTGAAAATCCATTCACTCAGATCCCGCTCACCTCACACACATAGGCCTTGCGACATTGGATCAAACATTTCTTTCCTACAATCGCATTTTCTGGCATATTATGTGCTTTGTTCTGGGGACGGGGAAATTTGCTCGCGGATGTAGACTAAACTATCAAACGTCTCGTCTATAGCCAGTAAAATGAAGGCCGTGAAGAGCGGGTCAATTGAAAGATCCGCGGCACGGCAGGTAAATCAAACCACAGAACATAAAAAGAAGGATTGTTATGCACAAGCCAGGTATAAGGTCGGGCCAAAGTCTTTTTGCGCTGCTGTCGGGTCTTTTCTTACTGCTCGTTTTCAGCTCATCGGTTCTCGCGTCGCCGGAGGAACTCGGGGTAGTCAAAGAGCAGATCCAGAACCATGGCGCCAGGTGGCAGGCCGATGAGACAGAGATTTCAAAGCTCCCTGCGCAGGAGCGGGTAAAGCGCCTTGGCTTCGCGAAGGAATCCTTCAGCGTTCCGAAAGGCACCCACGTACTTTCAGCCACACCTGCTACGGGAACAACAACAGCAACGACTTTGAATTACAATAGCGAAAGTTATGTGACTCCCATAAGAGATCAGGGCTCCTGTGGAAGCTGCTGGGCCTTTGCGACGACTGCCGCTCTGGAATCACAAAACCTGATGAGTACAAAGGGAGGCGGATGGTCCACCCTGGCTCTTTCAGAGCAGGTACTTTTGTCGTGCAGCAACGCGGGAAACTGCTCAGCCGGCGGCTATATCGACCAGGCATCCAATTTCATCGAGAGTACCGGTCTTCCGCTTGCCAGTTGTTTTCCTTATACCGAGGTTAATTATACCTCAGGTCCGGACACCCCTTGTTCCAGCGCGGCATGCCCGTACTGGCAAAGCGATACCTACGCAATCAAGGGCTGGGAATATGTGGCCACAACCGCTCCTACCGCCGCCGCCATCAAAAGCGCTCTTAATACTTATGGCCCGCTGGTCACCACCATGAACGTCTATGCGGATTTCTATTATTATAAAGGAGGCGTTTATTCTTATACCTCCGGATCGTACCAGGGCGGACACGCCATTGAAATCATCGGCTATGACGACGCCGAGAGTTGTTTCATCGTAAAGAACAGCTGGGGTACTGGCTGGGGGGAAACGGAGCCGGGGTCCGTAAATACGAGGGGATTCTTCCGGATAGCCTATAGCCAGATCGACCAGTTGATACAGTTTGGATACTATACGATCGCCTACGAGGGGTATAAACCCGTTGTAAACACCTGCACCTATTCTATATCACCCACTTCCGTGACAGTATCTGCTGCCGCCGGATATGGCAACGTGAGCGTAACTTCGCAGTCCGGATGCGCCTGGACAGCCGTGAGCAATGTGAATTGGATATCGGTCGTATCCGGAGCAAAGGGCACGGGTGACGGGACCGTCAGGTATTATGTAACTGCCAACCCCGACTATTACAGTTGGACCGGTACATTGACCATAGCCGGAAAGACCTTTACCGTAATCCAGAAGGCAAAGTAGCAACGGGCAGTTTCGAAAAACCAATTAGGAATTAGGTGTTGAGTGCCACGACATCGTGGCACTCAACAATTAAAAGTCAGAGCCACGTTCTTTATTTTTTAATCCTGTAAATCCTGTAATCCTGTCCAAGTCCTTTACATGAGCAGTTCTTCAAGTTGCTCCAGGCTGAAAGAGGTCTCGTGAGCCTGCGACATCCACCTCGCGCATCGGTTCGCGTTTAGTTGAATGCCAACAGGTGGTATGCCTGCGCGGATGCAAAGCCTCATGCCCGCGGCAAGCTCCGGGATGCACGCGATTCCAAGGGCGCCGATGCTGGGGTGCTCCTGTTTTAGTCTTCTGAAGAGCGTCTCTTGTTCCCTTTTGAATCCTTCTTTGTGGATTCTGTTCACCAACTCGATCTCAAGCATGTACAGATGGTATTTATCCTCGGTCGTGGTGAGCGTAGCGTCAAAGCTCTTCGCAACGGGTAAGCTTTTCAAGTGTTGGGAAACATTTTGAGTGTAGATGGATAGCGACTGCCTGAGGGTTTCCCTAATGAATCGCAATGTCTTCCGATCAGCCCCGCCGGTTTTCAAGCCTTCCCAAAAAAGGTTCTTCCCCGCCTTCGGTATCAAGTCCAGGAGTTTTTGCTTATCAGGGCAGAGCTTGAGGAACATATCGGCCAGGCGTCTTATTTCGGCAAAATACAGCAGGGGATCGTCACTATCAGCAAACAGTGAGTAAGTTTTTCCCTGGACCGGGGTGTATAGCTTCCCGTTCTGTGTCAATGAACAGGATTTACAAGATTAACATAAATTGCTAAGAAAAACCGTGAACTCGGATAAATAGCCCTGTTCTCTGCGTCTCGCAGCCTGTCCCGGCAGTGCTTCTGAGCCGGGGGTGAATGCTTACGATCTTTTCATTCAAAAAAGGGGGAGATATGAAAGGACCGGTGATAGTCACAAAAGCCGAGGGCATTGCCACGGTGTTGCTTAACCGCCCGGAGGCATTCAACGCATTTAACCTGGACCTGGTGGAATCGTTTGCAGCCAATGTCATTACTCTCGCAGCAGATGGGAGCGTGCGCGGAATCATCATCTCCGGGGAGGGTAAAGCGTTTTGTGCCGGTGGTGACCTCAAGTATGCTCTTGCGTTCCCTCATGGTCCTTCCGCCGCATTTCACGAGCTGGCTGCCCGCTTTCACCAGGCTGTTCTGGAGATTCGCCGCATGCCCAAGCCCGTTATCGCCGCTGTTAACGGGATAGCGGCGGGAGGAGGCTTTTCACTGGCCCTGGCTTGCGACTTTAGAGTCATGGCCAGGTCTGCCGCATTGCGGCAGGCCTACACTTCGAGCGGGCTCAGCATCGATGGCGGGGGTTCGTTCATTCTGCCCAGAATGGTCGGAATAGCCAAAGCGATGGAGATCATGGCTTTCGACCGGCCCATCTCTTCAGAGCAGGCCCTTTCCTGGGGATTGGTGACCAAAGTGGTGGAGGATGGCAATGCTCTTAAGGAGGCAACCGGTATGGCTCTTGAGCTTGCTGAGTGTTCACTCAATTCCTTCGGATGGTCAAAGAAGCTCATTACCGATTCCTTCAACAGCTCTTTTGAGACCCATATAGAGCGGGAGCGGAGAGGCCTTGCCACATGCGCCGCTCATCCCGAAGGCATTGAAGGTCTGAGAGCGTTTTCAGAAAAACGCAAACCTTCCTTCAACCCAAGGAAATCCTGAGCGTTCACTACAGGCAGAGAGAAAAAACTATCCACAGATGACGCAGATAGAAGCATAAATGAAAATAATCCGTGAAATCTGTGTCATCTGTGGATGAATCGCTTTTAGTCTTTTGGTTGCGGCCGAAGACTGCTCTGTGCTCACTGTGCCTCGCAGCCTGCCCCGGCAGTGCTTCTGGCCGGGGGTGGAATCATTTCAGGAACGGAGCGCGAGAGGGTCCTTCGGGTCGATTCCATATTTTTTTATACGGTGCCAGACGGTTACACGGTTCACCCCGAGCATATCTGCCGCCCTGGTCTGATTGCCGCCCGATTTTACCAGGGAATCGATAAGGGCTTCTTTTTCGGTCAATGGGCCCCGGGCCGGGGCTTCGTGCCGGTCCGCCGGACTTATGATACGCGCCGGAAGATGTTTGGGAAGTATCTGGCCGTTTTCGGCGACAACAAAAGCATACTCGATCGCGCCCCTTAATTCTCTCACGTTCCCGGGCCACCGGTAATTCATAAAAATGTCCATCGTTTCCGGGGCCGCGCCGAATACATTCTTGCCGCTCCTTTCCCGCAGTTGCCCGACAAAGTGCTCAACCAGCAGGGGAATATCATCGGTCCTGTCCCTTAACGGCGGCAGTTGAAGCGGGACGACATTTATGCGAAAGAAAAAATCTTCCCGGAATTTACCTTCAGCTATCAACAGATCGAGGTCTCTATTGGTTGCCGTTATAATTCGGACGTCAGTCTTGATCGGCTGATAATCTCCGACGCGTTCGAACTGCTTTGTCTCCAGAATTCTCAGAAGCTTTATCTGAATCGAGAGCGGGATGTCCCCGATTTCATCAAGAAAGATATCACCTCCGTTGGCGGCTTCG
Organism: Syntrophobacter sp. SbD1; assembly: GCA_900290365.1. Taxonomy (GTDB): domain Bacteria; phylum Desulfobacterota; class Syntrophobacteria; order Syntrophobacterales; family Syntrophobacteraceae; genus SbD1. Next base: position 1,318 of record OMOE01000010.1, on the reverse strand, counting down.
AACCGGCCCTTGCGGTTCATGTGCGCTCCGGTGAAGGCCCCTTTGACATGACCAAACATTTCGCTCTCCAGAAGAGCTTCATTTAGCGCGGCGCAGTTCACCTGGATGTATGGCCTTTCATGGCGTGGTCCCAGTGTGTGGATGGCGTGGGCGACAAGTTCTTTCCCAGTGCCGGTTTCTCCAAAAATGATGACGGGCGCCTCACTTTGGGCCGCCTTCCTGGTGACTTCGAAAACCCTCTGCATGACCTCGGATTTTCCGACCATTCCCTGGAAATTGGTATTGGTCTCCAGGAGCTTCGAAAGCTGTTCTATTTTTTGATCCCGTTCCTCGAGTTCGGAGATATCCGTAATGGTTTCCACCGCCCCTAGAATAGTGCCGTCATCTTCTTTCAAAAGGGCTGCATTTTTTAAAACATGTATACACGAGCCGTCCTTTCGCACCAGTGAACAATATTTCTTGCGCACATATCCAATTTCGAACAGTTCGCAGTAGTTTCCCTTCCCGATGGAGCGGGCTGCTTCGCACATCTCGCAATGAAAGATCGAACATGGCTGCCCTATCATTTCCTCGCGACTATAGCCTGAGATCTCTTCCATGGCGTGGTTGACCATGAGGATTGTTCCCTCTGGCGAAACCAGCAGCAGCGCTTCATTCATGGGGTTGATGATCTCTCTTAAAAACTGATTCAATTTTTGTTCGTCCATCCGGAAGCTCCAATTAACAGTTTCTAAATAGATTAACCTTGTTTAAACAGTTTGCAACACTTTAAACTACCCGACCTCACAGGGCAAGCAGAAAGTTGTTCCGTGTAAAGCTATAACAATATGAATATACTAGGCTTTTATTTTTTTTATCCTGTTGTTCAGCCCTGGCATTCCATTTGCTCTACCAAGATAGCAAGTTTGGAAACAAGAGCGCAACATCCTGCAAGGGATTTTGCCACGGTTAAGCAGACAGAGTTTTTAGGGAAACATGAAGAAGGAGAAAGCAATGAAGAAGATAATGAGTGTTATGTTTGTGATGATCATGGCGTTCACCCTGATTTTCGTCAGCGGAGCCGGAGCCGGTTCTCCTAAAATCGATAACGCGGGCACGTTTCATTGCGTTGCCGGGCCTGCTTTCACCGACTATACCGATGCCCGTTTGGCGCCCTGTCCGGCAAATTCCCTGCAGACGCCCGATGTGATGGGCGGCTGGTAAAAACAAATGCAGCCGTCAGTGGCCAGACTAGTGGCTAGATAAGAACCAAACAGGTAAGGGAAGTACGAAGAAGGAGAAAACAATGAAGAAGATAATGAGTGTTATGTTTGTGATG
>OMOE01000033.1:14044-28957 GCA_900290365.1 Syntrophobacter sp. SbD1 | reverse complement strand
ACACGGTCGTTAAGCTCCTCTGCGCCGATGGTACTGCGCGGGCAAACTGCGTGGGAGAGTAGGTCGCCGCCGCCTCATACTTTAAAAAACCCCCTCACACCGAAATGGTGCGAGGGGGTTTTTTGCATAACCCGGTCCCTATTCGTAAGTATAAAAACCCTTACCCACCTTTTTGCCCAATCGGCCTTCTTCAATCATCCTGTCAATTAGTTCGGGATGCTTATAGCGAGGGTCGTTGAGGGTTTTGGCCAATGTCTGCATTTTGGCCCTGTGGATGTCCAAACCGATGAGATCGAGCAGTTCGAACGGCCCCATGGGATGATTGGCTCCGAGCTTCATCGCTTTATCGATATCCGCCGGCTCAGCCACCCCGGAAGCCGCAAGCCAACTGGCCTCATTTAGCAACTGACCCAGCACGCGGCTGACAATCCCGGCAGGCGCCTCGTTCTTGCAAACCACCGGGTCCTTGCCCAACTGTCTCGCCAGTTCCTCGGCAGCCTTGAGGGTTTCCGGGGCCGTCTTCCTGCCGGGCATTATCTCTACAAGCTTCATTATCGTAGGTGGATTGAAAAAGTGCATCTGCACAACTTTTTCCGGGCGCCGGGTGGCGTCCGCGATGGCGCTAATAGGAAGAGAAGTGGTATTGGTCGCGAATATGACATCCGGCGGCGCCATGCTGTCCAACTGGGTAAAGACCTTCCTCTTTATTTCGATATTTTCGAGAACGCTCTCGATTACGAAATCGCATTCCCGGGCCACACTGAGGTCCCCAGCCAAAGATATGTGCGAAAGGACCGAGTTCTTTTCAGCTTCGGTCATCTTCCCTTGGTCTACTCTCTTCTGAAGGCCTTTGTCTATGCGGGATTTAGCCTGGGTGCAAAGATCAAGGCTTATATCGCTGATCACCGCATCGAAACCTTGCTGGGCACACAGTTGAGCTATTCCTGCTCCCATGTTCCCTGCGCCGACGACAAGAATCTTTCTAACAGTCATGTTCCTCTACCTCCTTGAAATTGCACATTCTCAATTATCCTTTTTCTTTACATCTTTTCTTTACCTCAATCGGCGCTAGTTTGTCCATAACCTTATAGCTGTTTCATAGCTATTTGGAGTCGATGAGGTGACCTTCTTGCGTATGAGAGTAGTCCTCACATCGAATTTTCTGCTGAAAACTGTTAAGATTTCGGAAGTAATCGGCTGTCAAATTAAAGGTAATGTCGATTTATGGCGTTTTCGGGCTGGAGTGACTGATTTGAGACTAACGCGGGTGCGCGGAAGTGATTAATTTCCGAAAATTACTGAGTGTCATCAAAGCCCAAGGAGAAATAAAATGGTACATGGGGTTGGACCAGGTTTGCTGGACCTGCTCATAATAGTGGCGCTGATCTATTTTCTCTACAAGTTCGTTGTGCGGAGAAGGGGCGGACAATCCATCTATTATGAACAATCCGAGAGCTATCCCCAGTACGGATCACCTTCCTATGGCGGCGGCCGGCAGGCTTACATGCCTCAAATGGACGAGGTGCAAAGGGGGCTGGAGGAGATTGGCAAAACTGATCCTTCATTCAACACGGAGAATTTCCTGCAAACCGTTGAAGGTTTTTTCTTTCGGATAGAGGCTGCATGGATGAATCGCAGTCTCGATGACGTGAAGGACCTGCCTACCATGGAAATGAGGGATTATTTCAGCGGTGAATTTGAAAGGATGAAACGGCAGCATACTGTCAACCGCCTGGAAAATATTGCCGTGCGTAAAGTTGAGCCCGCTGAAGTCTGGCAGGAATCCGGCAGGGATTTCATAACTGTGCTCTTCACTGCAAACCTACTGGACTACACGGTTGATGATAATACCGGGGAAGTCATCGATGGTGATAAGCTAAATCCGGTCAATTTCCAGGAATTTTGGACTTTCAGCCGTGCTGTAGGGGCCAACCGGTGGCAGCTTGCGGGGATTAACGATGTTAATCAGCCATCGCCCAACTAGCAGGATTTTCCTGGCGCTCGAAAGCTCAACTGGTTCAGTAGATTTCCAGAAAAAGTCACATTCTTCAGATCCAAATAGCCGGCAAGGATTGGATCGAAGGGGATAAATTGAGCACAGGCCGCCGCCTGAGATATTGTCTTCCCATAAAAAGGGGCAAAAACGGTGGCCTCGGCCCAAACCATTGCCAAAAACCTCACGCCAGCGCTTGGGCAGTGCCGCCGGGGCGGGAAAATCCGGCATTCCGCTTGCCACCTCGCAGCATAGGCCACATTTGTTGCAATACTCCGGCGCTTTCATGCCGCCCGGATTTAAGCCCGGTATTTGCCCGGCAGGTCCAAAGGGAGCGCTGGTCCCGGGCGCAGCAACACAGCCGGCCTTCGGGTTCTTTCTCCATTTTCTCACTTCATTGAATATTGCGACCCGTTCGCTGACCATCTTTGAGGCGATCACACGCCTGGCGCGGGGAGATAAATTTGTCCACCATTTTTCGCTTTTCAACCATCCAAGGTTGCGGAGAATATAGTAGAGCGGGAACCCGGGGTTACACAGGACTTTTAGCCTGTTTCTTCTTACCCCGTTTCTCATGAGAGACCGCTTGAGCCGGTTCGAGTTAAATAATTTCCGGTTTTCCACTGCTCTTTTCAGCCATGTCAGGGTAAAGAATTTCTGCTTCCGATGCCCGAAGATACATAGGTGCGCTGGACCTTGGGTCATCGGATTCCTCTTTGACAAACCTTCTTCTTGCAAGCTCTCCAACGGAGGCTGCCCGAATTATATGAAAACAGGACGGCGGCTCGAGAACCAAATCTCCCAACTTTGCCCTTAAGAGGCTCCGGTACGCAGTCCAGCCGTCTCCGCAAAAAATAACAGGTTCGGAGAACCTGGATAATATTTTCTCGGCGAGCAGGGAAGGGGACATCGCCGAGTGCTGAATATCGAGATTGAGACCTCCTTTTCCATCAGGCCGATAAAGGGCGCAATAAACTTCACTCTTTCGAGCGTCGATCATTGCGCATATCGGACTGGCAGATAAGCAGAAAGGGAAGGCGAGGGCGTCAAGGGAGCAGATCGAACCATAAAGCTTGCCGGTTGTCCAAGCCAGCACTTTCATGGTCGTCATTCCGATCCGAAGACCTGTAAAGCTGCCTGGCCCGCTCGCAACCGCGAATGCGTCAATCGATTTCAGGTCCCACCCGGCTTTCCGGAGAATTGAATCCAACGACTTGAGCAATCGCCTGTTGTGTGTCTTGCCCGACCTGAGCGTCCATTCCGCGGTCAGATTTTCACCATCGAACAGCGCAAGACTGCCCGACGGCGTTGAGGTATCGGCTGCAAGAATTTTCATAGCATGGAAGGCTGATGCCGCATAAAGAGTTAAGCGAAAAATGCGAAAAAAGAAAGCGCCGGAAGTTGACGGCGCTTTGCAAAACAGTTCTGCTGACCTCTGTTCACACCCTGGACCACAGATGATGAAACCATGAAGTGATCGTGGACCAGTCGAGGCCAAGCCGCCCTATGTCATTATAGCAAACAACCACCATGAGTGACAAAAGAGCGAGAAGCCCAACTCTTTGAGCGATTTCTATTTTTCGCAGTGATAAAGGCTTGCCAAGGGCCGCTTCGATTAAGAAAAAGAAAATATGGCCTCCATCAAGTACCGGAATAGGCAAAAGATTGAGGACCGCCAAGTTTACACTGATCAGAGCCATGAAGTACATCAGGTCGACAACGCCCTTGGCAGCTTGTTTGCCGGCCATCTGTGCGATCATTATGGGTCCGCCAAGCGTGTTGAGCGGTACTATCCGCTCGACCAGCTTAATAACGGTCATAAAGAAAAGTTTGCTCAACTGGTAAGTGTGATCGAGGGCATAATAGCCCGCTGCAAGCGGATTGACCTTTCTGACAATCTTATTATCTGAAACGGTAATACCGATCAGCGGTCTTTTGAACGTTTCTCCGAATAGGTTCTTGGCCTCATCAATGGCAGGCGTGACTGCAATAGAGAGATCGGAATCTCCTCGCTTTATGCGGAGATTCAGGGGGTTTAGACCCAGTTTCTCAATGGATTCGGAAAGATCGTCCCACGTACGGATCGGCACACCGTTAATCGAAAGCACTCTGTCCCCGCTTTGCAGGCCGGCCTTTTCAGCTGGCGATCCGGGATTGACAGTTCCGATGTCGGGCGCTCGTTCCGGGATTCCGGAAAATGCAAAGAGCAACGTAAAAATGAGGATCGCAGTAACAAAGTTGGAGAGCGGTCCCGCAAATACGATCAGAAGCCGCTTCCACACACTCTGCTCTGAAAAAGCTCCGGCTCGATCCGCCGCTTCCGGCAGTTCTTCCTCTAAGTCCTCGCCGAGCATTTTGACGTAGCCGCCAAGCGGCACCAGCGACAGGCGATATTCGGTTTGTCCTCGAGTGATGCTGAATATTTTAGGTCCAAAACCGAGAGAAAACCGTAGTACGGTGACTCCCGAGCGTTTGGCTACGAGGAAGTGTCCCAGTTCGTGAACAAAAATTAAAATTCCAAGCACTATAACGGTTGAAAGTATGGTAGTCAGCAAGTTGTACACCTCACTTCAACGTAAATTTATTTTCATCAATATAAGTTGCAATTTCGATTTAGCAGCATGTTTGCACACCACGGCAGGCAATAATTTTCGATGCCTCTTCACGCGCCCATGCGTCTGCCTGAAGAACAGCATCAAGGCCGAGTTTTTCACAGGGTTTATGGGAAGCCATGACTTCACCGATCACTTTTGGTATGTCGTAGAAACTGATGGTCTTCTTAAGAAAAGCATGCACCGCTATTTCGTTTGCGGCATTAAGCACCGCGGGCATGGTCGATCCGATGCGGCAAGCGTCGAAGGCCAGGCGCAAGCAAGGGAATTTTTCTTCATCCGGAGGATAGAACGATAGTTTTTGAAGACTGAATAAATCCAGCTTGGGACATTTGACAGGGAGACGCTCGGGGTACCCCAGGGCATACGCTATGGGTATTTTCATATCCGGAACTCCCATCTGCGCGATTATCGAGCCGTCAAGGTATTCAACCATCGAGTGTACAACGCTTTCCGGATGAATAAATACTGATATGCGATCGAGGGGCACTCCGAACAGCCAGTGGGCCTCTATCACCTCAAGGCCCTTGTTCATAAGGGTGGCAGAGTCAATGGTGATCTTGGGGCCCATCGACCAGTTGGGGTGGCAAAGTGCAGCTTCGGGCGAAACTGTTTCCAGATCTTTTCTGGATTTATGGAAAAAAGGGCCTCCCGAGGCTGTTAGAAGCACCCTGTCGAGGGCCTCTCTGTGGTTGCCCTGGAGGGCCTGGAAAATAGCGCTGTGTTCGCTGTCCACCGGAAGGATCCGGACATTGTTTTCTGCGGCGGCCTCCGTTACGATTTCTCCCGCAGCAACCAGGGTCTCCTTGTTGGCGAGCGCAATGTCCTTTCCAGCCTCAATGGCGGAAAGTGTAGGCAAAAGACCGGCAGCGCCAACCATGGCAGATACCAGCATATCCGCCTCGGGGCAAGCCGCCACCCTGCAGTACCCTTCCCCGCCATAAAGGATTTCGGGAAAGCGGTCCCGTTTCCCGGCCAGAAGATTTTGGAGGCTGGATGCCACCCGGGCGTCCATAACAGAGACTATCCGCGGAGAGAACTCCATTATCTGCTCGAAGAAAAGAGCCGCATTTGCACCGGCCCCGAGAGCAACTACCTCGAAACGGTCCGGAAACTGGCGCACAACTTCCAGCGTGCTCCTTCCTATCGAACCGGTACTGCCAATTATCGATATCTTTTTCCTGGTCATATCCACCGCTCAAAATCCGTTATATCTGCCCGAACCGGCCCATTGTAACAGGCACCACAATATAGGGAAGGCGAAAATCAAAGAGTCGAGCCTATCGAGCAAACCTCCATGGCCCGGAAGCAGTGCGCTCGAATCCTTCTTGCCCGCGCTACGCTTGATCATGGACTCAATCAGGTCTCCGGCCTGTCCAACAGCCGCAATTGCCAGGCTGAAAACGAACAGACTTGCCAGAGGCACATTTTTCAAAAAAAGAAATCCGATCGCCGTTGCGGCAACTATACTCAAAATAAGTCCGCCGACAGCACCCTCGATCGTCTTCTTCGGGCTGACTGCCGGGTAAAGCTTGTGGCGGCCCGCCCGCAATCCAGTGTAATAGGCGCCGGCATCACCAGCTATGATCACAGCCAATAAGAAAAAAATCCAGGTTCTACCCTGCGTTCCACCCCCGATAAGCAGAACAAACGAAAGAAAATAGGGCAAATAAAGCCAGGCGAAACATAATTGGCCAATCCGTGCTATTTCATCGTGATCAAGTGGAGATGAAATCATCATAAGGAAAAGTGCGGCGAAAAACGAGATAAAAAGAGCGAAAGTAAGGCCGGTGATACCGAATAGGTAAGCTCCTGAGGGCAGCAACAATCCGCCTGCAAAGTAAAAGAACCTCCATTTCCATGAAAGAGGAACGTGGAAAAGGAGACCGTATAGCTCCCACAAACCAATTTCGGCCACCAGGATAATAAGAAACCACCAGCACAAGGGGGGAGCGAAGGCAATGCATAGGATAAGCGGCACCCCGATAACTATGCTGGTAATCCAACGCAGCATATGGGAAGACGATTTCAGGGAATCAGGCATGAAATTTGGATGCTCCAGGTGCACGGCAGGCGCAGCCGCTATTGTTTAATTGCGTAAGCCGTTGACTTATCCCAAGCTCTTGGTTCAAAGCGCAATCTCGCCGGCAGCGGCATCATCTGCGATTGCAAGGTCCTGGCGGTCCTTTACCTGTTCGCTGGTGCGGCCGAACCGTCGCTCTCTTCTCTGAAACTCTTTTAAGGCCTCGACAAAATCGGCCTTGCCGAAGTCAGGCCATAAAACATCCGTGAAATAAAGCTCCGCGTAAGCTATCTGCCAAAGCAGGAAGTTGCTCACGCGAATTTCGCCTCCGGTTCTAATGATCAGATCGGGGTCAGGAAGGTCGGCGCCATACAAATAACGTGAGAAAAGCTCGGTGGTAAGCTGGCCCGCTCCGCATGAACCATTCAGGACATCTGCAAGAAAAAGCTTTGCGGCCCGTGTGATCTCCTGCCTGCCCCCGTAGTTTAGAGCAAGACTCAAAACGAGTTTGTCATAATTGGCGGTCCTGTGCTCGGCAAATCGAAGTTGCTCCATCACGGATGCAGGAACACCCTCTTCGTCACCGATATGCCGCAATCGTATCTGCTTGTCGATCAGTTCGGGGAGTTCGGATTTGAGATACTTTTCGAGCAACTCCCAGAGCGCTCGCACCTCCTTTTGAGGCCTATTCCAGTTCTCTTTGGAAAAGACATAGAGGGTCAAATACCGTATGCCCATCTCCCCACAACAGGTCACAATGGAGCGCACACCATCGGCGCCCTTCCGGTGTCCGAATATTCGATTCCTGACTTTTTTCATGGCCCAGCGTCCATTGCCGTCCATAATGATGGCAACATGACGCGGAAGGCGCTTCAAATCGAGTTCCATCTAGGTTTCCAGGATTTCCTTTTCTTTGGCGCCGAAAACGGCGTCGATTTTCTTCACGTAGTCGTCCGTAAGCTTCTGAATCTCGTCCTGAGCGCGAAATTGTTCGTCCTCAGACACTTTCTTGTCTTTTTTGAGGTCCTTGATCTTCTCATTTATATCACGCCTGATGTTCCTCACAGCGACCTTGCAATCCTCGGCCCTTTTCTTCACTACCTTGACAAGATCGCGGCGGCGTTCGGCCGTAAGAGGCGGAATATTGATTCTTATTGCCTTGCCATCGTTCATCGGGGTTAGTCCAAGATCGGATTTGAGAATGGCTTTTTCAATTTCACCAACCACCGAAGTGTCCCAAGGTTGGATCACTATCGTACGCGGATCGGGTACTGTCAGGGTGGCCAGTTGGCTTAGCGGAGTAGCAGTTCCATAGTAGTCAACCCTGATTGCATCAACAAGAGAAATCGAAGCTCTCCCGGTTCGAAGCTTCTTGTTTTCCGATTCCAGGGTCTCTACTGCTTTTTTCATGCGGTCGTCGAGATCACAATAGATTTCATCGAGCATAACAGGTTTCCTCCACCACAGTCCCGATCGGCTCGCCGAGAACCGCCTTCTTGATGTTGCCCTTCATTTTGAGGTTAAAAACAATAATGCGCATTTTCTCCTCCCTGGCCAGAGATATCGCCGTGGCGTCCATCACCCTCAGGTTCCGGGTTAAAACCTCGGAAAAGCTGATGCGTTCGTAGCGCAGGGCGAGAGGGTTTTTTTCCGGATCGGATTCGTAGACCCCGTCGACTTTGGTTGCCTTCATCAGTACTTCGGCGCCTATCTCGCTCGCCCTAAGGGCCGCGGTCGTGTCAGTGGTAAAATATGGGAGCCCCGTGCCTGCAGCGAAAATCACAATTCGACCTTTTTCCAAATGCCGGATGGCTCTGCGCCGAATGAAAGGCTCTGCAACCTCTTTCATGTCGATCGCCGACTGGACCCTGGTGGCTACGCCGAATTTTTCCAGGGCATCCTGCATCGCAAGAGCATTCATCACGGTTGCAAGCATGCCCATGTAGTCCGCATTGGAACGGTCCATTCCACTCGATGCGGCCAAAACTCCGCGAAAGATATTGCCGCCCCCGATTACGAGAGCAACCTGTGTGCCCAGTTCGTGCACTTGCGCAATCTGCTCGGCAATATCTCGCAACACGACTGTGTCGATGCCATAGGGTTGAGACCCCATTAGCGCTTCACCGCTCAGCTTGAGAAGTATTCTGTGGTAAACCGGCTTGCCTTCTTCGATCATCAGGAATTTCTCCGCCAAATCTTCAAATTTCGGCTCACACATCTATTCGCCGAGCTGATATCTGCAAAATCGGCGCACCTCTATTTTTTCGCCGACCTTGGCTATCAACTCATTCAAATAATCCTGGATAGTCTTGTCAGGATCGCGAATATACTTTTGCTGCATCAGTGAGTTTTCTTCGTAGAATTTGCGCATTTTTCCGTCAACCATTTTTTCCAGGATGTTCTCGGGTTTGCCTGATTCCTGCGCCTGGGCCAGACAAATAGCACGCTCGCGCTCAATCAAATCCTGTGGAATGTCTTCCGGGTTGATCCCCAACGGGTTTGCGGCTGCTATCTGAAGTGCAACGTTGCGCACGAATTCACCGAAATCTTCACTCTTGGCGGCGAAATCAGTCTCGCAGTTTACTTCTATCAGGACCCCGATTTTACCACCGCTGTGTATATATGCGTGAACGAGGCCGTCGCTGGCTTCCCGGCCTGCACGTTTCATGGCCTTGGCAATACCCTTTTGGCGCAGCAGATCAACTGCTTTCTCCAAATCGCCACTTGCGTCCTGAAGCGCCTTTTTGCAGTCCATCATGCCCACGTTGGTTCTGTCCCTTAGTTCTTTTACCATTGCTGATGTTATTTCCAATTCCTTCCTCCTGTAAAACAAAACGATCCTATTTTCAAATTCAGTAGTCTTTTATTCAGATTTATGACCGTATTGAACGGTCTGCGGCAGACTGAGAACCGGGAGGCGAGAGCCGAAGCGGCGCCAGTGCCTGGAAGGCAAGGAGCAGCGGACCCTGCGGGTCCGGCTGCTCCAGTTTGCTACTCTTCACCTTGTTCGGTCTGCACTGGGTTTATAACCTCAACGACCGGACCTTTTTCTTCCTGACCCAGAATCTGTCCGGCCGGCACTTCCTCGAGTTCGATCCCCTTGTCAATCCCTGCCTGCTGAATCTCGGACAACTTCTCACGGCCCTCTATGCACGCGTCGGCAATTTTTGAAGTAACAAGCCTGATTGCCCTGATTGCATCATCATTTCCAGGAATGGGATAGTCGATCACATCGGGATCGCAGTTCGTATCCACTACCGCCACAACCGGGATGCCGAGCCGGTTGGCTTCCATCACGGCGATGTTCTCACGTTGAGTGTCCACAACGAAGAGCGCTCCGGGCAGCCGGGTCATCTTCTTGATGCCGCCCAGGTTTCTTTCCAGTTTTTCGCGTTCGCGCGAAAGACCCAGAATTTCCTTTTTCGGAAACCTGTTGATGCTTCCATCTTCGACCATCGCATCGAGTTCTTTGAGCCGGTCGATTCTTTGCTTCATGGTCTTGAAATTGGTGAGCATCCCACCCAGCCACCGCTGATTGATGAAGAACATGCCGCAGCGGTCGGTTTCTTCCTGGATAGTGTCACGGGCTTGCTGCTTGGTGCCCACAAAAAGCACGCTCTCGTTCGCCGCCACGGTATCGACTACGAACTGGTAGGCGGTATTGAAAAGCCTGACAGTGCGCTGCAGATCTATGATATAAATTCCATTGCGAGCGCCGAAGATAAAAGGTTTCATCTTGGGGTTCCATCGGCGGGTCTGGTGGCCGAAATGGACCCCTGCTTCCAGTAACTGCTTCATTCCTACAACTGCCATAGGTCAACTCCTTCTGGTTTTGCCTCCGCCCCTTTGCATCCGGACAGCCCGTTGACTGTTGGACACCATAAGGAAAAGGGGAGTGCGTATTTTATTAAACTCAATTTTTTAACATGTTCCCAATAGTCGAGCAAGTCATTATTTTGAATATCACTTTGACCGAGGCGGCTGGGGCAAGGCAACAATAAAAAGTAAAAAGGCAAAAGTGAGTATATACGTCAGTATTGCCCGTAGCGGGAGGGTGCTTTCAGTGAAATGGAAATTAGCGACATTCAACGTCAACGGAGTTCGCTCGCGCGAGCATGTGCTGGTGTCCTGGCTGGAGCGAAACAGGCCCGATGTTTTATGTCTTCAGGAAATCAAGTGCCGGGAGGCTGAGTTTCCGTTCGATTCTCTACGCGAGGTCGGGTATCAGGCAAGCGTGTGTGGACAGAAATCATTTCATGGAGTCGCAATTCTTAGCATACGTCAACCCGAGCAGGTAAGGCGAGGTTTCTGTGACGGCGCCTCGGACGAGGAGGCCAGATTGATCGCTGCAAAAATTGATGGAATCTGGATTTTCAACACCTACGTTCCACAAGGCAGAAGCCCCGATCATCCGGCCTTCCAGCTAAAACTCGATTTTTTCACCAGGCTCAAGAGTCTTTTCCTCCGGGAATACATGCCCTCCGATCCAATCATCTGGACAGGTGACATCAATGTTGCACCGGAGGAGATAGACGTTTTTTCGCCAAAAAGAATGGAAGGCAAAATAGGGTTTCACCCTCTGGAAAGACAGGCTCTCGCCCAAGTAGTTTCCTGGGGATTCATCGATCTTTTCCGAAAACACCACCCCGATATTCGCCAGTTCACTTTCTGGGATTACCGCTTGCCTCAGAGTTTTAAAAGAGACCTTGGCTGGAGGCTCGATCATATCAGGGCCACCGAACCTGTCGCCAATGCCTCGGTTGAATGCCTGGTGGATGCCGATCTGCGCGGCCAGCCCAATCCAAGCGATCATACTCCGGTGTGGGTGCAATTTGAGCTTTAAATCCACCTCTTAGAGGCCGCTGCCTTTTTGGGCCACCCGACCGAGCAGTTCGGCAACTTCATCGAGTCCGCCGGCCTTAAACACCTGTTGTCGCATCTCCTTTGTTCCCGGTACTTGCTGGAGATACCAGCCCAAATGTTTTCGCATCTCAATGATCCCACGCTCGCCTTTAAATTCGACTGCAAGCCTTGCATGTTCCATCGCCGTCAGTAAGACATCTTCTTTAGCGGGCTTTCCATTCATGCCGCCGGTTCCCATGGTTTTTAACTGCTTGAAAATCCAAGGATTTCCAAGCGCACCTCTGGCAATTCCTATTCCATCGGCGCTCGTTTCTGCAAGTAGTTCCATTCCCTGAGACGCATTCTTTACACCGCCGTTTGCAAGGATCACCCCTTTGAAGTGGGCGCGTGCGTTTCGAGTAGTCTCGATATCGATCGGTCCGGAGAAACCCTGGGCGTATGATCTGCCGTGGATCATTAAGGCTTCGATGTCCAGATCGCCGACATAATCGAGAAAGGTAAGAAGATCTACTTCCTTTACTCTAATCCTGGTCTTGATGGACACAGGCAGATGAGTATTCTCGATAACGCTTTGGATTATTTCTTTGGCCAGAGGCAGATTCGTCATCAGGGCCGCCCCCGCTCCCCGCTTGCATACCTTTGCGATTGGACAGCCGAAGTTTATGTCGATCCCGTCCGGCTTAATTTCTGAGCTCACACGACGGGTTGCCAGGGCGAAGTGTTCGGGGTTATTTCCAAAAAGCTGCACAATGTAAGGGCGCTCCGAATCATCGAAACGCATGCTCCTCAGCGTTGATTCCGGATTATAGGCAAAGGCTGTGGAACTGGACAGTTCGCTATATACGACATCTGCCCCGAATTTTTTGCATATGCGGCGAAATGCGCTGTCGGTTATGCCGGAAAGCGGTGCCAGGGCAAAAATAGGTCTTCTTAATAATGTCCAAAAGTTATACATATTCTAAGTATAATTAGGTGGTCGGGATTGGCAAATGATAATATTCCCCCAATAAGGTCTTTGGCTTTGGAAAATACCATATTCGCCTGATTGCCCTCAAGCAAAACTTGGCAGATTGCACATGTTGCAAGTGTGGGGTTCAGTGCCTACATTCTGTCCTGCAAGTCACGGAGACCCTGTGAGAGTAAAAACCCGAAGCAACCAACCCTGCTGCGCCAGGGAGTTGTCTGGAGTGATGGTGGAGGCTAAGAGTGGATAAAGATTCTCCTGCGTCCTTTTCCGATTTTATTATTAAACCGGCATCGGGATTTTCTCCCCAAAGGCTTTTGTCATTTAACGCCGAATTGCTCGAAGCACTCTTTATCACCTCCAAATTGAGATGGTTCCAGTTGACCGGCATGATGAACTATGCTTCCGGTTTCATGGCGCCGTTTTGGACCGCCCTGCAATATTTTTCCAATATCGAGAAAAATGGCTCCAATGGCGAAGGTCCATTTAAGTTGGCCCTTGATTACCTGCAACTTCTGATGTTCGAAATGCAACTCACCGCCCGGGGAGCCATGGCGGACATGTCGGCAATGAGTAAGTACCACATGCGCGAGATGTGGAATGCGCTGGTTGCTGTCGAGAATAGTCTGCAAAAAGGAAACCCTCAGGATTTGGTCGGCTTCTCCGAAAAACAGTTGGAACTCATGGATATGGTGGTAAACGTGTATCCGGGTGCAGTCCGGCAGATCGAATCCGAATTTGGTTTTCATCTCGATAACGGCAGGTATGTCAAAGTTGCTGAAACGGATCGGTTCGCTCTCTATCAGGTGCTCTCCATCTCTAGTGCAGTTAAGGTGCGTGAGAATGGCAAACCGGTCCTGATTGTTCCTCCATATGTCCTGGGGGCCAACATATTGGCTTTTTTGCCCGAAGAGGGCAGAAGCTATGTCCATGCCTTCGCAAATCAAGGGATTCCCACCTATATTCGTCTTGTCAAAAACATAGAAGAAAATCCCGCCGTACAGCTCATGAGAGGTGAAGAAGATGTGCTGGACACGCGGAACTTCTGCGAACAACTGGTGGCAAGGCATGGAAGAGCGGTAACACTTAACGGGTATTGCCAGGGCGGATTCATGGCGGCGCTCGGAGTCATGTCTGGCGAGTTGGACGGGCTCGTGGACGCTCTCATAACCTGTGTGGCGCCATTGGATGGGTCACGAAGCGAGGGGCTTGTCGAATACATAGAACACTTGCCCCACCATTTCAGGGACTTGGGATATTCCCTCAAGACTTTGCCGAATGGAAACAAGGTGGTTGACGGAAAAGTAATGAGCTGGGTCTATAAATTGAAAAGTATTGAAAAGGAGTCTCCCATCAACAGCTTCTACCGGGATGTCGAGCTGTTAGCCGCCGGAGCAAACAAACCGCTGATGATCAATAAGGTCTCTGCTGCTATCAGGCATTGGCTGACCTATGACATTACGGATATTCCGGTTGAGATCACCAGGTTAAGCTTCGATTCTTACACAAACCCGGTGGCTGGTGACGGGACACTGCCTGTTAAACTATTCGGACGCCATCTTAATTTCAAGAGTATCAGGGAAAAAGGCATCAAGTGGCTTATTTGCATTGCCGAAAATGATGAGCTTGTGGAGAAGAGCGCGGCCCTTGCTCCTTTGGACTATGTAGACGCCGAGGTAACGACATTTCCAAAGGGGCACACTTCAATTGCTATTCTATGGTCTTCGCCCGGTTCGCAATGCCCCATTCACATGAGATATGGAAACGCTCCTTGCGATACAGACAGCTCACGCGGCCCCGTGCGGTTCCAACTCGACCTTGATGAAGCCGATTTCCTGAACACTGTCGAGAGCTCAAGCCTCAGCCTCATAACAAATTGATTTCCGGATGAGAGCCGTTGCGGACCTTTCCTATAATGGCGGCAGAACGCAGTCCAGCGGCCCTGAGTTCGCCGAGAAGCGTTTCGGCCCGTGATTGCGGAACGGACAAGAGCAGACCGCCGGAGGTCTGAGGATCGAAAAGCCATTGACGCTGCTCATCAGAGAGCCGGGCAGAGATATGCAGGAAATCCTCGACAAGTTCCCTGTTCGGCTTGTTGCTGCCCGTCGTTTCCCCTTTGCGATACATATCAACCGAGTTCGGATAGGAGGGCAGGGCGCCAAACTCGAGATCGATGCTGACAGAGCTTGCCTTGGCCATCTCCAGCGTGTGGCCCAGTATCCCGAAGCCCGTTATGTCCGTGCAGGAATTTACATCGAATCCAAGGGAAATCTCCGTTGCAGTGCCGTTTAATTGTGCAACCTGAGGCAATATCGACTCAAGCTCGCCCCAGGGAAGCTTCCCCGATTTGCATGCGTTAAAGAGGACTCCCGTTCCAAGGGGCTTGGTCAGAATCAACAGGTCGCCAGGCTTGGCCCCGGCATTGGTGAGGACCCTTTCCGGGGAAACTATCCCGGTT
>OMOE01000033.1:0-14034 GCA_900290365.1 Syntrophobacter sp. SbD1 | reverse complement strand
CCGCCAAGCCATATTTTGGCTCATCATCTTCCACAGAATGTCCGCCTGCAAGCGAGGCTCCCGCTTCGATCACCTTTTCGCTTCCACCCTGCAAAATGCCCTTGAGTATATCTGCGCCTAGCTTTTTGGACGGGAACATGATCAGGTTGAGTGCGGTGATGGGACGTCCGCCCATTGCGTATATGTCGGAAAGCGAATTGGCAGCCGCAATGCGGCCAAACCAAACGGGATCCTCAACCGGAGGGGTTATGAAATCAACCGTGGATATCACGGCGATTTCATCCGATACTCGATAGACCGCCGCATCGTCGTATGTGTCAAAGCCAACAAGCAGATTCGGGTCCGAAGAAGCAGGCAAGCCTTTAAGCGCGTCCAGCAAAACTGCCGGAGCTATCTTGGCGGCTCACCCGCAAGTTCTTGAAAGACCCATGAGGGTGTTTCTTTTTCCGAAGTGAAACATCAAGTTACCTTCCCAAACCCATTGAACAGTAAACCAGTGAAGGCGGTGGGACCGCCGGCCAAGTTTGCCACTCAAACCTTCGGCGGCAGCAAGAAAGAAATCCCATGATAGTCATCAGGCAAATTTTCGTCCGGCGAAATTCCTGCCACGGCAATCGCACACGAGAGATAATAATTCCAATCGGCTGACTACTCAAGGGACTTTCTGAAAATAGCAGGAGTTTAAGCCTATCTCATGAATTGGTTGTGTCGATGTTTTTTCCATGGTCTGTTCTCACCGCTCACTGCTCCGGCGCTCCCTCCACCGCCTTTCGGATTCTGCCGGGAATGCTTATCGACTGCCATTGCGGCCCTATCGCCACTATTGTAGCGTGACCACGGGCGACAAGGTCTGAGTCTGCGATGCGGTAAAAATTGAAAGTGAAGGTGAGCGATTTTTCCCCCATCCTGGAAAGCGATACCTCAAGACGCAGCTTCTCACCGTACCAGACCGGTTTGAGAAAGTCACAGGCGGCTGAAACAACAGGAAGGCCGAAGCCTTCGGCCTGGTTTTTGAATACCTCGTGGGGAGGCAGTCCGCAGTGATTCAGGAACTCCTCGATCCCCTGGTGGCAGTATCTGAAATAGGATGCGAAATAGACGACGCCGTAAGGGTCGGTGTCCCCAAAGCGCACAGTTATTAAGACATTGATTTCCGGGAAAGAGTGTTGCATCTGCAGCTCCAGTGAGATAGAAAGAGATGTGTTGGCGGGTGAACACGAATCGTGCCAGGACTGATACTCTCGAAGAGTTCGAACCTTGTTCGTGGTCCTGCCGGCGAAAGATTTGGCACGCTTATTGCCCCTTTACGCCAAGTTTGTTTGAAGTCTTGTTGACGGGTCCATATTTGCTTTCACTGATCTTAGAGAAGGAGTAAGCATGAGTAAGATACCCCAAAATTACTTGCCGGAAAAAGAAACTTGGCCAAAATACCTTACCCCTGGTGAATTTGCCGACACGCCCGACAAACTGAACCTGGCCGATTTTCTGCTTGACCGGCATGTCAGGGAGGGAGCCGGAAACAGTGTTGCGATCAAATTCATGGATAAAGAGATCACCTACGCTCAGTTGCAGAAAATGGTCAACCAGTTCGGCAACGCTCTCAAGGAAGCGGGAGTGCAATCTCAGGACAGGGTTGGCATTAGGCTCGTAAATGCACCTCCATCCCTGGTCACTATTTTCGCCATCGAGAAAATCGGAGCTATTCCCGTTCCTACATCGCCCCTGTGGTCCCGCGAGGAGATTTCATTCGTCGTCAACAACGCCGAGATGAAGTACTTCATCGTAAACGCTCCGCTGATGGAGCAGGTTGAAGCAGCAAAGCCCAACTTCCAATTCGGCACAAAAGTTATCGTTATCGGGGGCGCCCCTGATCAGGTCAAGGCATCGGGCAACCTGGTTTTCGAAGAGATGCTCGCCGCGGGATCGCCCAACCTGGATGCAACCATGCTGGACGCCTACGACGTCGGAGTGATACTTTACACATCGGGAACAACAGGAATGCCCAAGGGTTGCGTGCATTTCGTGCGCCCCTCTATAATCGAGACGCGGATCGTCAATAAGCACGTATACCAACTCAAGGCTGGTGACACGCTGGGAGGATCGGCCCCCGTATCTTTTGCGGCGGGTTTCGGAACTTTTACTCTCATTCCGTTTGAAGGCGGGGCAGCCATCTCCCTCATTCCGAAGTTTACCCCGGGCGACATGATGGACCTGATCTCCAAACACAAGATAACGGTCCTCACCGGACTTCCGACCGCATACCGCGCCCTTATGAAATTCCCGGCATTCAAGAGCTATGATACCAGCAGCGTGCGCCTCTATACTTCGGGAGGAGATGCTCTTGGCTCCGAGACGCTCAAGGCGTGGATGGAACTTACCGGAAAGCCTATCTGGGAAGGCCTCGGCGGAACTGAAATGCTTCACCTCGTCACTTCAAATACTCTTAACTCCGAGCCCGTGCCGAACTCCATCGGAAGGGCCCTGCCTGGCGTAGATGTTCGAGTTGTGAATGCAGCGGGTGAACCCTGCAAGGCAGGTGAGGTGGGCAGCATGGTTATTCAAGGCCCCTCCGGGACCCTCTACTGGAAACCTTACGAAAATAACGACAAACTGCTCAAGTCTCAAAGATCCGGAGTGGTTGATGGCTGGAACAAAATGGGCGATGCCGTTTACATGAATGAAGAGAAAAACATCTTCTTCGTCGCTCGTGAAGATGACATGATCAAGAGTTCGGGCTACCGGATCGCTCCTTCCGAGATCGAAGAGGCTATGGTGAAGCATCCGGCGGTGGCCGATGCCGGCATTGTAGGGATTCCCGACCCCGAAAAAGGCCAAATTGTCAAGGCGGTAATAGAGCTTAAACCCGGATTTACCGGTTCCGACAAGCTGACCGAGGAAATCAACATCTTCCTCAGGGACCACATAGCAGTCTATAAGCTTCCGCGCCTGGTCCAGTACATGGACAAGCTGCCGAGGACCCCGACCGGTAAACTTTTGCGCCGCATGCTCAGGTAAGTTAAGAACAGTCGGTAGCGCCGCCTTCCATGGCGGCGCTGACCTTCCTGGCGCTCACCGTGCGCGGCGGCGCCTGGAGGTGAGTCACCCTTTCTTCTGAGTTGTTTTTTTATCGATCTTCTGCTCGCTCCGAATTGGCCTGACCATTGTCAGAAATTCCCATTCCCGGTATGGTTCGATAATGCAGCCATAGGCGCCCAGTTCCATTACGGGCTTTATAATACGCCGGTGAGTCCTGCTGCAAAACAGAATCAACTTGCTTTCCGGACAGGATGCTTTAAGCTTCGATATGACTGTTAAGCCATAGGTCAGAACACTTTCGCAGTCGATGAGGATTATTGATCCGGGCTCCCTTTTCAAAGGACCTATAAGTTCATCCGGGGATGTAACTCCGACGCCCAAGTGTTCATGCTTCGCAAGCAGGTTCAAAATGCGGGCGCGAACCTCGTCGTCGAGAATCAGGACGTAAAATCGAACATCTTGTGCGACCATTAACCAACTCCGATTCTTTATCGTCTTGGGAAGAAGGATTAATGGATAAAGCTTCTTGCTGATAATACAAGACTTATGCCCCGAACGAAGCGGGTAGAGGACTTTGCGAAAGTGAATCGAATACGTCTCCTCCGGTAGTCAAATCCAACGGAAAGGTTTCCGGAGAAGGAATGAATCTAATTGGCGAGGCGAAAAGAGGGGACGCGATAGGGGGTCATCAAAGAGGAACGAAGAACACTAAGAAAATCAAGTAGCTTCCATATCCGCTGGCCGCCGTCATCCGATCTCCGCCTTCTGTATTGGCTTGTGCATGGGTAAACCATATACCGTGTCAATGTAATATAAACAATTCTCAGGTCCCAAATCCTCCACTTCCTGCCGAAACTTCCTGCAGATTTCCAAGCCCTTTTCCCGCGCGCCTTCGGGAAAATCTTCATCTGATAAATACCGCTTCTCGATTTCGTCGAGCCTTTTCATGTACTGTTCATAACTTATTTGCTCGATCGCCATTATACTTCAGCACCTTTCAAGGACACTCGGGTACTTTAATTTCACTCTCGAAATCACCTAGAGCTTCCTTGGCCTTTGCAATTAAATTATAAAAAGTCTCGGACTGATAGGTGTCAAAACCGCCGCAACCCATGTCTGCCGACTTGTCGAAAACATACTCCTGATCGATATAAGTGATTAGAGCTTTTGCAGCCTCATAAAAATTCAACAGTTTCTCGTTCATTTGCTACGCCCTTTAAAGAACTGCGTCTTCAGCTCCGGGCCGCTCCCCCGTATGCCATGGCTATCTACGGATTTCCTTCTTGCCGGTTTCTTTCAGACAGGTGTCTGAATCTGTCGTTAAACTCTGTTTTGAAAGCCTCGATCTTCATAGCCTCCGCGGACCTGCCCAAAAAGTATAATGCCATACCTTTAAACACCTGAGCTTCCTTAATCTCCGGGTCCTTTGCAAGCACCTCGTCGAAATAAGGCAGACTCTCGGCATATCTGCTCAGACCCAGTAAGGCCTGCCCCCTGGCTGTAAGAGCGTACAGATTGTGGTGCTCCCTTGCCAAAACCAGGTCGAGGTCCTCGATGGCCTCCTCGCACCGGCCCATATCGTTGAGCGTAAGTCCCTTGAGTTGCAGAGCCGTCAAATTCAGCGGTCTAAGGGACAGATCCTTATCACAGCAATATACAGCCTCTGCAAGGAGTCCTTTTTGGACCAGCCGCTTTGCCCCTTCCATCCAGGTTATATTGTCTGCGGGGGCCACCCCGAGGACTTTCATCATCACTGCTTCATATGTTTCTTCCACCGCGCGCTTGCCTGTGACCGCCACAGGCACTCCATGTCCGGGCAGCACATGAACGATCTTCCTCTTCATGATTTCTCTAAGCGCGTACAAATAGTGCTCCAAATCGCCTCCGGCGTTTTGATCCGCATCCTCCATAGCATCGGCCAGTACGGTGTCTCCCGTTATGATCGTTCCGGTCTGTTCATGATAAAGGGATATACTGTCAATAGTGTGGCCGGGAGTATGGATCACTTCCCACTCAAAGCCGCTCAACTCAAGGGTTTCTCCACCCGTTAGTTCTCTTGGCGGAAATCCTGCATCGGTGGTAAGCTTTTTGAACTCCTGCGGACCGGCTGCATGCATAATGATTTCGACTTGTTTGCTTTCGAATATGGGTGCGAATCTCAACATTTCGAAAATTCCCATACAGTGGTCACGGTGTCCGTGAGTGAGCACGACCTTTTTAATATCGATAAGATTAAATCCGAGCTTCTCGATGTCAGAAAATATGGTGTAATCATTCCCGGGATCCACCAAGGTCAGGTAATCGCCCGCGAGCAGATACGAGTTGCTGGAATGATGGTATCCAATAAGAAACCGGCTGTTAGCAAATACCGGATGCGATACTTTCAAAATCTCACCGATCTTAAGCCAGCCCGGGTGTGCAGGTTCTTCCAGCGGCATGAACCCGTCCTCCGTGGGGGGTGTCATGTTCCTGGATGATTCAATCCCGCCGTCTTCAGGCTTACGTGTCATTTCTTTTTCCTCAACGAAAATAGTGCCTGTTATCTCTTGGTTTCTCCCTTATTAGCCTCTCCCCGGTCATGGCGGAAGCAAAAAGTGAAAAAATTCCGCCTTTAGACTTTTTCCTTGTCACGACCGGGGAGGGCCGGTTCTTCACAGGAGAGTGGTTGAAGACTACCCGATGTAATCAAGCGTATAGCTCAATTTCATCTTGTCATCGGGCCACCATTTTTTGCTAATTTTTTCCTGGCCTGGATAAACGTCCCGACCGTCTATCTTGTCGATCATCAATTCGAGGAAATGGAATTCCGTGAGCTTGTGCTTCCTTATGACTTCGCTCGGAAGCACTACGACAAGGCCGGTTTCGTTGGAGCACTCCCATTCGAATGGTTCGCTGGGGGCCGCTTGCTGCTCCGTGGTGTCGGGTTCGCGAAACACAACATCAGATTGGAATTCGAATGGTTCGCCGGGAGTAGCTTGCTCTGCCCCGGTTTTGCCAGAGTAAACCTTGAGAAGCCTCCCTTGAACCTTCATTTTAGGCTTCATTTTGAATTCATCATACAGTTGGTCTGATATGTGCCACCATAAGGCTCTTGCATTGGCGGCCACATAAGCTTTTACAAGCATGGGGTCGAAGCCGCATACCACCACACGGCATTTCTCCGGCATAACTAAGCCTCCTTCCTGCTTTCATCGGGTTGCGCTTTGCTCAACTGGACGCGAAGATCCTCAACCTGGCCGAAGCAATAATTCATGAACTCTCTGGCTTCGACTTCGCTGAGGTAATTCGTCTCAAACAGTCTTTTGACATAGGGATAAACGTGGGTCTGGATCTCCTCTGTGAATTCGAGGAGCACGTGATCGTTATCCCCGTCCGGGGATGCCCAAGTGAGAAAACCTGTCTTCCAGTTGTTGAGCATACTCCTGAGAACATCGAGTTCTTCAGAGACGTTTTTTTCCATCCTAAGCCTTCTTCTTCTTGAAATCATAGGCAAAGCATTTCTTCACCACGTTGAAGTCGGCCACGCACCAGTAATGGGGCCAATGGATCTTTTTGCACCAGCCGATAATGTCTGCCGGCGGGAACTTGGAGCCTTGAAGGACAGGCTTCAGGTGTTTGCACTGCCAGCATATATGGTCACTCTGTTTTTCCGGGATCAGAACAGTGTCCAGGAATTCTTGAGGCGTCAACTCTTGCGACATGCAACACTCCTTTCTGTGGATCTACCAATCTTTGACCTCGCCTGCGGCCAGCTTCTTTTGATATTCTTCCCAAACCTCCGGAGACAGTTTCTGAATATCCCAGTTGAAACCGAAACTTCCTGCCAAACCGGCAGATGGAGGCTGCGGACGCCATCCGCGCACGGGGCGGCCCCGGATGCTGAATTTCACCTTGTCGGCGACCCCAAGCAATTTCGCTCTGGGAATGCACTGGAATGGTCTGGTCCTGCCTTCCACACCCGGTCTATAGTTGGAATAGCCGTCATAAGGCTTATCTGCGTAAAGTGGCGAGGTGTCCGGCTTCTCCCCGGGTTTTTCCTCGGGTCCCTTGTACATAAAGCCCTGAATCATATGGATGTAATAGACCGTGCCGCACTCCGCGCAGTTGATCTTGCCTTCCCAGTTCCAGAAGCAGTAAGGGTCCAGATAGTTGATCGTGTCACATGGTTTTCCACCCACTTCTTTTTTGCACCAAATGATGTCACACACGGGAGTCTCCTCCTAAATGTAGGCTTTCTTGTACCATTCTTCAATTTTGGTCAGCGGAACGCCGAGCAAATCGCGGTAGATTTTCTTGTTGTCCGCACCCAAGGGACGCCAGTGCCAATTGATCCTTCTGGGGCTTTTTTCCATCAATCCGGTGCTGTAGCCGCCATGGACCACCATATCGCCGAATATAGGATCGTCCATCCATCGAACCGTGCCTCTCTCACGGTAATGCTGGCTCTCGTAAACCTCCCTGTCGTTTCGAACGGGTTCGGCCAATATACCTGCATCGGTAAGGATCTTGGCCACTTGGGACCTGCTCTTGTCCGCAGCCCATTTTTCAAGTGCGGTGTAAATTTCCAACTGCGCTTCGCCCTCGACCCTGTCCTTGTAGACCTTGTATTTGTCGTAGAGTTCCTTTAGCCCGGTTATGTCGCACAGTTCCTTGAAGTCTTGATCCTGGAATGCGCTGACCATGACATACCTGGCATCGTGTTTGTCCTGCGGGTTGTCGGCATCCGGGAAGTCGGACTTGCCGCACAAAATAATGCCGTGAACGGCCAGTTGTGTGTCCCAGTTGCCCCAGCGCTGGCGGACGATGCCGAACTTGCCGTACATCGTCGTGGTGTGGCCAAGCATTCGGGTGGGAACCTGGACCTGGGAAAATTCAATCATGGTGCCCAGCCCGGTCTTTCTGCGATGGTGAATGGCAGACATAATGGCGCAGGATATAAGGGTGCCGGATTGCCAGTCGATGATCCAGTTGGTGCATTTGGAACAATGCCCGCCCATGTACTCGTGCATTCCTGTTATCGACGCCAGTCCGGCGTGGGCCTGGCCCAGGATGTCGTATGAACCGCCGAATACTTTGGGACCGTAGCCGAAACCGCCGCCCCAAACGTAAATGAACCTGGGATTGATTTCACTGAGATACCGGTAGCTCATTTTCCATTTGTCCAGGGTCCCGGGCCTGTAGAGTTCGGTGAGCCCGTCGGATTTTTTCACCAGGCTGTAGAACACCTCCCTCATCTCGGGGATGTGATAATCCATAGTGACGAAATATTTGTTGGGGTTGGCGTTTGTATAACCAAGGCCTGTGCCTGTCATGGGACGGGCGTCGTGAAACGGATAAAGATAGACTTCGTTGAAAGGAGATGTGTGCCGCATTGGCTCACCCATCCTGGGAATCTCGAGCTTGATGACCTCGGCTCCGAGTTCGGCCAGGTTGGCTACGGCGTGTGGCGTGAAGATATACATCGTGCAGCTCAGCCACCGAATCCCGTTAAGCGGCTTGGGCTTGGTATGTTCATTGCCAACATCGAAGAGTTTCTTACAGTACTCCTCGTAGGGCATCTTGAACTCATCCATTTCACCTTTGCTCTTGGGGCCCGGCAGGTCTTCCATGCGTGTTACTCTAGGGTCTTGCGCCATTATATCACCCCCTTTTGTTTCATTGCATTCACTGCTGTCTGGCCCATTCCAGTCCATTTCAGATAGATCTCGTAGTTGTCAAAGCCGATATCCCTGCCCATCCATTTGCACCTGAAAGGAGCACGAAGCTGGTAGGATGCCGGGCTGGAAGCGATCAGCAAAGGGCCGTAATCGGTTTCGTGTACGTAGACCCAGGGCCGATACTTGAAGTGAGGGAACTCGCAGACTTCGTCGATGTAGAGTACGGGTCCCGCCGCAACCTGGTACTCGAGCAGCTTGGTTTCAGCTTCCACCCGGTTGGTGTCCCTCAGCCATCGCGTGGTCAGGGTGTAAGTCTTTATAAGAGAGTGCAAGGCATTTCTGGCCGCCATTTCCTTGAGGAGGGGATCCTCATGGATCAACCTGCCGAACTGGGTGTCATCGCGCTCAAGGCAAAAGCCGATATTATACCAGAGCTTGTCGGTCTGGCCACCGATCATCATGTAGCCGTCTTTACAGGGGTTCCAGGCATACTGGTTGAGGCATGCATCCCAGCCGCCGGTTCGCGCTTTGATACTGGAATTGAAGCCGTACCAGGTAATGTCGAAGTCGAGAATGTCCATCAAAGCTTCGGCGCCGGTGACCTCGATCATCTGGCCCGTGCCGCCCAATTCGTCTCTCCAGTAAAGGGCCGAGATGGAGTTGAGGAACGCCTGCGCGCCGGCAACATAGTCGGCAAGCCAAATTCCCGCGCGGGTGGGGTCGCCGCCCTTGCCGCGCGGCAGCAGGTCCTGAGCCAAGCCGGTATTGTGGATCCATGAATTTGCGGCGCTCGCGAAAGGCTCGATCATCCACTGGCCGAACTTGGACTGCTTGTCCTTCCAGGGACCCCACTGGCCGAGCATTCCAACCCAGACATAGACCATCCTGGGGTTGATTTCCTTGAGCTGGCGATATCCGATTCCGAGATTATCCATGTAACCGGGGGGCATTCCGTCCAGAAGGACATCGACGTTGGCCGCCATCTTCCTGAAAATTTCCTGCCCTTCCGCGGTCTCGACATCGAGGGTTACGCAGTGAGTGTTGACCGTCTCATTTACGAACTCCATACCGCATTTTTCACCGGAGTCCTTATTCTGGAGCAGATACTCATCGCGTCCAAAGGGTGTGAGTTTCCTCAAAGGATCCCCTCCGGGCGGTTCGATTGAAACTACTTCGGACCCGGCTTCGCCATAAAGAGAGGCGCAGAACTTATGGCCAAGCCTCCACAGACCTATGTCTAGAATTCTGTATCCCGTGAGCGCCTCATCTTTTTCGTACCGCTTTTCGAATCTCAGATTATCCTCGGCCCAATTACAGAACTCCAGCGCCTTCCTTCTCTCGTAGATCGGCTTGACCTGCTCGTAAGTGGGCGGCGGAGTCACCGGGTATGGCCTTACATCCAGATCCATCAGGCCTATGGTATCGGCCCGGCTGTTTATTTCTATCTCTCGCTTTTCCGGCATCTTTTGACCTCCCTAGTTCGTGGCGGCCTCTGCTTTCCGAGTTCATAAAGCGATGGCCTTCATTCAGCGGCGCCACTTGGTTTAGCAACCAGCCTCGGCTCCCGTGATTTGCCCGTGAAGGCGCAAGAATCCTCTAGTCAAAGAGCCAGAACTCATAATGGGAAATTGCGGCCCCCTACCACCTCCTCTCGCTTCATTTTCTGAACATTTGTTATACGGTCGATGTAGATAAAAAAAGAGCAGGATCGGACAGTGATGTCACAGGAATCGAAGAGTTGACCCGGCACATTGAATGGGGAGTATTTATACAGCTGCAAAACCGGCTTATTCGAATTCGTCAACGTAGTACAAGATTCATGCCGCGTTTATAGAAAAAAAGCCTCGATACTACACTGCGGCAAAACGGGCTGGAAAAGAGGGGTTAAAGTTAAACAAAATAAATCGGAAAGAAATTATATTTGAGTTAAAATTTATTTTTTAATGATTGTTTGTATGATCAGGAGACTGCAAACTGTACAAAATCCGACCCGGCTATTAATCAAATCAGGTGCAAAGGCGCTAGAAGCGGGCTTAAGAGAGGCTGTACAAATATCGACCCCCTCAGGGGGCGTCCGGACTCCCCCCATTGGAATCCTCCACCAGTGCGTATCGCCTCATTTTGCTGTACAAAGTGCTTCGGCTGATATTCAGACGCCTGGCGGCATCGTGTTTATTCCAGTTCGACTTCTGGAGAACTTTGAAAATGAGTGATCGTTCGCTTTCCGAAAGGGAGGTAAGGCTCCCGTTTGAGCCGATCTCCCAGAGAAATTTTGGCAGGTGCTTTCTGCGGATCAGCTCTCCCTGCGACAATACTACCGCATGGCTGACGGCGTTCTCGAGCTGGCGGACATTTCCCGGCCAGTCATGATCCATAAGGCACTGCATGGCGCCCGATGAAAACTCCTGGATGCTCTTGTGTTCTTTGAGGTTGTGTTTGGCAAGGAAATGGTGGACCAAAAGCGGAATGTCTTCCTTGCGTTCTCTAAGGTTGGGCAGGTGGATGCCTATTACGTTGAGACGATAGAAAAGATCGTCTCTAAACCTGCCTGCCTGGACCTCTTTATCAAGATCGCGGTTGGTGGCGGCAAGCACCCTGACATCGACTGCAACCACCTTCTCGCCCCCGACCCGTTCGAAACAATGATCCTGCAAAAACCGCAGAAGGAATATCTGGACCGAAGGAGCTATCTCTCCAATTTCATCGAGGAAAAGCGTGCCTCCATGAGCACGTTCGATTCGCCCCTTCTTTTGATGCGATGCGCCTGTGAAGGCCCCTTTTTCGTGACCGAAGATCTCGCTTTCCAGCAGGGTAGGGGAGTATGCCGAACAGTTGGCGACCACAAAAGGCCCTTTTCTCCTATGACTCTGGTCGTGGATGGCATTGGCGACCAGTTCTTTGCCCGTCCCGTTTTCTCCGGTGATCAGCACTGTAGCGTCTGAACTCGACACAAGGTCTATTAGATCGTAGATTTCCTGCATCCTCTTGCTCCGGCCGATAATGTCGCCATATCCGGAGCGTTGGACGGCCTGTGATGTGAAATTTTTGGCCTCAGCCTCGTGCACTACGAGATTTCTGAGATGTCCCGAGGCCTGTCCGCACAGGATCTTGAGGAATCTCAGATCTTCGGGCGGATAACGGTCGAAGTGCCCGGGACCCAAAGAGAGGAGGCCGATACACTGCCTGCGAACAAAAAGCGGAATGGCTGCCCAGGTCGAATCCGAGTCGACCATGATTTGGGGAAGAGCCAATGAGCGGCAATTGTCCACGAGACCTATCAGGTCCATGGCCTTGAATGTTTTTGCCTGATGAACCAGACCGGAGCCGAGGGCGTTCAACTCCATCCCGTCTAAAAGGCGCAACTGTTTTTCAATTTGTTTTGGTCCGCAATTGTCAAGGCGCAGGAATTGTTCGCGTGTAGAATTAAGGAGCAAGAAGGCAGGCTCGCAACCGGGAAGAAGTTTTATCGTAATGTCCACCAGAAACTGTACAAGCTCCGACAAGGTAGCTTTTGTCCCCACCTCCCGGGAAAGATCGAACAGCTCTTCAAGCCTGCTCCGTGTGCGAAGCAGTTCTTCTGAGCGGAGCGCGAGCGCCTGTTCGAGATTTTTTTTCTCCGTCACATCCCTCTCTATCCGGACTACCAGATCAACTTTACCGCTGTTGCCGATAATTGGATATGTTGCTATCTGTTTGACTTTTCCGCTTTCCATCAGCTTTGGATGGACAGGATCGCATAAAAACGGCTGGCCCGTTTCATAGGTCTTGCGCACCGGGCAGAAAATCCCTTCTTTGTGGCACGGAACGCTCCTGCCAAAAAGAATTTCGTAGCAGGTCCTGCCCGAAAGCTCTGCGGCATTGCTGAACACCGTTGCCGACAGGAAATGATGATTGACCTGCACTATCGTGTAGCTCAACGGATCGATGACCATCAACCTGTCGGTAATGCTAACTTTTTTAAAGGAAAGAGGTGCGGTTTTTTGGGGGGATATTTTACTCATTACTCATTAGCCTCTCCCTGTAAGTTTACCCGCGAACCGGCGGGTTGACAAAGGCCCGGGTTTTATGGAGGACCCCCGGGGGAGATGCGCTGGAAAATATAAACTCAACAGCAATGAGAAAGGAGTTGGAAGATGTGCTGAAATCAGGTGCAAACGGCAGATAGAGAAAGCCTGTATTTTCGGCTATCCGTGACGATTTCGCTTCAACAGGAGTTGTCGGCTTTTCAATTCAGATCTCCCGATGCTGTTCTTTTTCTTGATTATTGAAATTGAACAAGCTAAATATAAAAGTCAAGAAAAAAAGGGTATGATGATGTTGATATCACGGACGGAATGCCTGCCGCTAAACCATCATGCCGGATTGTTGATTGCCCTCAGCCTGCTTTGCAGCGCCGGGGGCATGCTTCTTGCTCGGCTTTGGATTCGACCTTATCCACGAACTCGTCGAGTGTCTACCTCGCAATGTGACGCAGGCACTTCAAGGTTGCTCATGGCATCATAGGTGCGCCGTAAGCACATGATATCATCTTCTTAAAAAGAAGGGGGAATTTTATGCCTATTTATGCTTCTTTCCTGAAAACTACAGCGGAAGGCAACAAAGACATCAGGAAGTCACGGGAACGCTTCGAACACGGCAAAAAAAACGTCGAGCAGGCAGGAGGCAAGATCCTTTCAGCTTACTACATTGTTTCACGCGGAGAGTATCTTATCGTTGCGGAATTTCCAAATGAGGACTCCAGGGTCAAAAGCATGGTCAACACGCTCCAGCACGGCACGGTTTCTTATGAAGTATACAAAGCCCTGCCGGTTGATGAGTTCTTTAACCTGGTGGAAAAGTAAAAAAAGCATGTAATTTCTACCACCTGAAAGTGATTTTGTCCTGCCCGAAATTTCGATTTGGCCTCTAATTGCGAAAGGCGTATAAACAACACCAGGTGACTCCTGTTCGTCTTTGAGTTGCGTGCTTCTATTCATCTTGCAAGGAGGAATTCGTGAACGAACTATTGGCGCCCGGCGGAAGTCTTGAAATGGTGGAAGCCGTCTTCGATAAGGGTGCCGATGCCGTCTACGTGGGTGCAAAGGGGTTTAGCCGCAGGAAAAGCGCCTGGGAACTCGAAGATTCTCAGATTCGCGAGGCTATCCGAATTGCAAACCGTTTTGGCGCAAAGGTGCGCATTGCCATAAATGCCGAGGTCCCTCGCGAGAAGGCAATGGTCCTTCTCGGGAAAATCGGCAAGTATGCCTCATGGGGGGCCGAAGGCATCATAGTTAAAACACCGTTCGTCATGCAACTGGCTCGCGACAATTTCCCGGACCTGGTGATTCACGCCAGTGTCGGG
>OMOE01000061.1:20500-30704 GCA_900290365.1 Syntrophobacter sp. SbD1 | reverse complement strand
CTCAATGGGAGCAAGAGGGTTGGCAACTGCTGTGTTCTAAATACTCATTGATTTCAATAACATACTTAAGTTAGCGGCATTGGGTCGGACCGCGCTATTCCGCTACAAGCCAAAGATCGATATGCAAAAAATCGCCGTTTAACAGGCTTAGAGCCGCATGTTAGCCGGTCAAATCCTCGCTAACCTGCCAATAATTGGCCTGTCGCTAACCCTCTTCGTTGGCATTCATTGCCTGTGACGTTCCACGATCTTTCTACATATCGCGTGACCCCTGAGACTGCAGCGCCCGATGCCTTCTTCATCAATGAATGCCCGTCTTTCTCCTACCCCGATGGCCTGTCCACCAACGTTTTTACCCCATTATGGGTCCTCGAGTATCGAGCGCCTCGACCCTGGGAGGGCGTATGAATCCTCCATGTCCTCCTTTCACTTTGCCCTCTTGAAGGGCGACCTGCTAGTCGCTTATGGGCGGCACCAATGGGCGATCCTCGTGAGCAATGGGAATCACGATCACCGTAGGACCATCGGCTGAAAGAGCAGCGCCGAACGCTTTCTTGATCTCCTCCTTGGTTTTGGTCAGAACGCTTGCGCAGCCGAAACCCTTCGCGGCGGATACGATATCCAGGCCGGGAATGTCAAGGGCCGGGACATTCGGAGTATTCTCCAATGCTGCAAATTCCTTGAGGATGCCGTACTCCTGGTTCCAAGGGATGATGAAGATGACCTTCAGCTTGAGCTGTGCCGCGGAATACAAACATTGAATGGAGTATTGAAGGGACCCATCCCCTATGAACGCCACAACCGGACGACCTCTGCCGGTCTTCTTCTGTGCCAGGGCGATGCCGACCGCCGCGGGTGCGCCCCATCCCAACCCGCCGCTCGCGAAGGAGAAATAGGATTCCTGTTGTACGGTCGGCCAGGACCGAATGACGTCCTCAGCGTTGGAAGCAGATTCGTTCACGAGGATCGCGTTGTCCGGGCGCAGTTCACTCAATGCTGCGAACGCTTCTCTTGCCGTCAACGGGTCATTGGGAGGAGACGGCAGTTTGCTGGCGACACGTAAAGGAGCGGGCAGGGATCGTGCCTTGCTTTTAGGAACGAGCTGGATCAGTGCTTCAAGAGCCAGCTTGGCATCACCCAGAAGGCTGTCGCCGACCGCGGCCGCGCCGGCGTCTGCAGGATCTGAGACGATTTGAAGTAAGTCGGCGCCCGGCGGCAGGTAGTCTCCCTCAACGTATGGGTAGTAGCGGAAGACTTGAGCGCCGATGACGATGATGAGATCGTGACCGCGAAGACGCTTGCTCAGAGGGCCGATAGCCATTGGCAGCGCACCTCGGAACTGCGGGTGGGTCTGGGGGAAAGGAGCCCGATCCGGCAAGGGAGAAAAGAAAACAGGAGCCCGGAGCTGCTCCGCGAATTTGACGCCCGCGTCCCAGCCACCACTTCTATCGATCTCCGGGCCGTACACCAGCGCCGGGTTCTTGCTCTTGCGAATTCTTTCAGCAAATAACGAGATGCGGTCGGGGTCTGGCGCATAACGAGAACTAACCGTTCGCACAACCGCATCGCCAAGCGCCGGCTGATCCCAATCATCAAGCGGAATGGAGACGTATACCGGACCCGACGGAGGCTGTAACGCCATCGCATAGGCCCGCATGATCGCGGCCGGAACATCCTGCGCCCTGACTGGCTGGTAAGCCCATTTCACCCACGGACGCGGAAGCATCGTTTCATCACGATTCGTGAGCATCGGCTCGACAACAATCATCTTTCGCGTCTGCTGACCAGCTGTAATGATCAGCGGCGTTTTGTTTTGATAGGCAGTCATGATGTTGCCCATTCCATTGCCAGTTCCTGCGGATGTATGTAAGTTCACAAGCACGGGCTTGTTTGTCGCCTGCGAGAACCCATCGGCCATCGCGACAACCGATGCTTCCTGCAGACCAAGCACATATTGAAAATCTTCAGGAAAATTCTTCAGAAACGGCTGTTCGGTGGATCCCAGGTTTCCGAATATGGTCGTCAATCCGAGCCTGCGCAGGAGGTTGTACGTCGTGTCGTGTACGGTTTGAATATCTGGGGATGGCCCAGTCGAAGGCTCTGCGATTTTCTTTTTTGCTTCTCTCATCGGATATATTCCTTTCATTTCATGATTGTTTCCTTTTCACGCGACGATTGATCATGGCGGCAAATTTGAACAGGTTCTTGTCCGACATGCTCATAAAGAAACTGTAATCATCCTGATCACCGCTATATTTTACCGGATCGAAAAAGTCCGTTCGGTTATCGGGATTACCAAGATAAGAATAATTCTCGGTGTAACGTAGCAATGTATAAGGGGGTGGATTTGGATTTGGCGGCCGGGCAGTCACGTCTCCGGCAAGTGCCGAATCCCCAGGAGCCACCAAAACCTTGCCCGTCGCCGGATCGATGCGGGTTACTATATCGGTATCAGCCGAAACCGGTGCCGCGCCTGTGACCAGACCAACGACCAGACAGGATGTCAGAAACGCCGCTAACCCGTTACCCCCTCTTTATTTCATGGAGCTTCCTTCATCGCGGAATGGATTTCTGCAATGTACCCACCTGGGAACTGAACCATAGCTGACTTGCGGCCATGAGAGGTGAATGGGTCGACAAGGATAGTGGCGTTAGCGGCTTTCGCCTTCGCAATGGTTTCTGAGAGATCGGGGACTTCATAGCCTGTCAACTCACGGCCATAAGGGAAAGGCAGGTGGCCGTCAGTAACGAATGCAGTCAATTTACCGAAAACCGAATCGATGCGAACTCGCCGATAAGTGCTGCCCAGGATGCCAATTTCGATACCTGGCGCATGAGGATGGTCAGACACGACCTTGCCATAAGAGAACGCAAGGAAGCTGTGCACAAACGCGGCAATCCTATAAGGCGAAACATAAACGCGGTTTTCGGGAACAGTTTGGAGCCCCGCATAGTTTGGCGGTGTCGTATGCCAATAAAGCTGCATATTCACACCACCTGGCCATTGGATAATGGCATCGCGACCGATAGGATCAGGAAACGGCGCAACTAGAATGTCAGCACCAGCCGCACGCGCCGCCTTGATCGCCACATCCATGTTGGTGACAAGGTAACCCGTGCGCTCAGCGCCGAATGGATACGGGATTGGCGTCTTGAAGCCGAAGAGAGAGACAGTACCAACCGGCGTTTGCAGCGCTTGCCAGGACGTGCTGCTCCGAGTCGGCGTTACCGTGGTGACAACCTGTTTGGTGCTTTGGCCGCCGAAGGTTGCAAGGAAGCTGGTTACAAAGGCATCAACATCGTCCGGTGCGACATAAACATGCGTCGTGTCATATTGCGGGGCAACGGCAACACCCGGAATGGCCGTCTTGGCTTGCGCGGGCACCAATAAAAGCATAGGCGATGTTGCAAGAATCACCGCAGCTAAGGCAGCGGTGCGGATAAAGCTGTTGAAGTTGCTTATGGGTCGGAAAATCATGGTCGCTCCTTTAGGGTTTGTCTTCTTGTTGGCATGAAGTGTAGGCCGGCCGGTAAAAGTCCAAGAGGCGGGGGAATCCTATTTCGACAACGTGGTTAAACGTGCAGGCGAAGCTTTGGGGTCGGCGCAAAAAGAGATAACTCGCCGCGACTCCACACCCTACGCCTCAAAATTGAATTAACTGGTTCCTTTCCCTATGTGTGCATCAGGACTCCAAAAGGAAGACGATTTTCCCCGTGGCGGTTCCTGTTGCCACTTGTTCGTAGCCCCCGATCAATTCGTCCAGAGAGCAGGTCCGGGCGATTTCTGGAGGGGTTAACCGACCGTCCTCAAAACCGGGCCGAAGACTTTCCAGAATATTGCCACAAGCAACTATATCCAGCTTCGCCGTATCGACCCCGAACAGGGTGAGCTGCCGATGATAAAAGTCCAGCAGATCGAAACAGACCCTTCTGTCGCCAACCGACGTGATGTTCACCTGCCGGCCGCCTACTCCCAGCGAATTGAGAGCTGCTTCAAAGAGCGGTCCGCCCACGCAGTCAAAGATGACGTCCACACCTTTGCCGCCGGTAAATTCCTTAGTACGATTCACTATGTCGTCAGACTCACTGCTCAGCGCAAGATCGATTCCCGACTGCTTCGCGCGTTCCGGGTCCATTTGCTTTCGATCTACGCCTATTACGCGGACTGACTTCAGTTTTGCGATCTTTACGACAGAACTGCCGACGCCCCCGGTTGCGCCGGTCACAAGAAGCGTTTCACCATCTTTCAGCCCCGCTCTTTCGACCAACCCCAGGTAGGCGGTGATGTAGTTAATGCCCACGCTGGCCGCCTCGGACATGGATAGTGACTTCGGCTTTGGCCGTGCTGCTTTCTTTGGGATCACGATATATTCGGTATGACTCCCGTCGCGGGTAAAGCCGATATCCCCGCCCGCCGCCCAAATTTCTTGTCCAATCATATCCTTGTCTCCGGCGGTGATGACGCCCGCAAAATCCCGCCCTGGAATCCGTGGCAGGGTGGTTTTACCAAAATTACCCTGGACGTTTTTAACATCGCTTGGATTGAGGGAAGCAGCGTGAACCTTTACCAGGACCTCTTCAGGTCCCGGTAAAGGCTCGGGAACCTCTTCAATGCGCAGGACTTCAGCAGGATCGCCAAATTTGTAGAACCGCAGGGCTTTCATCGATCAGGGTCCTCTTATGCCGCCTTGGCGATGGATTCCTCTCGGACCCGGCGCCACAGGATCTCGCGGTTGGTCCCATCTACGGGCTTTAAAGACATCAAGTCCCCATCGAACTTATATCTTCTTTCGAGAACCCCGGCGTGTTCGCCCGGAAAGAGTTGCCCCTCTACGAAATGCCGGACAACCTGCTTTTCCGTGTCGACTTCATATCTGCCGAAGTAAGCCAGATAATCGTGTTTGACGTCTGAAACGCCCTTGGGCTCTCTTCTTGATTTCCTGCTAATCTGCACCGCCATAATTCCAGTATCGCTGTAATAGATATACCCAACGGCGTCGTCTCCAAACGGATACTCCTTGTTCCCTGACGTGATATCGATGGAATGCACCAGTCTCCATGCTCCTACGATCATTTTAGTGATATCCATGATGGCCCCCTTCTGTCGGGACCGGCGCTTTCGGCATTGTCGATTCACCATGCTTAAGAGGAAAATCGATATTCAGCCGAAAATGGTCCCCTTCTTCTTTGAAATCACCGATCATGTTAGCGCTCGCCGTGAAAACGACATCTTCATAGATCATTGGGTCCCCTTTCACGAATATCTGGGTAATTAGCGTCTCGTGACCAGGGTATGTGACAATGAAGTGAATGTGCGCGGGTCTCATGGGCGGTCTTTTTGCAGCCATAAGCAACTCACCCACTGGGCCGTCGGTCGGGACGGGGTATGCAGTCGGCATGAGGGCGATAATCTCGAATGTACCGTTCTCGTCAGTTTTGAAACGGCCCCTCAGATTATAGTCAGGTTGATTTTCATCCTGGTTTTCGTAGAAACCGTTTGTCGCTGCCTGCCATATGTCAAGAATCGCCCCAGCGATCGGGGTATTATTCTCATAATCCAAAACTTTTCCAAATATCCGGACGCGTTTGCCGGCAGTGTCGTCACTTGCGGTCGAACTCCCTCTTTCCCGGAAGGGTGCGCCGTCGCGATAGAACGGCCCAAGCAGGGCAAAACCAACCGGCTGATTCTGCGACTGATGATTGAGCGTTTCAATGAGCTGACTCACCCCTACAACATCAGCAAACAAGATGAATTCGTTTCTCTCAGGGCTCGTCATATCGGCCATTCTCTTCATAAAGTCCCACGCAAACTCATATTCCTGGTCGGTGATCTTTGTCTCAACCAGGTACTCGTGCAGGTGCTTGATAAGGTTTGTAACGATATACTTCAGTCTGGGGTTTTCTATATTCGAGTAATCATTCACGACTCTCTCTGTGAAGCCCTCATAGTCCGGCTTCATTGGAACGCGACCTTTTAAGGGATGACGCTCTGTTGATGCGATGTTTTCCATTGGACACTTCTCCTTTTCCAATGCCTAAGCGGCACGGTCGTACATTTTTCCGATATGATGGTATCCACCGTAGTTTTTTACCGGCGACCAAGCCGGACTCACAGGGAGAGATGGCGGGGCGAGGGCGGCAAATTCACCCGAACCATGAACAATCTTTCCGCCGACGAGGGTAAGAACGGATTCGAGGTGCTTTATCCGTTCTTCGGGAACGGCAAAATAATCATCGGATAGAGCGGTGATATCCGCCAGCTTGCCAACTTCGATTGACCCTTTCTTTTCTTCCTCACTCGATAACCAAGCGCTGCCCATTGTATAAAGCCGGAGAGCTTCCAGCCGGTCCAACCGATTTTCAGCTGGATAGAGCCGCGCGCCTCCAACCGTCCTTCCCGTCACAAGCCAATAGATACTTACCCAGGGATTATAGCTGGCGACTCTTGTTGCATCGGTTCCAGCCCCCAAAGGGACCTCCATTTCCAGAATCCGCTTAATGGGGGGTGAGCGCCGAGCCGCTTGTGACCCATACCGTTTAATGAAATATTCTCCCTGAAATGCCATGCGGTCCTGAATGGCAATCCCGCCCCTTAGAGCCTTGACTCTTTCGATATTCCGATCACTTATGGTTTCGGCATGATCGAAAAACCATCGCAGACCCTGGAATGGGACTTCACGGTCGATTTGCTCGAATACATCAAGAAACCGCGAGATCGACTCGTCGTAGGTGGCATGGAGCCTGAAAGGCCACCGGTTTTCAACCAGAAGCCTTACAACGGCCTTTAGTTCATCTTCCATCACGGATGGAAGATTTGGCCGGGGCTCCAGGAAATCCTCAAAATCTGCACCCGAGAATACGAGCATCTCACCGGCTCCGTTCATCCTGAAAAAGTCATCGCCCTTACCGGGGCTGGTCATCGAGATCCAGCGTTTGAAGTCATCGAACTCACCTTTAGGGCGCTGAGTGAACAGGTTATAAGCAAAGCGAAGGGTGAGTTCCCCTCTCCTCGCCAACTCCTCGACGACTCTGTAGTCCTCGGGATAGTTCTGAAAACCTCCTCCCGCATCGATTACGCTGGTTACGCCGAGCCGGTTTAGCTCCCGCATGAAGAGGCGCGTCGAATTGAGCTGGTCCTCATAAGAGAGCTTCGGGCCTTTGGCAAGACTAGCGTAGAGAATGTTTGCATTCGGGCGCGCGATTAGAAGCCCCGTGGGATTTCCAGTTCGGTCCCGCTGGATTTCACCGCCGGGAAAGTCTGGAGTCTCCTTCGTGTATCCAAGGGCGCGCAGGGCAGCCTGGTTTAGAAAAGCCCGGTCGTAAAGATGGAGGATGAAAATCGGGGTCTCTGGAGCCGCCTCGTTGATCTCATCCAGGGTGGGCATGCGCCGTTCTGCGAATTGAAACTCAGACCATCCCCCGATTACCCGAACCCATTGGGGCGGGGGCGTTCGCCTTGCCTGCTCTCGCAACATTCTCATTGCGTCCGCCAGAGAAGGAACGCCGTCCCAGCGAAGTTCCATGTTGTAGTTCAGCCCCTCACGGATCACGTGGATGTGCGAGTCATTCAACCCCGGAATTACCGTGTGTCCTTTGAGGTCGACTACTCGTGTTCCGTCTCCTTTTATTGCCATGACTTCGGCTTCAGATCCGACGACCTTGAAACGCCCGTCTTTTACGGCAACAGCGGATGCATCAGGTTTGCTTTTGCCGAGCGTCGCGATGCGGCCGTTTACTAGAATAAGTTCCGCATTCATTTTTGCCCTTTCCGTGCTGCTGCATAAACCCAACCCTGCAACCAAGCCGGAAGACCGGTAGACAATATCAAATCCTTTCCGCCGGTCTTCCGTATGGGGAATGGATTTTCAGCAGTTCCACTTTTCGTTGATGGGCCATCAGGCCGCTTTTTTCTCTTCGCCTTCATGTGCTCCAAACATCACTTTCGCATAGCCGATCCCAATACCATATGCGCCGCCATGTTCCTTGGCGACATTCATCACGGCTTCGTAAGTATTCGTGCGAGCCCAATCACGCTGCCACTCAAGTAGCACCTGAATCCATGTCATAGGTTCGGCCCCAGCCTGGATCATCCTTTCGATGGCTCTCTCGTGGGCTTCAAGAGTCACTCCGCCTGAAGCATCGGATACGATGTAAGCCTCATAGCCGTCGTCAATGGCCGAGAGCACCATGGTTCCAAGGCAAACCTCCGTCCAAAGAGCGGCCACGACAAGTTTCTTGCGCCCGATTTTCCTCACCGCCGCGACAAAGTTCTTATCCTCCCAGGCGTTCATGGTAGTTCGATCGATTGGCCTTTGATTCGGAAAAACCGCCTGAACCTGCGGAAAAATTGGGCCGCTGAATGTCTCGGATGCAACGGTAGTCAAAATGGTTGGCACGCCGAAGACCTTTGCGGATTTTGCAAGTCCGGTGACGTTATTGACGAGCGTCTGGCCATCGATGGAGCGGGTCGCAAAAGCCATCTGGGGCTGATGGTCGATCAAAATAAGTGCGGAATTGTCAGGGGTTATCAGGCGGGGGCTTGCCCCGCCGTTTTGACTGGATGTCATTGTTTTTCTCCTCTGTCCGGCTACCCGTTTTCGGTAGCAGGATCATATGGGTTGAGTCTCCAACATATTGAAAGCACAGGGCTTTCACCCCGTAGCTCATACTATTTGGTGATTGAATTCTCATCCTCAAGAAGGACGATAGACCCAGAGTTTTCTTACCGGCATTTATCTTCTTCACTGTGTTCATTCTCATTCGAAGGCTTAGTCGGGATCTTCCCTAATAAATAAATGCTAATTACTACGATCTAGCCCGCAACCCATTGAGAAATTAGCTTTTTTAAATGGACCAAGTGGGATTTGAATTTGCGGGAAGCTGCCTCGCTTTCTAAAAATTTCACCACGGCCATTTTTCGAAATTTGTCGGGAATTTTCGCAGGAGTTGATGTGCTTGAACTCTTTCATACCAAGTTGCTTTCAAGACGGGTGCTTGCAGTCAAGGGACAGGGACGGTTTTCCCCCTCTCCCGTTCGGGAGAGGGTCGGGGTGAGGGCATATCCCAGGGCATATCCCTGTTCCGTCTTGAACGCAACTTGGTATCAGCCGGATATTTGTTCTTGACCCGTTATAGAGGGGAAAAATTATGGTGGATATCCAACAATATTTCCTTAGCAATGTTTTCACCTGGTCTGTGGGAGTCCAGCTTGCTATTGGTGTGATCGCTTTCGTGCTGGCCCATAAGGCTACCGGGGCAGTTTGCTCGTGGTTTGGACACCAAATGGCGTTATCCACCTTGAGCGAGGGATGTTCTGAACTTCAGAAAATCAGAACTTTTCTCAAGGTCATTCGCCCATTGTTGTCCGTTCTTTTCCTTGGAGTGGCTCTTCTCTTCGCACAACATTCCAACTGGCCTTCAGATTGTCTCGGACTTTTGTTAACGTTGGCATTCGGCGTGTTTCTAACTCGATTCCTCGCTACCCCGGTGAAAAATCGTTATTGGGCAGGCATCCTTACAGCTACAATCTGGCTTTGGATCACACTGCATGTCTTCCATTTTCTTGACATCTGGAACAGTTTTCTGGGCAGCATAGATTTCACGATAGGCGGTGTGCATGTTTCGATGCTGACTTTTGCCCGGGCATTTTTCTTCTCGCTGGTCCTCTACTGGCTTTCAAAAAACCTGCAACTTATTTTCCGTATATGGCTGCAAACCGCATCAAGCCTCCCTCTGGCAACCCAAACCCTGCTCAATAAGCTCAGTATTTCTCTCCTGTTCTTCACATCCGTAGTCCTCATTCTCCATTACATGCAGATCGACCTGACGCTCTTCGCTCTCTTTAGTGGAGCTCTTGCGCTGGGAATCGGCATAAGCCTGCAGAAAATATTCTCCAACCTGGTCAGCGGTTTCATGATCCTGGCCGACAAATCGATCAAGCCCGGCGATGTGATTCAATTGGGAAACACCTACGGCTGGGTCAATTTTTTGGGCAGTCTCTATGTCTCGGTAGTTACCCGAAGTGGCATCGAGCATCTTGTACCCAATGAAAATTTGATCACGGGTGAGGTCATCAATTGGTCATACAGCAATAATCTGGTCAGATTGGATGTCCCGGTGGGAATTTCTTACGATTCCGATTTGTAGGCAGCCATGAAGCTGATGCTGGAAGCGGCTGCGGACACAAAGAGGGTGTTGCGGGAAC
>OMOE01000061.1:20325-20490 GCA_900290365.1 Syntrophobacter sp. SbD1 | reverse complement strand
CGGGAACCCCAACCCGCCTGTCTGTTAACAGGTTTCGGGGACAGTGCAGTTAATTTTGAGTTGAGGGTTTGGATAAACGATCCGCAAAATGGCATTGCGGGTGTCAGGAGCGAGCTTCTCATGGGAGTATGGCGGCGATTCAAAGAAAGCGGTATCGAGCTGCCA
>OMOE01000061.1:0-20315 GCA_900290365.1 Syntrophobacter sp. SbD1 | reverse complement strand
GAGCTTCTCATGGGAGTATGGCGGCGATTCAAAGAAAGCGGTATCGAGCTGCCATATCCTCAGAGGGTTTTACACCATAAATCCATACATGGGGTTCGAATTGTGTCGGAAGAAAGGGCTGAGGACGCCGGTCAAAGAAGCTGCATTGGAAACAATTGTCCCCAGGGGATCAATTGAGGAAATCGAGCTTCAAAAGAGTTTTTCGACAGTCTCGAGAGGTGTATTGACTCTTGGGGTCAGCAATGCAGTATTTTGTATCCGACTACGCCTTCTTGAACCTTCTGTATGCCGCTAGACCAGCAAGGCCGGAGCCGAGGAGGAGCAGCGTTGCCGGTTCTCGAACAGGTGCATCACCTTCTGACCTAGCTGTATGGCCTGGCTCGAACAGCGGGCTTAGATCTAACACTCCATTTTACAGAGTAGCAGTCTGCTCTTTGTGAATCATCCAGGTCCTCCTTTCACTTTGCAGAGACCTGCTAGTCGCTTATGGGCGGCACCAATGGGCGATCCTCGTGAGCAATGGGAATCACGATAATCACGATCACCGTAGGCCCATCGGCCGAAAGAGCAGCGCCGAACGCGAGTTTGCACCCTCAAGACCCTCTTCACAAAAGGTTTGGCTTTATCTGTCTTCTTATTTCATTAGGCGGCTCTCTTCATATGTTCGCCAGACTTAGTTCGCAACGCTTTCGCTTCTCTGGCAGCTTTTTCAATGAGCGCGGCCACCGCATTTGGCTGCGACACGTAGATCGCGTGACTGCCCGCGACCTCGACGACAGTCGAACCCGCGCGCTTGGACATGAAGCGCTGAGCCGCCGGTGGGATCATCTTGTCGTCAGTGGCCACAAGATACCAGCTCGGTTTGGTCTTCCAAGCTGCCTCGCTGATCGTGCCGTTGAGCGCGTCCACGCCCCACGGGACCTGGGAGTCGGCCATGAACGCCGCCTTTTCTGCGTCCACGTCAGCCGCAAATGAGGCGGGGAACTTCGCCTTGTCGAGGAATAGATAGCCGTCCTGCGGCGGCAGTATCGGAGGCACAGGCGCTCCCGGCGGTGGATCCTTGATAAGCGTGGACACCGACTCGCCCTTGTCCGGGGCAAAGGCGGTGATATAGACAAGCCCCGCTACCTTTGGATCGTTGCCGGCTTCGGTGATCACTGCTCCGCCGTAGGAGTGGCCGACGAGAACCACTGGGCCATTCTGNNCTATGCGCTTGGTAGCGGCGACATCGTCGGCCAGCGATATCGTCGGATTCTGAACGACGCTGACCGTGTAGCCGTCCTTGGTCAGGATCTTATAGACGCCTTCCCAACCAGAGCCGTCCACGAAGCCACCGTGGACGAGAACGACGTTCGTAGCTTTCAAACCTGGTATTTCAGCCATGATGCTCTCCCTTCTCTTGCACAAATCTTCATAGGTTATCCTTGCGGACACCTAGAAACAGCAACTGGTCTTCCCATGCGTCTGCGCTCAAAGGCCAGTCATGGTTGAAGACTACGGCGGTCCGCTTCCCCAGTCCTTGTAATAGATCTGCGTGCCCTCTGGTCGTGATAGTGGGCATGGAACACTCTCCTGAGAGGATGTGGACCCGCTTATCTGCCTGACCATTCCCACAGCTGCTTATAAAAAAACGATAATCATTGCGATCTCGGCAACAATCGGTTGAGAATTCGGACATCTAAATTGATGCGCTCAACAAGTGCACTCTGCCGGGATCAATCGTGGATCGGATGGAGGCCGGAAACACGTTGGGTCACTCCGTAGAAGTGCATGCATTTTTCTATTCGAGTTTCATCGCTCAAGGCAGGAGCGGGCGGGGCAAGGCATCTTGCCACAGATGAACCTTTGGATTTTTCAAGATATGATCCGGAAGGGCAAAGTCCTTCGGAGGCTCATTACCTCACGTATCGAGAGGGGCTGAGTTGCGCCGCAAAGAAAGCCGGATGGATTCTCCCGAAATGTGTTGTTCGGCAGATTCATTCTTTCACCATGTTCCGTGCCCAACCAAAACTACGCTTAGCAAATCAGCACATTTGGGCCTGTTCTTTTGATTCCTTTCAGGTAATCAGCTTTCACTCCGTTCAGGGTTTGCGCCTCATTTCGTTTAGGGTTTGCGGGTCGCGAGTCGCAGGTCACGGGCCGGAGGCCATCCGTCTATTGTTGTCGCTCCAAGTCTCAGTTTTCGACCCATGACTCACGACCCGTAGACCCGGAAAGAAGTGAGGCAGCATTTGCTTATATCTTTTGTTGCAAGGAAGTGTTCCTCTGCGGTGAACGCTTACTTTACAACCGCCAATGCCTCCAAAAGAACGCCGGATCATTAAAAGAGTTGTTCGCAGGCGAGAACTCTAGTAAAATTTATGGTCGGCTTGGGGACAATGTAGGGCTATTTAGGGTACTTAAATTTGAAATTCGCGCTTTTTTGGCAAGAAATTTCTTCGTGTGCTTCGTAGTTCTCCGTGTGCGAGCATGGGATTAACTTTGCAAAGTCACTATAGAAAAAGAACTTTTTGGTCCACGAAGAACACCAAGGGGGCACGAAGAGCATGAAGAAATTGCAAAATAAATCATATCAATTTCGAATTTTTCCCTTCGCGTCCCTTCGTGTATCCTTCGCGTTCTTCGTGACCTTTTTGGTTCCGGCTTGTCCGGGTTAGGGATTTGGAAGAGAAGATTGGTGAACTTTTCCTCATCCAAAAAGCTTTTTAGACTGGATTTACAGGACTTAGAAGGGAGATCAAGCTTTTTTCCCCAAATCCTGTTAATCCTGAGGCTCTTGCAAAACTCCTTCATCGTCATTCCGGTGAAGGCCGGAATCCAGGTTCTTCAAGCGTTTCTGGACCCCGGCTTTCGCCGGGGTGACGGTCTTATTGAGTTTTGCAAGAGGCTCTCCTGTCAAAGTTTTTTGTTTTGTTTTTAATCCCTCAATCCCTGAATCCCTAAATTCCTAAATTTATGTGTTTAAGGACATAGATGGCCGCAGGTACCGGAGAAAAATACGCCTTTCTGGTAGGTGGAACGCACAGCGGGTGCGGCAAGACGACGATTGCACTCGGGTTGCTTGCCGCTTTGAAAGCCAGAGGTCTTGGTGTACAGCCCTTCAAGGTGGGGCCCGACTT
Source organism: Syntrophobacter sp. SbD1 (assembly GCA_900290365.1). Classification (GTDB taxonomy): domain Bacteria; phylum Desulfobacterota; class Syntrophobacteria; order Syntrophobacterales; family Syntrophobacteraceae; genus SbD1. The sequence goes on along the minus strand of OMOE01000061.1, from coordinate 17,196 downwards.
CATAGATCCCGGGCTTCACACCGTTGTGGCCGGCAGGCAAAGCCGCAACCTGGACGGATGGATGCTTGGCCGTCAATATAGCACTGAACTTTTTCTACGCTTTCTGGAAGCTTCCGAGGTGGGCTTGCTGGAGGGCGTTATGGGAATTTACGACGGCTATGACGGCCGGACGGAATCGGGCAGCAGCGCAGAGATGGCCAAATGGCTGGGGATCCCCGCCGTGCTGGTCGTGGATGCTCGGAGCATGGCCAGGAGCGCAGCGGCCCTGATATATGGATTCGTTCGTTTTGATCCCGCGCTTGATTTTGCAGGGGTGATTTTCAACCAGGTTGGCGGAGAGGCTCACCTGAGGTACCTCAAAGAGGCCGTGGCCTCCGCGTGTCCGGAAATAGCTGTTTTGGGCGGTATCCCCAAAGAAGACCGGGTAGTGATGCCCGAGCGGCACCTGGGGCTTGTAACCGCTGACGAAATGAGGCTGGACGCTGGTTGGCAAAAAAGGTTGGCTGAGCTTTTGGAAAAACACGTCGATATCGACCTGCTCCTGGAAAAGACCGCCGTGTCGCCGCAGCCGGCATCGCCACTTCTTTCTGCGCGCGGCGATTCTGCAAGCGCGCAACCCGTCTGCGGCGACACGCCGCCGCCTCTAATAGCTATAGCCCGTGACGCGGCTTTTTGTTTTTACTATCCGGATAACCTGGAGCTTTTGGAGAAGGCCGGGGCGCGGCTTCATTTTTTTTCTCCGGTCTCGGGTGAAGCTTTACCGGAGGAATGCTCCGGGGTATATCTGGGCGGGGGATATCCTGAACTTTTTGCGGGAGCCATATCGGGCAATGCCGATTTTATTCAATCTCTTCGGGAGCGCGCAGGGCAGGGAATGCCGATCTATGCTGAGTGCGGCGGTCTGATGACCCTTGGCCGCTTCATAGAAACCATCGAAGGGGAAAAAATTCAAATGGCGGGGATACTGCCATTCGGAACCAGGATGCTGCCCCGGAGAAAGGCCCTTGGATATACTGAGGTCGTTCTGCGCCGGCAATGTCTGCTCGGCAGCCCCGGCATGGTCATAAGAGGTCATGAATTCCACTACTCCGAAATAGTGGAACCCGAGCCGCACTCCGACACCGGTCCTGCGTCTTCCCCGCTCGAGTTCGCCTATGAGCTGCGAAGGCGCAAACACGAAGCTGCGCGCCCGGAGGGCTATCAGTCAGGCTCTGTTCTTGCCAGCTACATCCATCTGCATTGGGGAAGCGCACCCGAGGCTGCCGAGCAATTCGTGAGGCACTGCGCCCTGTGGACTTTAACTGCAATTAGAAATTAGGGTACTTAAATTTGAAATTCGTGCTTTTTTGGCAAGAAATTTCTTCGTGTGCTTCGTAGTCCTCCGTGTGCGAGCATGGGATTAACTTTGTAAAGTAACTACAGAAAAAGAACTTTTTGTTCACGAAGAACACGAAAGGGGCACGAAGAGCATGAAGAAATTGCAAAATAAATCATATCAATTTCGAAGTTTTTCCCTTCGCGTTCTTCGTGTATCCTTCGCGTTCTTCGTGACCTTTTTGGTTCCGGCTTGTCCGGGTTAGCGATTTCGGAATTGGGGTATTAGAATGTCCAGCGCAAAGTCGATCATGTTTCTGGGGACCGGCTCGGATGTAGGCAAAAGCTTATTGGCGGCTGCTTTCTGCCGAATTTTCAAAAACCTGGGATATCGAGTGGCGCCCTTCAAGGCGCAAAACATGGCCCTGAACTCATTCATTACTCCGGAAGGCGGAGAGATGGGCCGCGCACAGGTCGTCCAGGCGGAGGCTGCGGGAATCGAGCCTCATGTGGACATGAATCCGATCCTTTTAAAGCCGACTTCTCAGATGGGCTCCCAGGTGATAGTACTTGGACGCGCTTTGGGAAATTATTCGGCAAAAGAATACTACGAATACAAAAAAGAACTTGTCCCGATAGTCAAAGGGGCTTTCGAAAGGCTTTGCGCCCAAAATGACCTGATAGTTATCGAAGGCGCCGGGAGTGCGGTCGAGCTAAATCTCAAGGAGCACGACCTGGTGAATATGGCTATGGCCGAAATGGCCGATGCCAGGTGCATATTGGTGGGAGACATCGACCGGGGAGGAATATTTGCGGCCCTGCTCGGAAGTTACTCACTGCTGAGCGCGGGCGAGAGGGACAGGGTTGCCGGGTTTATCGTAAATAAATTCAGAGGAGACCCGCGTCTGTTTGAAGAGGGGGTCCAAATACTGCAATCGCGCTCCGGTGTGCCGGTTTTCGGGGTTGTGCCTTACTTCGAAAATATTTTCCTGCCCGAAGAAGACAGCGTGGCGCTCGGGCGAAGGATGAACAAAACAAATGAAAATCCCCGCGCCATTCGCATTGGTGTCGTCCGCCTGCCGTTCATTTCCAACTACACCGATTTCGATCCCTTCGAGAGGGACCCCCGGATTGAGCTGGTCTATTTCGATGGCCCGGCCCAAATCTTCGGATTCGACGCCGTGCTCATCCCGGGAAGCAAGAACACTATCGAAGACCTTGCCGCTATGCGCAAAACTGGAATGGCCGATGCTCTGTGCGCTTTTCATAAATCAGGCGGCGCCGTTGTCGGGCTGTGCGGCGGATACCAGATGATGGGGGCCGTTGTGCGCGATCCTCACGGAATTGAAAGCTCGATTGACACTATCCCCGGCCTGGGCCTGCTGGATATGGAAACCGAAATGTATCCCGAAAAAATGACCTCGCAGGTTGAAGCAGGGGTTATCCCGGAATCGCTGCCTTTCTCAGGGTGCGGGGAGGTGCTTTCCGGATATGAAATACACATGGGCCGGAGCGTCTCGGGCGGGAAGGCAAAACCGCTCTTCAAGATCTCGATGCGGGATGGCAAGCCTGTCGATGTGGAGGATGGGCTGGCTCAGCCCGATGGCAGAACATGGGGCACATACATCCACGGCATTTTTGATAACGACGGGTTCAGGAACTCTTTTATCCAGGATCTCGCAAAAAGGTCCGGCAGGGATGTCGCGGCCCTCTGCAAACCTTTTTCCTTCCGGCTCTGGAAAGAGGAGCAGTACGACAGGCTTGCCGATCTAGTGTGCAAGCATGTCGATGTCGGCCGGGTCCTCGAAATGTTAGGAATTGAGGGATTTAGGGATTGATGAATTTAGGAATTAATTGAGGCTCTTGCAAAACTCAATAAGACCGTCACCCCGGCGAAGGCCGGGGTCCAGAAATGATTGAAGACGATGAAGGAGTTTTGCAAGAGGCTCAATTACTAAGTATTTCGAAACTCGAAACTCGAAACTCGAAACTCGAAACTCTAAACTGAAAACTCTTATGTTATTTCTTCCCTGGCATCTTGTTTGTGCTTACGTTCTCGACCTTGCGGCAGGCGATCCACGATGGATGCCTCATCCGGTCCGCTGGATCGGACGACTTATTGCCCGGACCGAAACAGTGCTTTATGACGAGTCGTCCTCCCCGGGTCTCATGCGGGTTTCGGGATGCGCTCTTTGGATCGTCGTTATAGCGGTTGTGCTATGTGCGGCAAAGGCGCTCATAGCAATAGCCGGCCTTGCCGGCCCGATTTTCGGCGATCTTGCCCTCATATGGCTCGCATACACTACTCTTGCCACCCGCAGCCTTCATGATGAATCATCCCATGTTGCCGAGGCCCTGCGAAGCGGGGATCTTGCCCTGGCCCGGTCCCGCCTGTCTCTCATCGTTAGCCGCGAAACTTCTCAACTTGACAGGGACGCCGTCCTTCGCGCCCTGGTGGAGACTGTTTCTGAAAATATTTCCGATGCAATTGTGGCGCCTCTTTTTTTCCTTGCGCTCTTCGGACCGGTCGGCGCTTTGGTCTACAAAGCTGTAAACACCATGGATTCGATGCTTGGGTACAAAAACGAGCGCTACCGTTATTTCGGCTCTTTTGCAGCACGAGCCGACGACGTAGCAAACTGGGTCCCGGCAAGGATCAGCGGCTGGCTGGTGGTGGCTGCTTCGGCATGCATGCGCGGGAATTGGCGGACCGTGGCAAAGATCATGATGAGGGACGCGCCAAAGATGAAAAGCCCCAACGCGGGATATCCCGAAGCCGCTGCCGCAGGGGCCCTCGGGGTTCAACTCGGCGGTGCGAGCCGCTATTTCGGGGCCGTTGTCCAAAAACCCCTGCTCGGTGACCCGGTTGACGACATGACAATGGAGACCTACGCCAGGATGATCCGCCTTATGTATCTGAGCTCCGGGCTGGCTTTCTTTATGGCGGTATGTATAATGCTGACCATACGGTTTGCGGGCGCGATCCAATAGGTTCGGCCCGGCAATGCTGATGACTTTAATTAACTATTTTTCACGCGAAGACGCGAAGAAGAAAGATCTCAAAGGTTCTATGTTCTTCGGTTCTATGTTCTTCGGAGAAAAGGCTGCCCCGGATTGAAACCGGCGCTCATGTGACTTATACCAATTTGCGCTCAAGAGCGGGCGGGGATAAACCCCGCCCCTACGGCACCGTCACGCGGTTCCTTTTGCAGGGGAGGGTTTAGCGAAAATTATGCCCTCCCGAAGCACCCGATTTGAAAGCAAATTGGTCTTATCCCTTGGACCAGACAAATGACCATCAATCACGGCGGTAATATCTACGAGCTGTCGGCGCGCGCCGGATGCTCTCCTGATGATATTTTGGATTTCAGCGCAAGTATAAACCCGCTCGGTCCGCCTTCCGGGTTTGAGCAGGTTCTTGCCGGCTTCTTTCGCCGACTCGAAAGCTACCCCGACATTCGCAATCAGCTTCTGACCGAAGCCATTTCAAAATTCCACGGTATAGATCCTGAATACATTGCCGTCGCAAACGGGTCGACCGAGTTGATCTATTGGTTGCCTCGGGCGCTTGGGATAAGCAAGGCGCTGGTGGTGACGCCCACATTCGGTGAATATGCGAAAGCTTTCGAGCTTCATGGAACGCGCCTGCAAAAGCTGTTTTCGACACCGGAAGACCGGTTTCAACTCCGGGTCGAACACCTGGAAGCCTCACTCCAAAAGGACTCCTTTGAAGCTGTTTTGCTCACACACCCATCGAGTCCGTCAGGGTCGCTTCTGGACAGCCAGGTAGTCAACTGGATTATTGAACACGGGAATAATCCTCGCGGTCCACTGTTTTTGATTGACGAAGTTTTTATCGATTTTTGTGAGCAGGCTTCCCTCAAGCGTTTTCTGGAAAGGTCGCAGAACATCGCACTCATCAGGTCCCTGACCAAGTTCTACGGCCTGCCTGGTTTGCGGATCGGCTACCTGCTTGCCCCGCCGGGAATCGCCAAAAAGGTCCGGGGCAATCTTCCGCCCTGGTCGGTTAACACGCTTGCTCAGGCTGCCGGTGCCTGGTGCTTCACGCAGGACCAATACAGGAGCAAGACCCTGGAACTGGTTGCAGGCGAGCGCCAAAGGCTTGCAAAGGAGCTTTCAGCTATTCAGGGCCTTGATGTTTTCCCGGCACAGGCCAATTACCTGCTCGTCCGGATGGACCGCACGCTTGAACCGGCCCCCGCTCTGAAGTGGAAGATTTTCGAAGAGTACCGTATTCTTATTCGTGACTGCGGGTCTTTCGAAGGTCTCGACGACTGGTATTTTCGAGTTGCGGTGCGTCTGCCCGATCAAAACGACAGGTTGATTGCGGCCTTGCGGAGTGCGCTCTCCGGGTAACAATACAGAGGTCATCCAACAAATCAGTACCTATGGACGGCATTTTTTGTGCCCCGAAGGGGCTATATGAATTAGCCCGGGGTAACCACCCCGGGGTTAGAGGCAATCATTAACAACGACTTACCCTGAAGGGGTTACATAAATTCTACTATTATTCCCGACCGTCCAGCTAATCCCAAACATGGGCTTCATCAAAATCCAGGCCATGTTTCCGCAAAAAAAGACGATACTCTTCCTGAAATGACAGCTTCCCGTGGTGGTTCATTTGATTGGAAATATATTCTCGGACCTCGGTTATCTTGGAAAAGCTCACGGAAAAAGCCCCATACCCGTTTTGCCATTGAAACAATTGGAGATTACCGCCCTTGGTTTTTATCCATTTGGATGAATTCCGTTTTGCTTCGCCGATGACTTTTGCAATCGTGGTGGTCCTGGAGAGAGTGGAAAGGATGTGGACATGGTCGGCCGTTCCGCCAACAATCTGCGCGGGGGCTTCGTATGCCTTCATGACCGAGGCAAGATAGGCGTGCATTTCCTTGCGGAGTTCTGCATCCACCAGGAAAGGCATCCGGTTCTTGGTTGAAAAGATTAAATGAACATGAACCTGCGCCAGAGATTGAGGCATTCGTCCGGAAATCCCTATTCTTATGTAACCCCTTCAGGGTAAGAATGGGTTGGTTATGTCTTCCCATCCCAGGGTGGCGCTATCGCTTACCCTGGGCTGAATTATCCAGCCCCTTCGGGGCAAGCGCTTTCAGCGAATTGCGGCCCCATTTCTTGCATGACAATCAACTACCTTATGCAGCCCCCGCCGCGGCAAGCCCTTTAAAGGGCAAGAGCAACTCTAAGGTCCCCGGAGGCCGCGTTCACAGCAGAAAGGCACAGTATACTCGTTTGCCGGATGAACCCAAAATAGTCTCTCTTAGAGGGAGTATTGTTTTTACTTTTGCCTTTTGCCTTTTTACTTTTGCCTTACTTTTGCGGGTCCTTTAGAAATAATCGGTGATATTCGCTGTCGCTCAGGTGTTTTCGCATGAGGTCCGACATCAGAACGAACAACCGGTTTAATTCGTCATCGGAGAGGCGGGGCACAAGGGCCTCCAGCAGGTCATCATCCGAAAATTTCTGAAGATAGTACATCAGCGATTTCTCATCGATCTCTCTTGAAAGCCCGAAGGCTACCATTCCGTCGTATTTATCAGCCATTGTATGCTTGTGCGCCGGCATCGGTTATTCCTTCCATATCATCAGGAAAAGATCGGTTATCATTTCAGTGGAGGGACATAGGGTATCAATTGAGCGAAGAGCCAGCATAAAAAGAAAACCAGCGGAATATGAATCAGCATCTGCAAAACCGAATAGCCGACCAGGTCCCTTGCCTTTACATGCAGCAGGCCCAGCAGCGGCAGCATCCAGAACGGATTCAACAGGTTTGGCAGCGCCTCGGCTGCATTGTAAATCTGTGTTACCCATCCGAGGTTTACGTGGTGTAAATTGGCGGCCTGAAGCACATAGGGGGCCTCTACTACCCATTTCGATCCGCCCGATGGAATGAATACCCCGAGCACTGCCGAGTAAACGGCCACAAGAAGCGGATAAGTGCCTTGCGTGGTTACTTTGTAGAACAGCTCGGTAAGCCATCCATTTATGCCCGTGCCGGTTATCATCCCGAATATTACCGCGTAAAAAGGAAATTGAATCAATACTCCGCCCGTGGCTGGCACCGCCTGGGCAACCGCTTTCAAAAACCTCTTCGGCCGCCAGTGCAGGAGCATGCCAACAGTTATAAAAATCAGGTTGTAAGTATTTAAATCGAGCGCCGCCAGCGCACCTGTAGGCGAAGTTCGGAACAGGTCCATGAGGTAGTAGATAAGGATTGCCCCCACAATAATGATCAGGATCGGGCTGTACTCCAGCCATTCACCCGGTTTTTGCCTCGGTTCTACGCTCATATCGAGCTGATCGAAAGAAAGGCCGAAGTCCTTTGCATTTTTTGCCAGGTGGGGGTTTGGGGCCGATAAGTAGGCGATAAGGGTCGACACTGCGATCAACACAGCCGCAGTCCAGAAATTGGCCCAGATAAACAATGTCTGGGTAAGAGGAATAAGGCCGGCGATTTCGAAGAGCTTGGGCGGAACCGCGCTCTTGGTGGCCATCATCATCGCGGCCGATGAAGAAAGCCCCAAGGCCCACACGGCGCCAAGTCCGAGGTAGGCCGCTGCCCCCGCAGCCCGGTAGTCCATGTCGTCAAAGCGGCGCGTCATTTCGCGGACCAAAAGACCGCTGAAAATAAGGCTGAGACCCCAGGAAATGAGTGATGTCACCATAGAGAAAAACGCAATCCATGCGACCGCTGTCTTTCCGTTCTTCGGGATCAGTGCAACTTTGCGGATGAGCCAGTACACCGCCGGGGTGGACGCAACCACATAGCCGCCGATGATTATCATGGCCATCTGCATGGCAAACGGTATCAACGCCCAGAACTGTTTGCCGCCTGCCAGGGCAAGATTGAACGGACTTTCGCCGATAACGATTCCGAAAAAGAAGATAAAAACGATGCCCAGCAGTGCAAATACCCATGCGTCCGGAAACCATTTCTCGCTCCATGCCGCCAGGCAGAGGCCAAACCTCTCAAGGGTCGATTCCTTTTGGATTTTCAAGTCCGGATCTTTCGCACCTCCCATGGGACATCCTCCTATCAAGAACTATCAGGTTCCTAATCTCTATACCCGCCTGTCGAAATGCGATCTCAAATATCCGTTATCATGGCAACTGCATTAAGCCCCACACCAGTATAGACAGGCAATGGGTGTTGTCAAATCAAAAGTAGAATCCGTCAAATACCAGGAAAGCCTTATGCTTGAAAGGGAAATACAGGTATAAAGTGCATTGAGCTTATGAAAAGGAGTGACCGTGGTGGATAATAAAAATTGGAATTTTGATGAAAAGGCGGTTTCCTGGGATGATGACCCGGGGCGGGTTAGATTGGCGAACGATATTGCCGGAGCCATAGCGGAAGAAGATATATTGAGCGCGGATATGGATATCCTCGAATTTGGCTGCGGCACCGGGCTCTTAACCCTGCGATTGGCGCCGTTGGTCCGTTCCCTAACCGGCGTGGACAGTTCGCAGGGGATGCTTGGCATCCTAAAAGCAAAGATTGAAAGCCAGAAGCTGGTAAACATAAAGACCCTGCTCGTCGATCCGGCAAAAGGTGATCTGCCGGAGGGCAGATTCAGCATGATCATTTGCAGCATGGTACTCCATCACGTCAGGGAAACCAAACCGCTCATCGATCAGTTCTACAGGATTGCCGCGCCGCATGGGCGCCTGTGCATAGCCGATCTTGACCCCGAAGACGGTGAGTTCCACGGCGAAAACGATACCGTGTTCCACAACGGTTTCGATCGGATAACATTGAGCCGGACTTTGACGAATGCAGGTTTTGAAGACATACGGTACAGGACGGTGGCCAACGTGACAAAACCGAGGCCCGACGGTCGAATGGGGTCTTTTAGCGTTTTTCTCATGATCGGACGGAGCAAAGAAGTTTGCGGAGCCCGGCAAAGATGACTAGGGGACCCGCATGAAAGTGCCCGGCACAAGAAGCGATTACCCTTGCCCGAGCGGGCGTAACCCTGCATAATGTTGCCCGGTTCAGATGCAGCCGAGGCAGTCCCACGCTATTTCGGCTTCAACCCAAAGTAATCATAGATAAAAAGGAGGAATTTGCGAATATGGAGACACTTACGTCACGACGCAGTTTTTTGCACCTCACGGGCAGTGTCGCTTCGGGTATTGCTCTATCTGCAATTTCGTCCACCGTTCTGGCTGCCGGGAAAAAAGAGGACAAGGGAAAAGAATCCGAGGTGAACCCGGTCGAAGATCTCATGCGGGAACACGGGGTCTTGCGCCGCGTGCTGCTTATCTATGATGAGGCGGCAGGACGCCTCCTCAAAGGATCAAATAAGCTGCCGCCCGGAGTAATCGAGGATTCAGCCCGCATTATCCGCCGCTTCATCGAGGACTACCACGAAAAGCTCGAAGAAGAAGAAATTTTCCCGCGTGTTCGAAAGGCCGTAAAGTTTGACGATCTTGTGAAGGTGCTCCTGGTGCAGCACCAGGCGGGAAGACGATTGACCGATATCATTTTGCAACTGTCGCAGGTGGAGATACCCAAGGCTGCCAAACAAGAGGAAGGCGAGTCCGAGGCCATGAAACAGATCTATGGCGGGACCCCTTTCTTTCGATGGAAAGGCAAGGACAAGAAACAAGATCTGGTCGCGACCATGCAGCAGTTCATTCATATGTACAGGCCCCACGCAGATCGGGAAGATACAGTGCTTTTCCCGGCTTTTCGCTCGATTGTTTCGCCCGGAGAGTTCGATGAGTTGGGTGAAAAATTCGAGGACAGGGAAAAAGAGCTTTTCGGAAAAGAAGGATTTGAAAAAATGGTTGAATCAGTAGGGGAGATAGAGAAAAAGCTTGGCATTTACGAGTTGTCGGAATTTACACCAAAAGCGTGAATCACGTAGGGATTGGGGGATTGAGGGATTAGAAATTACGAATCAGGGGAATTATCATGGCTGCCAGGCGTTTCGTGGATTTAAGTTTGGCCATTGAGCCGTATCTGCCCAGTGATCCTCCTATGATGATACCGAAGATAGACTACATCGACCACGTTGAGGGCGCTGTGCAGATGCAGGACTTCTTCCCCGGCCTTAAACAGGACCAGTTGCCCGGGGGCCTGGGTTGGGCTTTGGAATTTTTGACTCTAACCAGCCATTCCGGCACGCATCTGGATGCGCCTTATCATTATCATCCAACTATGGATATGGGCAAGCAGGCCATGACCGTAGATGAAATCCCGATCGAGTGGTGCTTCAGCGACGGTGTCCTGCTTGATTTTCGACATAAGGGCGACGGGGAGCGAATAACTCCGAAGGACCTTGTCTGTAAACTCGAGGAAATCAAATACGAGATCAAGCCCCTGGACATCGTCCTCATTCAGACGGGAGCCGACAGCGCCTGGGGAACCGCTCAATACCTGGTCAAGGGCGCCGGTATGGACCGTGAGAGCACCCTTTACCTTTTGGAAAAAGGGGTGAAGGTTGTGGGGATAGATGCATGGAGCTGGGATAGGCCATTGCCCTTTTTGGCCAAAGAGTTTGAAAAGACAGGTGACCCCAAAGTCATTTGGGAGGCCCATTTTGCCGGAATTGAGATCGGTTACTGCCATATGGAGAAGATGGCGAACCTTTCCGGTATCGGAAGACCCCATGGTTTCACGGTCTGTTGCTTTCCGATCAAAATAAAACGCGCGAGTGCAGGCTGGACCCGGCCTGTCGCCATCATTGACCTATAAGAGGGCTCTCCTTGAGATCATAGTAATGAATGGACAACGGGAATTCGATGCTTATTTATGAATTCGAAGAAAAGCTCACAGCAAAGGAGGGACTATGCCGGAGCGACCAAATGCAGTTACCATGCGCGGTAAACCGCTCACTTTGGTTGGCGATGAGATTAAAGTGGGCGATAAGGCCCCCGATTTCGAGGTGATAGACACCAGCTTATCTCCGGTAAAGTTATCCTCCTATACCGGAAAAATAGTTGTTATTGTATCGGTACCCTCTCTTGACACCCCGGTTTGCGATCTGGAAACCCGTAAATTCAATCAAGAGGCCGCACAGTTAAGCGAACAGGTTATTGTGCTCGCCCTCAGCATGGATCTTCCTTTTGCCCAAAAGAGGTGGTGTGGCGCAGCAGGAGTTTCGCATGTAACCGCCCTATCCGATCATCGAGAAGCCAGTTTTGGTTTAGCCTACGGCTTGTTGATCAAAGAACTTCGTTTGTTGGCTAGAACGGTAATCGTGGTGGATCAGCGTGGAATAATCCGGCATTTGGAACTGGTAAAAGAAATCGCCAATGAGCCAAACTACGAGGCCGTACTCAAGGCAGTAAATCAGTGCCTTAACTAAACTAAATTCAGCACCCAAGCGCTTGCTTCAACCATTCCTTTAATTCCTCGGTAATGGCGTAAACTCCAACTCCGGGCTTGCGTCCTGCTGCGTCAATCGCCCTGCGGACCATCTCTTCCGGCACCTGAATCTTCGCGATTTCATCGGCCTCTTTCATGGTTCTGCGGATCAGGGTAACCTGAGCAGGTTTTTCCCAGTCATAGATTACAAAATAGAGAGCTTCCTGACCGGAATACCGAACAAAATCATCCTTGCGAGCCCATCCGGTTCCCCATTCGAGATAGGTTTCAACAGCCTTTTCCGGTGTCATTTCCCAGTCCAGACTATCAACTATTTCCCGGTGGATTCTTAGTTCTTCCAGTCCCCACATGCGGTTCCCCTCTAAGATAGATCACCAGTTCATTAGCGAATGCGCCCAAGCCTGCCTTCGAGCATGACAACCTCTTCTGAGACACTGTACAGGATGATCGGGACATAATCTTCCGGTGCTGAATCAATGAGACAATATTAAGGTCGCATTCCGATTTCGCAAACATATTTTGGCCAGTGGCTCAGAGAACAATGAGACTTAAGTTGATGCATTTATTCAAGGTGATTACTCTTAAACTGTATGGAAACATGCCAAACAGGAAGTAATGCTATGACCGGCACTGGAATATTAACCGCTATTTTCGCTCTGCTGATTACTGCAACAGCTTCCTGGGCTCAAGTCGGCGCCACTATGAACCAACTCATGCCGGGTCCGCCAACTAACGTAATCGCAACCGCAGGCAACGGCGATGCGACCGTGAGTTTCAAACCCCCGAAATCGGACGGCGGGAGCCCCATAATCCGCTATACCTTAACATCGCACCCCGGCAACATTTCAGCCTCGGGCAAGCAAAGCCCCATAACCATAAAAGGACTGACCAACGGAATAACCTATTCTTTTACGGTAACGGCCAGCAATTCCGTTGGTACACTGGTCGGCTCGGAATCGTGCAACAGTGTCACCCCAAAGGCTGAATGAGAAATGAAGCAGTGATTAGCGACATCGCTCCGGAATCCATTTGCCATAGCGGTTCAGTGGGGGCTGGTCCCCGTAAGTTGTTGCCGGTATTCATGGGTTCAAGCGTGTGGAATTTTTTGACAAGGCTCGAAATGGAGTGAAGGGCAACCCAATCTCGGTCATGAGGAAGGCCCTGATGAGTGCTTGTGCTTCATACGCAACAGAAACGCGTTCGGCCTTTTAACGATGACGGAAAGAAACTCGAAGTCCTCGTTGGCCTTTTGCGATATCTCTATAATTACGTCCGACGGGCTTGTGCACATGATCTCTATGTATTCGCTCACCGCCCCTCCTTTTCGTCCAAGCGATCCCGATGGCTCGCTGTTGGCTTGCGTTATTTTCCTGACCGCATTAACGCTCATGATAATCATTCCCGGTGCTCGGTGCTGGATCCACTTTATTATTAATTCACACGATACCCATTCCAGCGAGACAGGTTTATCTCCGGCTGCTGTCTCTATTGCCTATCGACGGCCAATTGAAGCACTCTTGATATAGTTGCGGATTATCCACTGGAACAGCCAACAGCGACAATTCATAATCCCCCTGTTTCACACCTTGCAGACATTTTGAAATATTTCTCCTCAAATCGCCGTTTTTCATCTAGTCCACCGCTCCCTCAGATTATCGGCATTCCGAGGGAACTTGCTTTAGCATTTTCAAACGCTCTTTGCCCCTGACGCCAAGAATTCATAGCGGATCATCGAGTCTTGCGCCGTACGGATCAGGAACAAGCACACCCACAGCGCTGCCGGTTTACAGCGGACATTGGTGTTCTGCCGGACCGCAATAAATGGGGAGGTTGGTTTCAGGCGGGAATTGTCAGTGGATCGGGTAAAACCAGAAAGAAGTCTTCCCTCGGCCCTGATCGCAAGCTTTCCTCTGGTAGCTGAAAGCCATGAAAACGGCATTGGACGGTATGTTAATCCTGCGATTAAAGGGGATGGGATCAAAGGAGTCGCGATTGGTTGCCAGTCCTATTTGTTCGAGAACCTTGCCGTTTTGATCCAGAAATATCGCGCCAAGGCGAAAGTCCTTCAGCTCAGTGTAGCCCATGATCAGAGAATTGGAAAACCTGACGTTACCCGACAGATCCATTTGCCCCTGATCTTTGGAATAGCTGTATTCGACGGAAAGGTCATTGCCCTTCCATTGTCCGGAGTACCGGAACTGCTCAATGGAGAGGCGATCCGCTGCTGATACGTACTGGGCTCCGATATCCGCTGCAATGACCTGCGATGCGGAAATTAAAAAGACCACAGCGATTACAGGCGAGAGAAAAAGCAATCCAGTTCTCATATGGAATCCCCTTTAAAACTTGGCATGCTCCAAATTTACAATCCGCTGTTTTCAACGCAGTATAAGGTAAGTGCTGATTTGCGAAAAACCAATCAGCCCTTGCACCCGATAAGCAGCACTGAGCCACCACAGAAGATGAGTACAGTTGGAATGATTTATTTCGCCTTGCCATTGAGATTTATGAGCGGGCTACGACAAATTCTCACACAGAAAAGGAAAAGGCACTCAGCGATTTCTCGCCAAGTGCCCGGAATTTCTGGTGGCGAGGCTCAGAATCGAACTGAGGACACGAGGATTTTCAGTCCACTGCTCTACCGACTGAGCTACCTCGCCACGAACTGTCAATGCTACCGGAATAGGCGCATGGTGTCAAATATTTTTACCTGAATTCGCTCAGTCTGCCCCTTTTACAGTGGTGCCCAGTTCCTCCAGGAGGGTTTCAAGGTCGTTTTCCGAAAGCTCGATTACAAAATCGTTTGTCGGGTCGTCGAGTTGCGGCCGGCTCTGTTGGGTATCCGCTTTGAACCCGGCTGGGGCTTCGGGCCTCTGCTCGACTTCCGTCGCGTTACCGATGAACTCCGGGGCCGGCTCGAAGGCAGAGAAGAGTTCTGTTTTGTCTTCTATCTCCAGAGGATAATCATCAAGGCTGAAATCAAGTTCGTCCGCAGATGGTCCTGCCGCCGAAGTTGTATCGCTCTCAAAGGGTGAATTCGCCATAACCGGGGCCGGGAATTCGCCGGCCGAAGGCAATCCGGGATGCCGCCCGCCATTATCGTCCATAAGCCCTTGCTGCAAGGCCGCGTCCTCGCCGCTTCCCAGTGATTCCTTGTCAATGAGCAGCTCGAGTTCTTCATCCGAGAGGTCGAGCAGACTAAAATCTTCTTCCGAGAGATCGAAGTTAATGGCTGCCGAAGGTGTTTCCTGGTTTTCGGTCTTTTCCTGCGGGGGGGCGTCGTCGATTTGCTCCGGAAAGCTGAACGAGGGCAACGATTCAGTCTCAGAGAAGATATTTTCCGGTTGAGCGGAAGGTTCATAGTTGCCAAGAAGTGATCCGAGCAGGGATGGGATGGCCGGTTTTGCGCCAAAAAACCCCAAGTCGTTTCTGGCGACCGTAAGGCTTGTGCTGCATTTTTTGCACTCGGAAAGGTAATCGAAACTGACATAGCCGCATTTAACGCATCTCATGGTTTCATTCCTAATTCGTAATTCCTAATTGATCCACGTCTCCCCACTGAAGCTGTATGGAGGAAACAAGGGCGACGGCAGCCGTCTCCACGCGCAATATCCTTGGCCCAAGGCATACCGGAGTGAATCCTGCCTCGATAAGCGCAGAACTTTCGGTCTTGTCCCATCCGCCTTCGGGGCCGAGAACCGCCAAAACCCGGCGAATATCCGGTCCCATTTGACCGCGCAAGCTCAAAAGACCGGAGCAAGATTCGTGCTCAAGCGCAAATATTTTCAGTGTATGCGGTCTGTGCGGTCCCTCAGCTTCTTTCTCATCCTCAACGAAGGTTAGAAAATGAGTGAGGTCGTCAAAAATTTGAGTTTCAGGAACTCTTGTGCGGCCGCACTGGCAAACAGCTTCGCTCGCTATTTTGAACCAGCGATCCTTTTTCTTTTCCGCTGTTTTCCCGCTTCTTTCGCCTTTTTCGCTTCTTTCGCTAAATCCATACTGGCTTCTAGCGGCCCGGAAGACAGCCAGCCGTAAAACGCCCATTTCGGTTGCCTGTCTGACAATCAGGTCCATCGTATCCGGGCGGGCAATTGCCAACCCGAGTGTGATGGCCAGAGGCGATTCGCGTTCCGGGCGGTTCAGTTTGCCAATTAGCGAGACGCTGACTCTTCCCCGGCTAATTCCAGTGATCAGGCATTCCCAAACCGAGCCCTGGCCGTCAAGCAGTTCTATCGATTGCCCGGGTTTTGCACGCAGTACGCTCTCCAACTGGCGCGAAAGCGGAGGCGGAAGTTCGAAAACCTGAGTATTCGAGGCAACTTCAGGTACGAAGAAGCATCTGCGTGTCATTTTTTCTACATTCCGAGCAAATAGGAAAAGTACCAGTGGTAGAACATCTCGCCCCAAAAGATGTAGCACACGGCGCCGAGGGCAAGAAACGGGCCGAAGGGCAGAGCTGAACCGAGGCCTTTTCCGGATCGCAGCATTAATGGCAAAGCAATAATCGTGCCCGCAATAGACGATGCGAAGATGGTAAATGCAACTCCCTTCCATCCAATGAAAGCTCCTATCATTGCGAGCAGCTTTATATCGCCTCCGCCAAGCCCTTCTTTATGTCTCACAAGAGCAAACCCGGCCGCTATAAGGTAGAAAATCCCTCCACCCAAAATTATGCCCAGGAGCGACTCCCACCATAAAAGCCTGGGTGTAAAAAATGAGAGGGCAAAGCCCGCAACGATTCCGGAAAGCGACAGGATGTCGGGGATCAGAAAGGTGTCGATATCGATCATGGTGACTATCAAAAGGAGCGAACAGAAGAAGAATTCGATCGGAAATTGAGGGTGAAGCCCGTAGCGGCGGAACAGGAGAAGCGCCAAAAGGCCGCTCAGTACCTCAACGAGCGGGTATCTCAACGATATGGATTCCTTGCATTGGCGGCATTTGCCTCCCAACAGGAGATAGCTGATCAACGGGATGTTGTCGTAGGGCGCGATCGCATTTCCGCAAGCCGTACATCTCGAGGCAGGCCGCACAATCGACTGACCTGAGGGTAACCGGTAGATGACCACATTGTAAAAACTGCCGAAGATACAGCCCAGCATGAAGGCAATAAACTGGCCGCCAACCAACGGGATCGATTCAACAAGCGCCTGTGTCATATTTCTGTTACCTCAGCTAAAGCAAAAGCTTCTTTGACACGGATAGACACGGGTAGAACGGCATGAATCCACCGGTGCCCAGGTCCCACTCAGCCAGGTTACTTGTCCAGTTGCTTTCTCCATCCGTGTCTAAGGTCTTGCACGCGCGTTCACCCATTCTTTGCCAATTCCTGTTCAGGCTCTTCCGCCTTTTTGAATTTGCAGGAGGGATTTATGCAGAAAAGCGTTCCGTCTCCGGTCTTGCCCTGTCTGCGAAAAAGCACCGGCGCATTGCACGAGGGGCAGCTTTGCTGAACCGGCTCGCCCTGAAACAGCATTTTGCACTCCGGATATTTATTGCACCCGTAG
>OMOE01000024.1 GCA_900290365.1 Syntrophobacter sp. SbD1 | reverse complement strand
GAGCTAGAGTGCTTCTTTACGACGGATCTCCTTTCTATCCTGGTCCTGAGGCTCTATTGCAGCTTGCACAGGACGAAAAGGTCACCATTTTCGGAACAAGCGCCAAGTATCTGTCCTCAATCGAAAAAGCAGGTGTAAAACCCGGGAATGCTTTCGATCTTTCTCATCTCAGGGCGGTACTTTCCACCGGATCGCCCCTCTCGAACGAGAGTTTCGAGTATGTCTACAGAGACATCAAGGAGGACATTGTTCTTTCATCCATAGCGGGGGGAACCGATATCATATCCTGTTTCGCCCTGGGAAATCCGATCGGACCGGTCTATGCCGGGGAATTACAATGCAGGGGCCTGGGGATGAAAGTTGAGGCATATAACGATGGCGGAAAACCGGTAACTGGAGAGAAAGGCGAATTGGTGTGCACCGCGGCTGCTCCCTCGATGCCGGTTGGGTTTTGGAACGACCCCGAAGGTAAGAAATACCGCAGCGCCTATTTTGAGTCTTACCCTGGTGTCTGGAGCCATGGCGATTATATCCAGATCACGGAGCATGGAGGTGTAATCGTCTATGGCCGCTCGGATGCCACCCTCAATCCGGGAGGAGTTCGAATCGGCACAGCAGAAATTTACCGGCAGGTCGAGACCATTCCGGAGATTATCGATAGCCTGGTGATCGGTCAGGATTGGGAAAATGATGTTCGAGTCGTTCTTTTCTTAAAACTCAGGCAAGAATGTGAACTGGATGACAAACTCATAATGCGTATAAAGAGTACAATCCGCCAGAACACAACTCCAAGGCACGTTCCTTCAAAAATCATTGCCGTTCCTGATATCCCTTATACCCTTAGCGGCAAGAAAGTGGAATTGGCGGTACGAAATATCATTCATGGAAAGGAAGTTAAAAATCGGTTCGCCCTGGCTAACCCTGAAACCTTGGAATGCTACCACGGTATTCAGGAATTAACCATCTAAATGGGGAACAATATGAAAATAATGATTTGCTATGACTGTTCCGATGAGGCCAGGGTGGCGCTAACGCAAGCCGAGAAACAAGCACGCGCTTTCAAAGGAGAAGGGATTGTTGTTGCATCACATGTAACAGACGATAAATCGGCTTCCTGCACAACTTTGCGCTCTTGCCCGCGGCCCTTCGTAAACACCGGTAATAAGGCATTCTCATGCGTGACCAGGAACGCGAAAGTGATTGCAGAGCTGGTTTCCGAGATCGCCGTCGCCTCAAATGAACAGGCACTGGCTACAGGAGATGACATCAATGAAGGAACACCGGGGTAGCCGTACCGCATTGGGTACTGCATTCATGCGTGGTTATCATGCACTATACGACAACCCCAAGATATTTGAAGATCCTTTAGCGTATAGCCTGCTAGGGAATGAGGAACGCTCAATTATCGTGAGGCATTGGATGACAAGGCTACAATCCATTGACCCTTCCGGTGCGGCTTCGTGTCCGGATGAGACTAGCGCACTGAAACGGATGCTGCAACTCTGGTCAGCCGCTCCTACTGTCCTCAGTCGAGCCCGGTACGCCGAGGAGACCCTTATGAAGGCTATTGGACAAGGCACACGCCAATACGTGATTCTCGGGGCTGGAATGGATACATTTGCCTTTCGTTACAGGGAGCGACTGGAGGGGCTTCGGGTATTCGAGGTAGACCATCCAGCAACACAAACCTTCAAGCGCAGGCGCATTGCCGAGTTGGGTTGGGAAATTCCAGCGCAACTGCATTTCGTTTCTCTGGATTTCGCCGATGAAGACCTGGATAAAATGCTCATGTGTTGGCCATATAATCCTGGTTCTCTGACTTTCTTTAGCTGGCTGGGCGTCACATATTACTTGTCTCCCGATACTGTCTTCTCGACATTGAGTGCGGTGGCGAAGATCTCTCCCCTGGGCAGCGCGGTCACTTTTGATTACTTCGATCCCAATATGGATTGCACGGGAAAAGCGGCTGAACGCCTGAAAGCTATAATGGACTCCGTACAATCATTGGGGGAACCGATAAAGGCCTGTTTCGATTCCTCCACGCTGGATCATGACCTTGCGTGTATCGGATTACGCCTTGAGGAAAATCTTACCCCCTCCGACATACAAAAACGGTATTTCAAGGGGCGCTCCGATGGATATCGTGCGTCGGAACATACACGTTTCGCTCTGGCTGTGGTTGAATAAAAGAGCTCACAAATTCAAAAAGGCAAGGAACATGATAGGAAGGAGGCCAAAATCAAGGAGGATTATTGTTATCGTACCAAAAAATGATTATCGTAAACGGCATTGAAAGTTAACACACACACCCACCTTGTCATTCCGGCTCGTCACCCCGACCTGATCCGGGGCAGGCTTGGCATGACGACCTGTTTCGGGCGTTTACTACAAGTGGAAGCTGGCTATAAAAGGCAAACTCAATCCAGTCTGAAAGCAAGGAAAACAAATGTCACGTACAGTTGAATCAAAAATATCTGCACTAATGGCGGATGACCGCGCTAAGGCTATTCTTGACAGGCATTGTCCTGGCTTGCGCAGCGATCCTCGGTTGCAGGTGGCCATGGGAATGACGCTCAAACAAATCATGCCTTTTCCCGATGGCCGCATTAAACAGATATAGTCGATGCAATTTCAGCAGATCTGGCGACTTTATAGCTCGGCGTGGAGGAGCAATGACAAACGTGAGTAAAGAGTAAACAACTTCGTACTGACCCACTCATATCCTCCTGGGCACCCTTTAATGGCCTTGTAGCGGCTTCGCTCAGAGTGGGTCGGGAAAGGTACGCCGGGAGCAACCGTCAATCGCTTCCCGGCAATTTTCATGAAAAGGGCGCTCAACGAACTGAACAGAGGGAATAAAACTGTATGGATGCCATCGAAGATATAAAAAATATGAAAAATATGACTTTCGATGAAATCGAGGTCGGCGCCTCAGCGACCTTCTCTCGCACGCTATCTCTACTCGACATTGAATTGGCTGCCCTCGTTTCGGGAGACGTCGATCCGTTTCACATTGAACAGGCGGGAAGCGCAGATAGCCGGGCTGATTCAAATACCATCGACGGCGCGGCGGCGGCGGTTCTTATCTCAATTGCCATTGGAACGAAACTGCCGGGACCGGGCATGCACATACGCAGTCAGGACTTGAGCTTTCAGGGAAAAATTTCGACCGGAGACACTCTGGAAGCTACTGTTGTCGTTGCCAAAAAGATTGAGGAGAACAGCGAGGTTATTTTGGATTGCCGATGTGTCAACCAGGACGGCCTTAAGCTTGTAACAGGGAATGTAACTGTGACAGCGCCCCGCCACAGCATCACCTACTCTAACGTTGTCCCTCCTGAAATCACTCTGCGCCGAAGTGACGAATTCGTAAAGCTTCTGAAAGCGTGTGAAAAGTTTCCGCCAGTTCCATGCGCCGTTGCTTACCCATGCGACCACGATTCCCTTTTGGGTCCCATCGAAGCCGCTGAGCGGGGAATCATTCAACTCGTCCTGGTTGGTCCTGAGGATCGCATACGCGAGGTTGCTCTGGCTGGTGGTATTGACATCAGTCCGTATCGGATAGTCTCTGTTCCCTCCAGCCATGAGGCCGCCGAAAAGGCAGTGGAAATGGCCCGTAACGGCGAGGTGGACGCGTTAATGAAAGGAAGCCTCCACACGGACGAACTCATGGGCGCGATCGTGAAATCCGATACCGGTCTTCGCACTGCCCAACGCATCAGTCACGTCTTTGTAATGGATGTGCCTGCATATCCCCGTCCAATACTGATTACCGACGCTGCTATAAACATCTTTCCAAAGCTTGAGGATAAGGCTGGAATCGTACAAAACGCGGTAGACCTTGCCTATGCTCTTGGAATCGAACGGCGGCCCAAGGTGGCTATCCTTTGTGCGGTTGAGACTATTAATCCGAAGATGCCTTCCACTCTGGATGCTGCTGCCCTCTGTAAGATGGCGGACCGTGGCCAGATCACCGGCGCAATCCTGGACGGACCTCTTGCTTTCGACAACGCAATAAGTCTGGCTGCGGCTCAAAGGAAGGGTATCTCTTCTCCAGTCGCGGGTCAGGCTGATATTCTTCTTGTTCCGGACATGGAGGCCGGCAACATGCTTGCCAAACAACTCTCTTACCTCGCGGGGGCGGAAGGCGCAGGCATCGTGCTGGGCGCCCGAGTGCCCGTCGTGCTGACGAGTCGCGCCGATTCGGTCAGGTCCCGTCTCGCATCGATCGCGGTCATGGCCATGGTCGCCGCTGCGTCTGCAAGGCAAAAAGCAAAGTGAGGTGATGTCGTGGACGACGCAATCGCGGTATTGAACGCCGGCTCTTCGAGTCTCAAGTTTTCTGTTTTTGTAGGAGAAACTGAGGGCTTGGAACTCCTGCTACACGGGCAAATCGGAGGACTCTACACCCATCCCAAATTCGAGGCATACAAGACCTGGAATTTAATTGACTCTAAAGCCTGGCCGGAATCGGAGCACATAGGCCATAAGGAGGCCATTGAGTTTCTATTCCACTGGGCTACACATGGGCCGATCGAGAGCCGTAACAATCCTGTGGCAGTCGGTCACCGAGTCGTTCATGGCGGTCTGGAGTTTACAGAACCCGTGAAGGTCGATGATGAAGTTCTGCTCAAACTCGAAAAGCTGGCCCCACTTGCTCCCCTTCACCAGCCGTTCAACCTGGCAGCAATCCGAGCCGTTGCCGAACATCGGCCGGACTTGTTTCAGGCAGCATGCTTCGATACCTCTTTCCATCGAACCATGCCTGCCATTGCAGGGGAGTTTGCTCTGCCACATGAGTATTCGGAAAAAGGTATAAAACGTTATGGTTTCCATGGTCTGTCTTACGAGTACATTTCTTCGGTTTTGCCGCAGTTCGACGCTGCTGCGGCAGAGGGACGGACTATTGTAGCCCATCTTGGAAACGGCGCCAGCATGTGCGCTATTAAAGGAGGTAGAAGCGTAGCCAACACAATGGGATTCAGCGCGGTGGAAGGACTGCCCATGGGGACCCGTTGTGGCTCGATTGACCCGGGGGTCCTTATCTACCTGATTGATAACCATGGGTTTGACGCCAGAGCATTGAACGAACTTATCTACAAGCAGTCAGGGTTGCTTGGTGTTTCCGGAATTTCAAGCGACATGCGTGAACTGCTTTCAAGCCGGGATCCCCGCGCATCCGAGGCCGTAGACCTGTTTGTCTACAGGATAGTGCGTGAGATGGGTTCGCTGGCCGCAGCCCTGAGCGGACTGGATGCAGTTGTATTCACCGGGGGGATTGGTGAACATGCCTCGGAAATCCGCTCCCGTGTATGCAACGACTCAGGCTGGTTGGGCATCGTCCTCGATGAAGAAGCCAATAACAAGGGTGGGCCAAGAATAAGCCGCACGGATAGCCCCGTATCAGCATGGGTTATTCCGACAGACGAGGAACTGATGATCGCTCGTCACACGTTGTCCCTCATGGGCCTGTAATAAAAAAGGGGTGAGGCGAGGAGATTGCCGAGCGCTGCATGCAGCTATGGAGAAAAATGTGAGATACGAAGTAATTCCAAAATATGTTCTCAGGAACATGTCGGGGAAATCTCGTGAGCGTCCCACCCAAGCTTGCGGGACGGTTTTCTCGGCCGAGTGGTTTTTTCTTAAAGCTGCAACCTGAGAAGTGTGTCAATAACCTCTTACATAACTGGAGAACTCCATGGCAAAGGAAACCAGGTGTTCCGACTCTACTGTAAAGCCTTCCTCCGGTACCCCAAAAAATCCTTTTGGTCCTTGGCCGATGGATTTCGGCGCCCAGGCGATTTCCTACTGGATTGATTCGTGGCAGCGTTCATTGCTTTTCTGGGACGTGATGCGCCAGCGAGGCAACATCTTCCTGGAGCATGAAAAGGAAGGCCAACCGCCTACACTCGTTTTCGGCTATGATATAGTAGTTGATGGACGCACCCTCGAAGATCCGGCCAACTATGCGCTGCTGCGCATCAAGCCTTCTGCCGAACATCCCACCGATCCAAAGAAGCGCCCAATCGTTGTAATCGACCCTAGAGCAGGCCACGGACCCGGCATCGGTGGCTCCAAGATGGCCAGCGAGATTGGCATAGCTATGCGTGCCGGGAACCCATGCTATTTTGTGATGTTCTTCCCAAAGCCGTGTCCGACGCAGACAATTGAGTCAGTTGCACGCGCTGAGGCGGAGTTCCTGAAAAAGGTCAACGAACTGCATCCGGATGCCGAAGGCAAGCCGTTCGTGATTGGGAACTGTCAGGGCGGCTGGGCCCTGCTGATACTGGCGGCAGTAGCCCCGGAGCTCTTTGGGCCGATTCTTCTTGCCGGATCTCCTGTATCCTACTGGGCAGGGGTTGAAGGCAAGAATCCCATGCGATACAGCGGCGGACTGCTGGGTGGTTCATGGCTTTCCTCGTTTGCCAGCGATCTTGGAAACGGAACATACGACGGCACATACCTGGTTCAGAACTTCGAGAACCAAAATCCGTCTAATACTTTATGGACCAAGCAGTACAATCTATACTCGAAGATTGACACCGAGCCTCAACGCTTCCTCGACTTTGAGAAGTGGTGGGGAGGGTATTTTTCCCTGAACAAGAAGGAAATAGAGTGGATCGTCCAGAACCTCTTTATCGGCAACAGGCTTACTTCCAACGAAATAAGGTCGGCGGACGGCAAGACTACGGTGAACCTTTACAATGTCCGCTCCCCAATCGTCGTATTCGCCTCATGGGGCGACAACATTACTCCACCGCCACAAGCGCTGAACTGGATTCCGGACCTCTACGACAGCGTGGATGAAATACGGGCGCACGACCAGACGATCGTCTATTGCCTTCATAATGCAATCGGCCATCTTGGAATCTTTGTTTCTGCTAAAGTGGCGGACCGCGAGCATACCGAAATGATGAACGCGATCGACATAATCGATGCTCTGCCCCCCGGTCTCTACGAGGCAATAATAGAGGATACGCGACCCGATATGCCCAGCCTGGAACTGACCGATGGGCGCTACCTTATCAAATTCGAGATGCGCACGATAGAAGACATTCTTGCCCTTGGCGACGGCCGTGAACACGAGCGACACTTCGAGGTGGTAAAAAGGTCCGCGGAGGTGAACCAGGGCCTCTATGACACCTTCCTCTCCCCCTTGGTCAGGGCGACCTCCAGCGAAATTACCGCGCATTGGTTGCGCATGCTGCAGCCTGTCCGCGTGCAGCGTTATATGTTCTCTGATATGAACCCGGTGATGAGGCCGCTCAAAACTTTCGCGCAGATAGTACGCGAGCAGCGCCAGCCCGTTTCACCCGACAACGCATTTCACAAACTTGAAAAATTGATGTCGGACCGAATCACAGTTTTACTCGATAACTACCGGGATCTGCACAACGCGTGGTGCGAGCGCCTGTTTAAATCGATCTACGCATCGCCATGGGTCGCCGCAATGGTAGGACTCACAGAGGAGACCAGGCGGGGAAAAGGACCAAGACCTGACGATTGGCTGCGTAATGAGCTGAAGCGGTTGAAAGCACTGGAACACGAGTCATACATTGAGCGGGGAACACCGCTGGACGGAGCTGTCCGCATTCTCCTCTACCAGGGACGTGATACCAAGGTGATCGACGAGCGCCCATCCAGGCTGATTCAGCGGTTCATTAGCGAAGCCCCGAGCGACGTGCGCCCGACGTTCGATCAGTTGAAGCAAGCCTTCAAGCGCCAGCTCTTCATCTTGCTCCTCGACGAAGAAAAAGCGGTTAATGCGCTGCCAAGGCTTCTGCCTGGAATGGAACTGCGCCATAAGGCACTTGAACTCGTACGCCGGATTGCTGCTGCAAGTGACGGCAAATTGAACGATTCACAAAAGAAAAGGTTCCGTCGGATCGAGGAAATCCTGGGGATTGCAACTGAGGGTGATTCAGGCACACAAAAAGAAACTCCGCGCACCGCAAACATGTAGAAGTACAAACAAGAGCAGAAGAGATTTTTGTCGAATAAACCCATGTAGAAGCGCCAAAAATGGATGAGGGAGGCGGATCGACCGCCCCCCTCATCCATTTTACAACTGCGGAGACTCAGCAGTTAGAATCCTGGGCTGCCCATCGCATCCGGAGTTACCGGGGTTCCCTCAACAGGGCAAGGTATGGCGCGGGCATCGCTATAGTCGACGTATGCCGGCGACGCGATGCAAGAATACGGCGCGGAGGCCTCGCTAACTGAAATCATGGTGAACACCATAGCCAACACAATCAAAGCGCTCATAATCGATCTCATTTTCTTTTTCCTTTTCAGTATTGAATTTGTGTTTCCGCTTTCATCATCCTCGGTTGACTGACTTATAAGGCAACATTGATGCCAAGGAAGACGCCGGTTGCTCTGCATTGATATAATGTTGATATTTAAGGACAATTAAGATCAGCGGCAATTTTCTTGGATTCATGAAAGCCGGAACCCATGAAATATGGTATATTTTTTTGTGAAATATCGCTTTTTGCTAAATTGCGTGAGAAATAGGAGTTGAGATGACAGTATGGAATTAAGCAAGTACGAATTCTTTCGGGATGCCACTTTGCAAATCTGCAGCAGTCTCGACATCGAGAAAGCGCTGTTCAATTTCCTGCATTAAATCCGGTCGTTCATACCGGCCTCCCACATGGTCCTGAGCCTGTTTGAGCCGAGTTCCAGGCATCTTCAGACCATGCTGATAATTGACCATCTTGGTCAAAAAAATTCTCTGCCGCCTGTCCCGATGTCCAGGGAATCCGCCAATGATATTATGTCGGTTGCGAAAGCCGGTGGGATCATCACCATTGACAGGATGGAAGATTCCTCGGTGGCGAGGGACCTTCGCCCGTATATCGACCTTGCAAACCATTCTGCTATCGTCGTGAAGCTGGGTATAGAGGGCAAAGACCTGGGCGCTTGCATCGTACTGGCAGAAGGAAGCTCGGTTTTTACCAGTGAGCATGCCAGCCTGGCTTCGTTCCTGCGGGAACCATTTTCAATCGCCATGTCCAATGCCCTCCGCTTTGAAGAACTCGCAAGGCTCAAGGACCTCCTGGATGCTGAAAATCGGGAGCTCAGCCGGGAATTGCGGGGCCTTTCAGTCGCTGAGATAATTGGGGCCGAATATGGTCTTAAAGAGACAATGGAAATGGTTCGGCAGGTGGCGCCGCTCGACAGCCCGGTTGTTCTGCTCAGAGAAACAGGTGTTGGAAAAGAAGTTATTGCCAATGTAATCCACCACACATCATCCAGGAGAGGCGGTCCGTTAGTCAAAGTCAATTGTGGCGCAATTCCCGAGACTTTGATAGACAGCGAACTTTTTGGGCATCAAAAAGGCGCTTTTACAGGGGCGGTCTCACAGAAAATCGGGCGCTTCGAGCGGGCTGAGGGAGGGACTATTTTTCTCGATGAAATTGGGGAGCTGCAGCCCCAGGTCCAGGTCAGACTGCTGCGTGTTTTGCAGGAAAAACAAATAGAACGGGTAGGAGATCCTCCGTATGTCCTTTGCGTGGCACTCCTGCCTCCTTGGCTGGGCTCCCTTCCGGATGCCCTCCCGTCATCGCACAGGTATTTGCTGAAATACCTGATACAGCTTGGCAAGTTCCTCTTTGGAACGCTGCAAAGCTGAGTCTTTGTTATTTCGCCTTTTGAAAGCATTTTAGTCACCTTTCAACGGTAAACTCATTTTCAGGCTGAACAACCATTTCCTGCTCAATCCATAAGGTGCGGCTTATCAGTCCGAAATCTCCGAGTACCGAACTCAACTGACTCCCTAAAACGCTCGAAGGTCCAGGGTCCGATTTCCATTGAAGATGGATACTGATATCGGTCGCATACTTGGCATTGCAAAACACCTTTAATTTCAATGCAGTCTCGAACGCTGTGGATTCGAATATCTGTCTGCAGAGATCTAAGACTTTTCCGGCTTCGATAACCCCAGCCGAGCGAATATTTACCGTTTCGAGCCAGTCCATTTTTTGCTCCTTTAAATTGCAGCGCCTAGCCTTAACTCCAGTTGTCGGTGAGCTGCACAACTACGAGTGGTGTCAACGCAACCAGGCAACTAAAGAGGCGGATCAACCATCTCCCTCATCCATTTCACTGTGCGGTCACTCAGGTATTACACTCCCGGGCTGCCCATCGGCTCCGGCGCCATTCTTACTCTGTCTTTAAGAGGACAGGGAATCGCACGCGCATCGGTATAGTCAGGGTACGCGGGGAAAGTAATACAAGGATACGGAGTCCCTGTTGGGAAGCTGCCGGGACGGTCTGCATCCCTGAAACCGTCGATTGAAAAGGCATTGTTGGCTTCAGCGGAAACTGCCGGGTTATTGTTGTTGCAAGAAAACCAAGGGCAGGCTTCGCCGCCGGAAACCAAGGCGAACGCCGCGATCAACATAACCAAAACACTCATCGCGGTCTTCATTTTCTTCTCCTATCTCGTTAATAGGGTCTTCTTCCATTCACTTTTCACTCTTCATTGCATTTAAGGGGCAAGAAGTATTCTCAAGGCAACTTACTATGTCGCAGAACATCACCCTATTTCCACAGCCCGGCTGATACGAGAAGTTGGATGTCGGCTTTGAGGTAATCTGCTTGTTTAGATCTCCCACCCCGCGCACGCTGTTGGCCGTATCGACACGTGTCGTACCGAGGTCACGGTGATGGACACTCCTGCCGACTGTTACCCCGACCGTCAGGACAAGAGCCAACACAACTCCTAAAACAGACAAATACTTGAGTGTGGCTTTCATTTGTTCTCCTCGCTAGAGTCGGTCATGACTGACTTTAGCCGATCTCTGAATTCCTCAATGTCACCGCTTCTTTCCTAAAACCATCACTTCATGAGTAGCACGATGATTATCCCACAGACCGCCAGAACGATCACATTCCGCAGTTAATTGGCTTATTGAGCAACACTGATGCCAAAAATGGATGAGGGAGGCGGATCGGCCGCCCCCCTCATCCATTTTACAACTGCGTAGACTCAGCAGTTAGTATCCTATCGCATCCGGAGTCGCTGGGCGTTCCTCAGCAGGAGGGCAAGAGCCGTTCTTGGCATCCGTATAGTGGGTGTACGCCGGGGACGCGATGCAAGGATACGGGGTACCGGCTTCACCTATTGAAACCATGGCAAACATCATTAACAACACAACCAAAGCGCTCATAATCTTTCTCATTTTCTTTTTCCTTTCAGTATTGAATTTGTGTTTCCGCTTTCATCATCCGCGGTTGACTGACTTATAAGGCAACATTGATGCCAAGGAAGGCGCCGCTTGCTCTGCATTGATATGGTGTTGATATTTATGGACAATTAAGTTCGGTGGCGATTTTCTTGGATTGATGAAAGCCGGAATCCATGAAATATGGTATATTTGTTTGTGAAATATCGTTTTGTGCTAAATTGCGTGAGAAATAGGAGTTGAGATGACAGTATGGAATTAAGCGAGTACGGATTCTTCCGGGATGCCACTTTGCAAATCTGCAGCAGTCTCGACATCGAGAAAGCGCTGTTCAATTTCCTGCATTATATCCGGTCGTTCATACCGGCCTCCCATATGGTCCTGAGCCTGTTTGAGCCGAGTTTCAGTAGCAAGCACCAGGGCTTCGGGAGAAAGAGCAAAAGTAAATCGCCCCTGCCAGGAATTAACGAGTCTGTCGATGCTGGAATAACTGGTGTATTTGTATTCTTGGGGTCTGCTCACGAAACGGAAAAAATAGCACGTTAAGTTAGCGGTCCGGAATGTAAAACCCGGTTGGGCTGCAGTAACCGGATTTTGATCTGACAATCCCCACTGCATGCCCTCTAATTTCTCATCGGTCGAACACAATCGCCCACCGCTAACGGACCTCTCAAAATATGATTCGGGAACAAAAAGCCCTCAGACGATACCTCGCATATCGAGAAAGAGGAGAGTTTTATTAACTTTCCTGCTTCCCCAAGTCGTCCTGATTCCTGAATGGACTGTGCATGGAGTTATAGGAAATCGGGCTATTGATAACGACCGCACTCGACCGATGATGAGCGCTATTATCCAGAGGCGCCCTTGGTCAGGGCTGAGAATCTCCCGGTCAAGTAATTCGCCAAAGCTACAAGATCGCTACCGATAATGCCGATAGAACGATGCTGCTCAACCCGAATGGGGATCACATGCTGAATCCGGTTTGTATGTGGATCTTGATGGCTGGAAGTAGCACTTCCTCAGGTTCCGTAAAGCAAATCAATAAACTGGTCAGGGTGGGACTTGGGCTTCGCACTTCTCGTCGGGCGGGCTGCAGCGGGTTTCAGAGCCGGTTCGGGTACCGCCCTCTTCTTCCTGACTGGCGGCTGTGTCGTCAAGAACGACTTCGCGGAGCAGTAAAGCTGTCTCGCTGTCCAGATCCACCTTGACGATGTCCGGCCGAAACATCAGGGCGAAGGTCCAGTCAATCATCATGCGCAGCTTTCGGCCCCAACCGGGGATCTGCAGCAGGTAATAGGTACGGCGAATAAACCACGCCGGGAAGCCATGCACCCTGACTTTGAGAAATTGAGCAAACCCCTTACTGTGGCCCAGCGAGCCCATCATTCCCAGAGTGTGATAGACGAACGGTTGAGGTGTCCGACCGTTCAACACAGCGAAGATGTTTCCAGCGAGCACCGCAGCCTCGCGCAGGGCGTGCTGGGCCAGGTTGGGGTAGGGCTTGCCGTCGGGGCCGGGAATCGAAGCACAGTCGCCTAGTGCCCAAACGTCCGGGTGACTTCGGCAGCGCAGGGTAGACTCAGCAACGATGAGCCCTCTCCTGTCCTTCTCCATCGGAAGGCTCGCAATTACCGGGTTGGGGACAATGCCCGCCGCCAGGACGATCGTGTCCGCTGCGATGGTTTCATCTGCTAAATGGACCTTGCCCCGTTCGATGGACCGCACCAGGGTGTTGGTCCGCAGGTCCACCCCGCGCCTCCCGGCGAGCACCCGTGCGCCATACCCCGCCAGTGTCGGGTCGATTTCCGGCATAATGCGGTCGGCGCCCTGGAGTAAGAGTAAACGGACCTCGCCGCGGTCAACGTGCTCGTAGAAAGGGGAAATGCCGTCCACGAAAGCGGTCATCTCGCCGAGCAGCTCCACCCCTACCAGCCCGCCGCCGACGATTACGAATGTGAGGAGTTGCGCTTTCCTCTTCTGGTCCGTCTCCACGTCGGCGCGCTCGAACCGCTCGATGACGTGGCTGCGGAGCAGCAGCGCGTCGGCGAGGGTCTTGAATGTAAAGGCGTGCTGCGAGCCGGGGATCATGCCCCGGTTGGTCTTGGACCCCAGGGACATGACAAGCTGGTCATAGGTCAGTTCGCCACGGTTACCGGGGGACGCCAGACGGACCACGCGCCGGTCCGGGTCGATACCCTGGACGGTGGCCTCGACAAACCGGGTAGTGCGCAAAGCGGCGCGGATGGGAAAAGAGCAGGAGCGCAGGTCCAGCGCGCCCGAGAAGACCTCGAACAGCAGAGGCGTCACGAGCAGGAAGTTGTCCCGGCTCACAAGAACGATCTCCACGTCCGGCCGCCCACGGAAGAGACCTTCCAGGTGGTGGGCCGTGGCGACTCCCCCCATGCCGCCGCCGAGAATCAGAATTCGTTTCTTCGATGATGAAGCGTACATTGGATTAGACCACCATCCTCCGAACTGTCACCTGGCAATGCACGAATTTCGCCTCTCCCAACCCCGGAACAATGAGGGCTTAGAACGAAAGTGCTTGGCTCGGACAGGCAACTTCCACATCTTAGATCCTAATCTTAAATTCTAATTAATAGGGTAGCCACTGCGACCTTGTTTGCAAGTAATGGAAGTAATTTTATTTAGCGGACATAGCGGCGCTGAGCTGGCTGTTAGGTATCGGCCAGCGTCAGCCGGAAACCGGCATCTCCGCCTGCGAGACCCCCGAGCGGGCGGTAAAGTTATTTGTGGATTTATTTTCCTATTGGATGAGACAAAAGCCGAGTTGTCAATGTTTGTGCGAGAGAGCATGCGGAAAAAAGGAATCGGACGAATGCTGCTCGATTCCTCCCGCTCCTCGCCAGGGGTCACAAGTTTGAATTACTCTTGATACTGGAACTTCCTATGTCTCCTCCAGCCCTTTGCTCCCCGCCTAAGCCCTTTGCTCCCCGCCATAACCGCGCGACTGCTGCTTCGAGTTCCATGTATAAATCGCGCTGAAAAAGGGGGCAACCAGGATCTGCTCCACCTCATCGGGACTATCCATTATCTATCAGCCACAATCCACATGTATGGAGCAGGAGATCGTCCACATCAGGAGACTCACCGAAGAGGAGGAATGCCCCTGCGGGAGGAACATGAATTGAGGACTTCCCGTGGAAAAAATGAAGGATCCACCCCCCCCTTCTCAACGCCCGTATGTTCCCGCAATTCGATTGAGTTCTGCTATGGCAAGCTCGTAGCCCAGGCGAGCCTGAAGTTCGTCTGATTCAGTCTTTTTGACAGCAGCTACTGCCTCGTTATATTTAGCGTAGCTGGCAGTAGAGGTTTTGATCTGGTCGGAAACCAGGCGCAGCCTTTCCCGCTGTAATGCGAGCGCCTCCCGGGCAACATCCATCATGCTTTTTGTATTCTCAAGCTTCCTGTATGCCTTGTCCAGTTCGACAGTTACTTCGTCATTTATCCTGTGGACGTTTTCCTGGGCCTGCGAAAGCTGGGCCTCTCTTTCGCCTATGACAGCGCTCCGTTTGCCCCAGTCCCAGATATCCCATGACATCATGACCCCAAATGTGCCGACATCGTGTTTGATAAACGACACACCATCCCCGTATGTATTAGCTGCGAAAAGGGTTACATCAGGGATGAATTCCTCGCGGGCCGCATTCACTCCGCCCTGGGCCTTTACCACCGTGGCTTTTGCGGATTCAATCTCCGGATTTCCGGAAAGCGCCGCATGCAGGAAGTAATCAGGACTCTCAACAGGCCCCTCGGAAGGGCCGGGGTCGGATAGCTCCAGCTGCGTATCGAGGGGCAGGCCCAAAAGCTGATTCAGTTCCGCATTAAGGTCTGAAATCTGGATATTTGCCGCTAAAAGAGATTGCTTGTTTTGCAGGACGGCGGTGCGGCTCTCAATTATGCTAACCTCGAGAAGGTTCCTGGCAAGGACCGCTTTCTCGGCCTCGCGCCGGCTTTCCTCGGCCGCCTTTAGCCCGGCCTCCGCCGCCTCTTTTTGTTTTCCGGCAGCAAGAAGGCCGTAGTAGAGTTGGTGCACGGCAAGGGTGACATCATTTTCCGCCTTTTTTGCGTCCGCCTCCGCCACCTTCTGGTCGGATCGTGCAATTCCGGTGGCTTCGTGGATTTTCAGGAGCTGCGTCACGGGCTGGCTGAGGACCGTACCGTTGAGGAAAAGAGATGAAGAACCCTTTGTAGGGTTCCCGCTGACAGGAACTGTACCAATGCCAGGCAACGGGATGGTTAATAGTTGTGACTCGGAGGTGCCCATCTCCCAGGAATAGTTGGACAGGTGCGGATAGTAGTCCGCAGAGGTGGAATCGACCTTCTTTCCTTTCTCGTTTACTTTGAAGCGCGCAATCTTGAGCCCGGAGTTCCCTTTGAGGGCGAGATCGACTGCTTCGGTCAGGGTGAGGCGCTTTGTTTCCGCAAATGCCGGATTCGCTGTAAGAATCAGCGCGGCGATGAGAGTTGCCGCCACAGCAGCGGAAGGATGCTTGATCCTGCGCGACTTGACTATTACGAACAGCACCGGGACCACAAGCAAAGTGATGAACATGGACCAGATCAGTCCAACGGCCAGAACGCTTGCCAGGGGGCTCCATAAGCTTGACTTGGAAAGGATCATCGGCAGTACTCCTGCGGCCGCGGCCATTGTGGTCAGAAAGATCGGCCGCAGGCGGCGCTCGCCCGCCTCCATTGCAGCCCTCTCAAGCGAGTGTCCCTCCCGCATCCTCTCGTTAGTGTAGTCGATGAGAATTATTGCGTTTCGCACCACGATCCCGCAGAGGGCGATCAGTCCCATGAAAGCGGTAAACCCGAACGGGTTGTGTGTAATTATCAGTCCCAGGACGGCGCCGGGAAGCGCGAGAGGAATCGATGATATCACTATCAGGACCTCCGATACTTTTTTGAACTGTATGAGCAGTGTGAGGAAGATAGCGACGAGACTGATGCCGAGCGCAGTCAGCATCTCGGGCATTGTCTCGTCGGTGTTGCGCTTATCCCCTCCGTATTCAATCCTGTACCCCGGCGGGAGCGGCAGCTTTTCAATCGCTGGCCGTGCCGCCTCGAGGAGCTCCGACGCATAATGGCCACCCTTCACGAAGCTTCGAACGGTCAGGGTCCTCACGCCGTTGCGGCGCACGATCCTGCTGGTCTGCCATTCCGGCGTAAGCGTGGAGACGGCGCGAAGCGGCACCCTGGCCTTGGTCAACTGAGAGCTAACATAGGTATTGCTCACGTCACTAAAGGAGGAGCGGGACGCCTGGGCGAGACGGAGCAGGATCGTGACCGCCCTGTCGCCTTCCCAGAACGTGCTCACCGGGACTCCGTCGAATCCTCCGTCCACGACCTTCGATATGGAAGAGTTGGTTATTCCGAGTCTGTTTGCCAGTTCCTCATTGACCTTTACGTCCACCATGCAGGATTCGTTGAAGTAGTCACGGTGGACGAAATCCGAAAAAGGGATTTGAACGAGCACTTCCTCCACCTGCGAGCCTATGCGCTCTAATTCCCGGATATCCTCTCCCACGATCCGCACCTCGACGGGGGCCTCCAGGGACATCCCCTGCTGCATTTCCTTCACGATGACCATCGCTTCGGGGGCCACCGAGGTAAAGGATTTCCGGAGATCGTTCACCAATGCCGGGGTTTGCTTCGCTGAATGGGTGTTGACGATGAACTGCCCGTAGGCGGCATCCGGCTGCTGGGGGTTGACATTGTAGTAAAACCTCGGTGCACTCTGGCCGATAAAGGCTGCAAAATGCTCGATTTCCTTTCTCCCCTTCATGTACGCTTCTATCCGGCGCATCACCGCGTCCGTCTCCTCGATTCGCGTGCCTTGGGCCGTCCATACGTCGACCACGAACTGGTTGCGCTCCGCCGTTGGAAAAAACTGCTGAGGCACTATTCTGAAGAGGACTACCCCGATCGCGATGGCGCCTGCCCCCAAAACCATGGCCGGGACCTTATGGCGCATGAAAAAGGCAATAACCACCCTGTAGCCGGCCTGGAGAAGGTTTAAGAAGTTGAACTTCTCCTTACCCGGGGTGGCTGTGCCGTTTTCGTGGTCGTGGAGCCCCTTTTTGACGAAAAACCTGCAGAAAATCGGAGTTATCATCACGGCCACAATGGTCGACACAACAAGGGCTATGGCGACCGTTATCGGAAGCGCACGGATAAACTCGCCGGCCGACCCCGTCAGTATCAACAGGGGCAGGAAAGAAAAGATGATGGTCGCGGTTGCGGAAAGGACCGGAACGATCACTTCGGAAACGCAACGCCAGGCCGCCTCCTCCCTGGGGACCTTGCGGTCGAGGAGATCGACGTAATTGTCGACAATGACAATGGCATTGTCCACGACGATCCCGAGGACCACGATGAGCGCCGCGATGGAGACCTGATGCAGCGCGACGCCCATGGCGTTCATTGCCCCGAGGGTCATTAATATACTTATTGGAATGGCAAGCGCTGCGATCACCGCTACCCGGATGGGCAGCAGTATTATCGTGACGATTATCACGGAAGCAATTGCCAGCATGAATTCATGGCTCAGATGCGTGATGCTTTCCTTGACGACCTCAGGCTGATTGGCGATGAGATCGATCCGGACATCCGGCGGCAGCAGGGAGTTGAGGCGGTTAAAGGTGTCCCGGATACTTTCGCCGAGTTCGACGATATTTTTCCCCTTCTGCATTTCAACGGACAACAGCAGGCTCGGCTCGCCGTCGTAGCGCACCATGAACGTCGGGTCCTGGTATCGCCGCTCCACCTCGGCAAAGTCGCGGATATAGACGGGTTGGCCCGTGCGGGAGACGTCCACCAGAACATTTTTGATCTGTTCTTCCGTATTGAACAGGCCGGTGGTGCGCAGGGGGATTTTCGTCTGCTCGGCTTCAAAATGGCCGGAACTCTCGATAATATTCCTCTGCCTGAGGGCCTGGAACACGTTAAGCGGGTCCGCGAAATACTGCGACATGCGCTGCAGGTCGCCGGTTATCCAGATTTGCTCGCCTTGCTCGCCATACATGGCCAGCTTGCCCACTTCACGAATCGTGCGCAGCTCATCTTGAATTGTGTCCACGTAGTCACGCAACTCGCGGTAGCCATAGCGCTCGCCGTGTACCGCGAGAAGCATTGCCACCGTGTCGCCGAAATCGGAATTGACGATAGGGCCTCGGACACCCTCGGGCAGCTCGAGTGCCCGGGTCTCGTTCATCTCGTGGCGGATTTTGCCCCAGATGACGTCCGAGTTTATTACGTTGCTTTCAAGTTCCACGTTAATGATGACCAGACCGGGGCGGTTGGTTGAATAGGTTTTGTCCTTGCGGACTTCCGGAAACTTGAAAATGTGTTTTTCCAGGGTTTTTGTTACCTGCTTTTCGACCTGTTCCGAGGTTGCGCCCGGATAAAGCGCAATCACCAGGCCGGTGCGAATGGTGACTGTCGGGTCTTCCGTGCGTGGCATGTAGAGGAAGGAATACAGTCCGACCGCTACCGCCATGGCGGTTAGGATCAAGGTAACTGTCGGGTAACGAAGAGAAAACTTCACCGGGTCCATTAACGCACCTCGTTTTTTCCAGGCAGGGTTTGCGGCCCTCCAGGGGTGGTTTCATCCACTAAGGAGACCATGGTTCCGTCCCGGAGCTTCTCCTGCCCTGCGAAAACGATGGCCTCATCCCCTGAAAGTCCGCTTCTGATCGCGATTTCCCGGCCATAGACGGCTCCCGTTTCGACCCGCTTCGCGTATACGCGTTGCTGCTCGGGATAATATACAAAAACAATCGTCGCCCCTTGGGGGTCCCGCACGATGGTCTCGGCCGGAAGGGTCATCAGGTCGAGGAACCTGTCTCCCTGGATCCTGGCCTCGGCAACCATCCCGATTCGGAGGATATGGGCTGGATTGGGAACCACGATCCTAGTCATATACGTTCGGGTATTGGGGTCCGCCGAGACGTTGATGATCCGCACTTTTCCCTCGAAGCATTTAGGCGGCAGAGCCGGGATTGCGACACATGCCGTCTGCCCGACCCTGACGAGATGAATGTCGGTCTCCGGAACGCCCACGTTGATCTCCACGGGATCGAGCCTCACCACTTCGAAAGCAGGGATTCCGGGACTTGCAGTCTGGCCCGGTTCTATGGACCGCCTTGAAATAAAACCGGCGGCAGGGGCATAAAGCGATGAATCGCTCAGGTGCTTTTGGGCAAGCTTTTGATTTGCAACCGCTTGATCTACCTGCTGCTTGGCGCTCAAAAAGGCCGCCTTGAATTTTTCAAAATCGTTTCCAGCGAGGCTCCTGGACTCATACAGGAACTTCATCCTGGCGTATTCGTCTTTGCTGCGGTCGAGCGCGACCTTTGCCTGTCCGGCCTGCGCGGATGCAGCCTGAAGCGACAGTTTATAGTCAATTGGGTCTATTGCCGCCAGAAGTTGTCCCTTTTCAATGTAATCGCCCTCCCGAGGCAAAACCTGGATCACCTTTCCCGGGATCAGAAAAGAAACCTGGACCGGTGCTTCAGGCGATGTAACTGTACCACTCACCGACACGAATTCGGGCGGTTGCACGTGTCGTACCTTTCCCGTTTTTATCGGCATCGCATTGCCGGCGGGCTGCTCCCCACTTTTACCCTGGGAACAGGAAACCAGCACCAGAAAAGCCAGAAGAGAAAAGACCGTTAATACAGATCGCATAGCACAACAATCCTCCCTGTTCGTCAAGCTGGGCGTGGCGGCATCGAATGGACCCGCCCATTGAATGGTCTGCAGGTAAACCTCGCAAATATTTGCCCTGATTCTCCCTGAGGTTTGAGGAACGCAACGAGCAGCTGTCCCTTATCCTCGAAGTACACCCTGTCTAAAAATCGAATGCTGTCGCTTGAAGCTTTCAAAGCATTAGCTTACCCAGTTTTCACGTTCGCAGTGAACATCCGTCTGAACTCTTCCGACTTAAAGCGTTCTTTGATAAGATAATCTTCCAGCTCCAGGCTTCGCATGAGCTCCTTGATATCGCACTTGAACAACTTGCGGATGCCGAGCAGAGTTGAAGACAGGTTAGCCTTGTTTCCTGACGCGAACTGCATTGTTTCTTCTTCCAGCCTCGACGCAGGAACGATCAGATCTACCAACCCCAACTGTAAGGCGTCTTCGGCGGGAAAGCTCTTCCACTGCAGCACTTCTGTGGCTTTCCGAATGCCGAGCAGGCGCGGCAAGAAATACCCGCTTCCTTTTGTGATCAGTCCGATGTCCAGGTTAAGGTTTTCAAATACAGTGTCTTCTGCAACAATGCGGTAGTCATAAGCCAATCCAATATCCAAATAGAACAGGGAGACCGTCCCTTGCCCAGCGAAAACAGTCATGCAATAGACCTTCGATAATGAAAGAATGTATCTGTTGACAACGTTCAGAAATCGGTCCAGATTTTTTTGATCGCCCGAAAGTATTCTCGATAGAAAGTGGTTGTGCTCAATGTATAGGCTCTGCTCAGAACGGGCAAACATAACCAAAGCCTTGTATGCCCTACTTGAGAGCACTGAATCCATATAATTATACAAAGAGAAAATGTCTCCGATGTCCTGAGTCAAATGGGAGATATGCTGTTTCTCTCGAATCACCAGGATTTCATTATCAAGAAAAGAAGAAAACTGCTCATTGTCCATAGTTAGTATCTTTTGAGCATTCATTGCTTACTCCAGTATTTTCGATATATTTTAAAAACACATGGATCATAAGCGTTGCTCCCGGGGAGCTAAAGAACACAGAGAGGTAAAATTCCTTTATCCATGGCCCTGTTTCGGTGGATGGCAGACAAACATCGACAACTCGGCCTTCGTCCCATCCTGATTGGACAAATAGTCACTATAATAAGCATCCTTTCTTTCCTGTACAGTCGATAAGCAAAGGTCTGGAAACAAATCCACCCACCAGATTCTGATCTCATAAGCCCGCCTGCCGTTCCAGTCTCATAACAAATTGCCTGTAAGACTGAGACTTCCTCGGGCTAAATCTCGCGTCCCTTCTCCATATTTCCCTAAGCGTCATCAAGGTACGCCTGCAGATTAGCCGCTTTCTCTCTACTGATGGAGGTCACGAGCACCTTGCCCCCAAAACCACGAAATGATTCGAGTACTTTATCGGGCTGGATCTTATCCACCAATGCAAACAGGGCGGATGTTCCCGGCTTGAAGTTCGCTGACAATTTCTGTATAAAATCGTCATCTATCCCTGTATCCTCAGGTACTGCGGATATCGCGCCCCTAACTGCGCCCAGAACAGCTCCAAGCAGCGGCAACTCCAATAGAGCACCGGCAACCAACTCGGTTATGCTCCCCGATGCTGCTCCCTTTTTGGCTGTTTTATGAGTTTGATGATGCCTGATCGCTCCGTCTGCTTCCTTTACCACGACTACAATATCCTCAAAATCAATGTATTCGTGATGCTGCAATTTCATCAGGTTTGAGCAGGCTTTCTCAGCTTTCAGCCGATCGCCGAACAGGACAACGGTGAGCGTGCTCTCAAATTCTTCTTTGAACTCTGAGATTAAAAGTTCGGGGCCGACCCAGTCCTCAAAGCTATCGGCGATTGTCTCCGCGGCTCCAAGAGAATCGATTTCGAGGACCTTTCCATCCCTGGTGTCCAGCGCCACGAAAGTGTCAATTGTTTCGTTGGTCCTATTGAGCACTATGTTCTTAACGCCTGAATAGCCGATCACGACTTTTTCAATCGGAAAATGAGGTATTTTGGCTCGAAAGGCTTCAGTCGTTCCGATGACAAAAGCGTCGTTCCCCAGTCCGGCAATCCGGCTCCCCTGGCTGAAAGGGTCGTCTGGTAATTTGCTGCCGTATTTCTCCATGAAATGGATATATTCTTCAGGAAGTTTGACTCCAAGTGACTTTGCCATATTTTCCGGAAATCTGCTCATTGTCTTCCTCCTAGTTGTTATACCTCTATAAGGCTGGGCGACAACTGTTCCCATAAAGTCACATTACTCTCGTTCCATTTGACAAGTTCGGCTGTTCCGTCCTGTGAGATTACTATCGCCGCAACGTCATGCAATGCATTGCACAAATTGTAAACTGAATGATGGCGGGCGCCAACGCAGTCGGTCTGCTCCTTCTGAATCTCTATTCCTTCGGGGTCCAAGGCTTGGGCTACCGAATCAACACGCTCCAGTTTGCCGGATATTTCAGCTCCAAATCCTATCGCTTCCAATCTGTGTGTCATCACCACGGCGCCGTCCACCTGCGTCATGTCGGCAACCTGATGGGCCCACTCAAACAGTGACTCATCCAGCCGGGAAAGAGTTTGATTTTTACTGGCCAGGTATTCTGTCCAGCCGACTTCTCGTTCCGGGTTTTCAATCGAGCCGTAAAATTCCGCCAGCGCATCGGCTATTTTGACGATAAGGGTTCGAAATCGTCTGCATGGTTCTTCGTCAACGAATCTATACTTAAATTTTATGTATGGATTCTCTGACAAAAACTGCTCTTTAAGCTCGTCGGGGATGAAAATCAAAGTGCCGCCATGTCTGTAAGAGTGAATCCTGCCTATAATTCTCATGAAGACCTGTTTTTTTATTGTCCCAAAGAAATCAGGACCAATTGCCGCCCAAGGTTTTTTCGCTCTTTTTCGAGCTTCCCTGTGGAACGCAAGTTCCTCATCGACTATGGAGCTGAATTCCGAGTGGATCCACAAAGAATCAAAAACCGCCATCGAAGGGCTGATAATTTCTCCGGAATTGAGCGTGGCGATTTCGGTGGATCCATTATTCACGGTTATGCGACCCGGATTTGTAACACTGACTACGAGAGAGTCGGGAAGCGGTTGGAACTCCTTCCCGCCACCATGCACGCTTTGGGCCCATCGTGGTCCGGAATGCACAATCCCCCAGATCGATAATCCGCTCTTCCCGTCATGCCATAATCCTGTCAGGGAACTGTAGAAATCCACCGATGGCGAGAGCTTTCGCAGTTCACGCTCGGTAAATGGCAGCTTGTCTCTGAATAACAGCCTGTGAAGTCCGGCCGGAGGCACGTGATCGGGTGGAAATCGGTCGGGGGACAAAAAAATTAGCCTGAATCTGACGGGCCGCCCCTCTTCTCGAAGCAAACTGGCCTGGTAGCACACCGAGATAATATGTTCCAAGACCGACAGGCTGGGGAGTGAGCCTGAATCCGTATGGCCGGCGTCGACAGCTTGCCAGTGCTCCCGGACGAACAAAGCAAGATCTCTCGGGTATGTTCTTAATCGGTATTCAGAAACCACAGTTGTCTCCTTGCGGAATTTTAGGAAAAAGGCGCAGGATTCATGCCAGCAGCCATCTTGAGGTCCAGTCGCCTGGCTGGCTCCCTGGTATCGGAGCGCAACCCCATCTCCTTCTAAAATTCTACCCATCGCCTGAAGTTTTCCAGCAGCGCCCGCCGCTTTTCACAGGCGCAAAAATCGTTTACCAAAACAGGGCACGGCTCTATGATAGCCACGCCCCAATCGATTAACTCCATGAGATTCATATACGCTTTCATTTTACTCTCCTTTTTGCGCCCGGGGTCCATCCAGTGTTTCCGTTCTATTTAGAGACGCAAAATCTACCGACTTAATGAGTTGCTCTTTCTTGTTTATCCAAATCGAATGGTTTACCAGTCCAAAATCTTCGAGCGCCGCACTTAATAGCTTGCCTAAAATGCTTTCGGTCCCGGGGTCGGACTTCCAATGAAAAAGAATGCAGATATCGGTCGCATACTTTGCATTGCAAAATACGGTCATTTTCAAGAGTTTCTCGCCATCAATGGATAGATACATTTGCCTGCAGATCTCCAAGACTTTTTCTGCTTCGACAAGCCCAGCCGCCCGGGTGCTTATCATCTCAAGCCAATTCATGATCTACTCCTTTCCATCCCATTCCTGGATTCCTTTTACTGATGAGGCGGTCCGCATCGTATCCTTTTTGTGGGCTGAGAAAGGGCGCCCCGGAAGTGGGGCGGGCCGACGCGCGCATCCTCTATCGACGGGTATAGCCATATTCGTGCCACCCAAATCTGTATTGGATCATAGGTGTATTTGAAAAACAGCATGCGGAAAATCCACGAAAGCTGGTAAGTTTTTGTCAAACATCGTGTATAATTGTTAAATAGCACAAGAACCTGTGACGGCAGGACGGAGGAGAAAGGCATGGAGTTTGACAAAAATGAGTTTTTTCGGCAGGCCACGCTACGAATCTGCAGCAGCCTCGATATCGATAAGGCCTTATCAAATTTTTTTTCTTATATCCGGCTATTTATTCCCGTATTCCAGGCCGATCTCAGCATGTTTGATCCGAGTACCGGGATTCTCAGTAATCTCGCAAACGTTGATGAGGCCGGCGACAAAAAAACCTTGCCCCCCACTCCCCTGTCGAGGGCAGCCATCCAGGAGTTGGAATCCGCAACAAAGGCTGGTGGCGTCGCCACAAGACAATGGAATGAACAAAGTGAATTAGTAAAGATTCTTCGGCGCGATTTTGACCTGTCGAACTGTTCTTCTCTCTCTATGGATCTGGTTCTGGAGGGCAATCGCGTGGGTTTTTTGGGTATGCATGCAGAGGGGAAGGCAATCTTTACCCAAAAGCATTTAGATCTGATCTCTCCTTTGAGAGAGCCCCTCACAATCGCTATGTCCAATGCCCTTCGCTACCAGGAAGTCGTAAAGCTCAAAGACATCTTGGATGCTGAAAATCGGGAGTTGAGCCGGGAACTGCGAAGTTTCTCGGTCTCCGAAATTATCGGCGCCGAATATGGCCTAAAAAACGTAATGGACATGGTGCGGCAGGTAGCTCCTCTCAACAGCCCGGTTATTCTCCTTGGAGAGACCGGCGTCGGCAAAGAAGTAGTCGCGAATGCCATTCATTACAGCTCATCGAGAAGAAGTGCGCCGCTGGTTAAGGTAAACTGCGGCGCCATCCCGGACAGCCTTGTTGACAGCGAGCTTTTCGGGCATGAAAAAGGCTCGTTTACCGGGGCCATCACTCAGAAAAAAGGTCGTTTCGAGCGCGCCGATACGGGAACCATTTTCCTCGATGAAATTGCCGAATTGCCGCCTCAGGCTCAGGTTAGACTCCTTCGGGTGCTTCAGGAAAAGGAGATCGAACGCGTGGGCGGGACAAAAACTATTCCAGTGGATGTCCGAATCATTGCCGCAACGCACAGGGATATGGCAGAGTCGATCCGAACAGGAGCGTTTCGGGAGGATCTGTGGTTCCGGCTCAATGTATTCCCGATCACACTTCCGCCGTTAAGGTACCGCAAGGATGATATTCCAGCCCTGGTTAATCACTTTTTAGAAAAGAAAGCAAAGGAGCTCAAAATCTACCCTCTACCCACCGTTTCTATCGAAGAAGTCGAACGCCTGAAGGCTTACCATTGGCCTGGAAATATACGGGAACTCGAGAACCTGATCGAACGCGAGCTTATTCATATACGAGGCAAGGGGAAAAATGAGCGGCTGAGGTTTGAACATCTGGAAATTTTGGAGAAGACCAAAGCGCCGGCTTTAGAGCCGGATAGGGCGGGCGATTTGCCCACCCTGGATGAAACGATGTCCCGGCAAATTCGTCAGGCACTTCAGAAATCCAATGGAAAGATAAGCGGCCCCACAGGGGCGGCTCAACTTCTTGGAATCAACCCCAATACACTGAGAAGCCGAATGAGAAAGCTGGGTATTTCCTTCAAATACTCTTGATCCTCGAACCCAGGCATTGTCTGCAGCTATTTTTAACTGAAAAGTGGTCATTTGAAGGATTCGATTACCTCTTTTGATGAGGAATGCGAATCACCGTCTCCCTCAAAATTTTAGGCCTCGATCATCACGCTGCTAAAGCCCGGGCTGGCCATCGGCTAAGGTCTTCATTAACTTAATCCTAAATATCAAATGCTGCCAATCATTTTTTTCAGTCTTGCCTGGGGTCAGGCACGCTTTATGCTGTAGAAGATTGGTAACTCTTTCGCGAGAAGCTCAGTGGTGATACCAAAGCGGGAAGGACATCGAAATGAGAGTAAAAGACAAAATCCACAAATTGAAGATATTGCGGGTCAAGGCGGCAAAGGCGATGCACGCAGACCTTCAGCATGAGTTGAATGCCATGCACGTCTACTGTCACTTGCGTGGATTTATTGGGGACAGGGATGCGCTGGCCTTTGCTCGCAAATGGGAAAGGAACATAATTTATTCCCATATTATTTACAGAAGTATTAACCGCTCCAGCAACGCCTGATGATGATGTGTTATGGATTTCAATAAGGTTTCCTCACCGCGTTGCATCAAGGCAAGCCCATGGCCCACCATTTTCTATGGCACTTGAAAATCAGATTGGGAAAAAAAGCACCGTCTATTACTATATTGCAGCTTAGAATGCTCATTCAGGTGCTACTCCCAGTTCGGAAAAGAGATCTCGAATCCATCATCGAACTAATCGAGTGGATTCAGCGGAAAAATCATGTGGCCTATTGCTCTCATCGCAGGAAGAAAGTCGGGCCCCCTCAACTGTCGTTGTAGGGTTAAAAGGCAGCGGTTAAGGACAAAAACTCTCTCTGCGAACGAAATCCCTTTCCCCCCTGAGATGCTACTTTACCGCAAAACGGCCGGGAAGTGACGCTGACGAGTGCCAGTAAATGATACCTCAACTGATTATTTATACACATTAAAGCAGTCTTCCGTGGCCTCGGAAATAGCTTTTTTCTGGCGACCAATTACTGGCGACCGGCCACCGATTTTGATCGGCGACTGACAACTGATTTTGATCGGCGACTGTCGACTGCTTCAGACATTTAGGACCCGAGATCTTCAATGACTTCACTTACTCGCAGAAAACGCAGCAATTAATATCCATCCAGGACACCGGATTACGCGTCTGCGGCCGTTTAGGACCCGGATTCGCCAATGACATCAGCTACCCACAAGAAATTGCCGAATTAATCAACCGCTCAACTTAGCTTTTAACCGCCTCTGTTCGCCATGTTTTATCCGCTGCTCACTTCTCACCCGCCCGCTGATAAATGCGGCAGTGTCACTATGCCGGATGACCTGATCTCTGTCTACTCTGTGAAGCAGGACGTAGAGAAAGCAGGTTTCACGCCTCTTGGCTTTGCTCTCGGTTTAAAACGCCTACGGGAGAAGAGGTTCATTAGCACGCGCGAAGCCACAGACTGCAATGGTAATACCTTCACATGCCTCTTCCTCCAACAGGAGGGATGGGAGTGGATCGAACAGCACGAGAGCATGTTTCTGATTCGTATCCCCAACAATCAGTCTTCTGGTTCGACGGAGGACGACAAGATTCCTTTTTGAAATCGGCCAATAGAATGGAACATCCCATAAGTACGCAAGAACACCCAGTAATTCTTTTTGTGGCTCACGTAGTGCTTACAAC
The DNA here is from genome assembly GCA_900290365.1 of Syntrophobacter sp. SbD1. GTDB lineage: Bacteria > Desulfobacterota > Syntrophobacteria > Syntrophobacterales > Syntrophobacteraceae > SbD1. The sequence goes on along the minus strand of OMOE01000024.1, from coordinate 4,237 downwards.
CCCAATTGTGGATCAAATTTTTGATTTTATTATCCACAAATTGCCTTGTAGGTAATTCATTATCCACTAAAAAACATTCTTCCCTTCGGCGATGTTCAATAATGCAGGAAAAGAATAAACGGCAGGGCGGCGGCCGCTTGAATCCTTTAAAATTCGAAGCATCCCATTATCACGTAACATCCCGAGAATTCGTTTGGCGGAGGGAGTCGGTATATCTCCCTTGTTCGTGAAATCGGATGACTTAAAAATTGGTCGTTCAAAAATGTAATCCAGAGCATGGATAGAATACTGTGAATGCAAAAGTTCGGTTACTTCACCCTTCTTGGTTTCATAAAGATTTAGAATTTCGATGGCTTTCCGCTGATTTTCGGAAGCCTGTTCGGTTACCGCCCGCAGAAAGAACTTGCACCATGCCGTCCAATCATCGTCACGGGAGATTGTTAGTAAACGCTCGTAGTACTCATCCCGGTTTCTCTCAAAGAAAGCACTGACATAAAACATAGGGCTTTGAATTAATCCCCTTTCGAACATGAACAGTGGGACGCACATGCGCCCGAGTCTTCCATTGCCATCGAGGAAGGGGTGTAAAGCCTCAAATTCGGCATGCACGATTGCCAACTGAACCAATGGATCGGGCGTTTCCTCGTGAATGAATTTCTCCCAAACACCAAGGGCCTCAGGCAAGCGGTCCGATGAAATAGGTACGAACTTGGCCTCTTCAATCGAACATCCAGGAGGACCAATCCAATTTGGAATAAGGCGGTATTCGCCGGGGGATCTGACATACCCCCTTACTCCGGCTAGTAGGACCCTATGGACTTCTTTTACGAGACGCTGACAAAGGGGAAGTTCCTTTAGTAATTCGATTGCCCGCCACATGGCTTTGCGGTAATTTAGGATCTCGTTTATATCCTCTCTCCGCTCCGAGGAGATATTATCGGGATCCCCCTCTGCCTCAAATTCAAGGACTTCACCCATCGTAGCCTGGGTGCCCTCAATCCGCGAGGAAAGCACCGCCTCTTGCGTCGATAACGGACTTAGCAATACATTTGCATTTGGAATAGCCGAAAGGGTACCGTCATACCGAGCTAAGGCAGCATTCGCTGGGCCAATAAGCGGTATCAGGGAAATCCAATCAATGTTTTGTGGCGGGAATTTGCCGTAGTGATACTGAACGGGCTGAGTCATTTTGTTTCCTTATTCCTGTGACAAACATGGAATAGAGCAGCTTGTAGGGAAACTTGTGAAGCAGGCATTTTCTTATGCCGCCACGCTCGATCGACCACGCCTCGGGATATTCGGTAATCCTGAGCGCCGCCTGTCTGGCCTCCTCCTTGAACCTTCTGCCAAGACCCCGGTATTGGAGCTCGTAATAATGCAGGGCATCATCGAGGTCTTGTTTGGCCAGTCTTGAGAAGATGATCTTCATGTTTCTTCCTCGAATATGTCCTCCATAGGAATACCCTTTAGTCTTCCTTCCCTGTATGCTCTAAGCCTTTTGTCCGCCTCTCCCGCCCATATGGCGTCAAGCTCTTTGTCCGGTTCATCGAGACTTTTCAGCAAACCCTCGACGACCAGAAACCGTTCCTCCGGCTTCAACCTCAACGCTTGTTCAAGAATTTCTCTACTGTCCATTTCAGTTCCCCTCGCTTGATGATAATGAAGCCAAGAGAGCCTCGTGATTATGCCGATAACTCTCCGGCATGCTGCTAAGATAATCCCATTCGCGCGAATCGTCTTTGCTCATGCCACCTTCGCTCCATCGCGGATAATCTCTTTATAGACGGGTCTCGTCGGTTTTTTTGTCCGCCGAAGGAAGCGGCTCGATTCTACCACTCAATCCCGATCTATCCCATCTAAAAGGAATTGGACTTCAAGCAATGTCATTTTTCGATTCAATCACATCGTTGCTACGGCGGCATGAAGGTGATTCAATGCTGTTGAAAAACTCAATTTCCGGTATGTCTGGTTTTATTGCCCAGCCCGGTATCGACTCTCCCGCCATTGTGGAGGATTACTCGCCGGCAGACATTTAGGATCCGAGATCTTCAATGACTTCACTTACTCGCAGAAAACGCAGCAATTAATATCCACCCAGGACACCGGATTACGCGCCTGCGGCCGTTTAGGACCCGGATTCGTCAATGACATCAGCTACCCACAAGAAATTGCCGAATTAATCAACCGCTCAATTTAGCTTTTAACCGCCTCTGTTCGCCATTTTTTATCCGCTGCTCACTTCTCACCCGCCCGCTGATAAATGCCTCACTTCGTTCGGAGTTACGGGTTGCCTGTCTGGGGCGCCTCACACCTCCCCCCTCACACTTCACACCAAGATCATTTCAGCGTAGGAGACATATCTTGGCAGCTTCAGGACTCAGTCCTCGTCTTTGCTCATCACTCATCATTCATCACTCATCACCGGCTTCGTTTTGCCTTTTCTGGTTGCCGTTTCTATTGCCGCTTCTGGTTGCCGCTTCTCGTTGCCGTTTGGCAAATCCAAATCATCTGGCGATATAATATTGCCTGATAGTTGAGCGGCTGAGGTTCCCTCCGTGTTTATCTGTGTCCATCAGTGTCTGGAATTAAGGGATTTGGCGATCTGGTTTTTGCTGTTCACTGTTCACTGTTCACCGCTCACTGACCACTGCGAAGCCGTTGCCGTTTGGCACGCCAAAAGGATCGAGCGATTTGATCTTTCCTGATCACCGTTCACTGCTCACTGTTCAGTGCGAAGCCGGCAGTTGCTGCAACTACCTGCTTACGGCAGAGGGACACACCTGCTCTCTCGATGTCGGGCCATGCAAACCCTTAATCGGCCTCCGGTGCGTTGCCTTCGAGAAAATGAATCCCGGTCTGGTCCAGGAGGCCCGGCAAAAAACGGCGGACAAATACACCCGTATACCTGCGACACTGCCGAAGAGGTGTAGGTGTGCAAAGATGTTCCAACCGGGATCAAACCGGCAGTCTCTTTGTGCCGAATGCGGCGCCCTAAGACGCAAACTTAAAAAGCGCGGCTATTTGAAAATATCTCGTAAAAGGAAGAAAACCCGAACAAAGTGAGGTCGGGAGTTTGTCCATTCGTAATTCGTAATTCCTAATTGCCCTTAAGGAGGCGCCCATGTCCAATGAATCTCAATCTCCACGTCCCGCCAGACGGGGCCGCCCTTTCCAAAAGGGACAATCCGGCAACCCGATGGGGAGGCCCAAGGGGTCCCGCAACAAGGCTAATTCCATAGCACAGGGTGTATTCGGGAAGGCCAGGGCATTAGCCGAAAAAGTGGTCGATTTGGCCCTTGAAGGCAACTTGGTCTGCCTTCGAATTTGCGTCGAACGACTCGTTGCTCCTAAAAAGGATGCGCCCCTTGGGTTTAACCTCCCGGAAATCGGCGCTGTAGCCAATATTCCAAAACTCTTTACGGCCATGACGGCAAAGCTTGGCGAAGGAGAAATCACTCCCTCCGAAATCAGGACCTTAACCGATTTTGCCGAAGTGTTCCGCAAGGTCCTTGAGACGGTGGAGATTGAACAGCGTGTCGAAGCGCTTGAGCAAAACTCGAAAAAATGAAAGGTGTAACATGACCAAATTGATAGTGAAGCGAGTCAAGGTTATGGAGGATGCCAAAAAGGGGCCTGCCCACTTCGATTTTGCCCGTGCGCTCAGGGAATCCCGCCTGCGTGCGGCCACAGGTAATCCGCTCCCTCAAACCCCGATCACTGACGAAATGATGGCGGACCCCGTGAACGGTGAATTCTGGCGCCGCATGTTCAATGCGCGAGAGCGCGTGCGCCTTATGAAGCCGGCAGGTTCAAATCAGGGGGATAAGTGCTGATAAACAGTGTTAGCAATTGGAATTAGCTGCATATTCCACTGTTTTTAATCGGGGCGTACTAAATGAAATCAATAGGTTACCCAGGCTCTGACTGTATTTTTCGCTGTATTATCAGCAAATACGGAAAGGACAATGTCCGCTATTTGTCGAATTTTGATTTCTCCCTGCTCACAACTCACTGCTCACTGCGAAGCGACCATGTCCGGTATTTGTAGAATTTGAATTATAACTACTCACTGTTCGCTCTTCACTGTTGACCGCAAAGCCCGCTCTTTTAAAACCGAATAGGCACACCTCCCCCAAAAAGGCCCCCCCTCGATCTTGAGGCGACGCAGATTTTTGGGTCGCGGTAGGAATGCCGGTTGCCCGGCACCCCCCGCGCAGATCCGTACGTGCGGAATTAC
>OMOE01000022.1 GCA_900290365.1 Syntrophobacter sp. SbD1 | reverse complement strand
GCGGCTGGAAGCCGCTCCTACAACGCAGCATTATCGGTTACCCGATAATGAGTCGGAAACGACTTTACCTTAACGATTTTGCAACAAGATAACAGCTGAACAGAATACCCGTGTCTGCGTCCCCTTGTTTAATCAAAGCATCAATGATACAAAGTACGAGTCAGAACGAATACAGCTACGCACTTCTGACTGGTGCTGTTGCGAAAAGTTTTCGATGGGTTTCGCTACGCTCTACCCATCCTACGCTTTTTCATTGTTTCCGGATGTCCGGCGGACGTGAATAAACATTTATGAAAAAACGCACCGGGACACAGGTCCACTACTACCCCCTATTTCTAAACATAGAAGGACGGACCTGTCTTGTGGTGGGAGCAGGGGCCGTAGGTGAGCGCAAAGTAAAGACTTTGCTCAAATATGGGGCCAAAGTTCGGTTGGTCGCCCGTGAACTTTCGACCTGGATCGAGCGGAAGTGTTCGGAAAAAGTGGTGACGTGGGCAGGAGAGCAATACGAGAGGTCGCAGCTTCAGGGGGTTAGCCTGGCGTTTGCCGCGACCGACGATTTTGATTTGAACCGGGCCATCGCAGCCGATGCCTGTGAGCTCGGGGTCTTTTGCAACATGGCCACCGAACCGGACCTGGGCACTTTTGTCGTGCCATCGGTTTTCGAGCGGGGGACCCTTAGTGTCGCCATATCCACCTCGGGCTTGAGCCCTGCGGCCGCAAAGCTGCTCAGGCAAAAACTGGAAGCGGAAATCGGACCCGAATGGGGGTTCTTTATCCGGCTGCTGGGTGAGTTGAGGGAGCGTCTTAAATACAATGGGGCAGTCGAAAAGCAGGGCCGCAAGATATTGAGCGATCTCGCGGCGGTCCCCATCCCTGAATGGCTCAGGCAGGGCCAGGTGGATAAGGCTTTTGAAAAAACGATCCAAACATGCCGCACGGTTATGCCCGAGGCGGAAATAAGAGCTCTCTGGGAAAATCTATGCAATCTCTTTTCCTGGTAATGGCGACGATTTGCTACCTTTTCGGCACGGTTGGATACCTGGTCTATCTTTTCCGGGACCGGCAGCAGTTGCACCGTATCTCGTGGACCATATTGCTCGTAGGCGTGCTCTTTCATGGGGCCGCGCTCATAATGCGCACGGTCCAAACAGGGCATCTTCCTCTTACTACCGTTCAGGAAGAGCTTTCTGTTTTTGCCCTTGTGTTCGTGCTCACTTATCTTATAGTTCAAATCCGCTTGCAGCTTCGCATCCTGGGTTCTTTCGTATCACCGCTGGCCGTGGTTTTCATGATTTCATCGACGATCCTGCCGTCTCAAATAATGATTAAAAGCGAGTCATTCAAAAGCGGTTGGATTATTTTGCACGTGGCCACTCTTTTTTTTGCCAACGCCCTGTTTGCTCTGGCCTTCAGCCTTGGTGTAATGTATCTGCTGCAGGAAAGTTATATCAAAAGGAAAAATTTCGGATTCCTCTACGAGCGGCTACCCCCGTTGGAACGGCTTGACTCCATTGCTCATTACTGCCTCATTTCGGGTTTTCCGCTCATGACGGCGGGCCTGATAACCGGATTTGCCTATGCGGCGCTTGTCTGGCATTCGCCCTGGAACTGGGACCCTAAAGAAATATTGTCCCTGGTCACCTGGATAATTTACGCCGTTCTTGTCCATGAGCGGCTCACGGTCGGCTGGCGCGGCCGAAGGGCTGCGTGGCTTTCGATCATTGGTTTTTCGGCAACTCTTCTTACCTTTGTCGTGGCAAACCTTTTGCTCAGCGGCCACCATTCGATACTTTCCGGTAAGATGTAATGTCACACATTGTGCTATTAGGAACGAATCACAAAACGGCCCCCGTGGAAATACGGGAGCAGCTTGCAGTGGCATGCCGCAAGGATGTAAACCCTCTGCATATGCTCCCGCACCTCGATCACGTCGATGAGATGGTATTCCTGTCCACCTGCAATCGAGTGGAATTTCTGTTTACCTGCGACTCCCTGGCGGAAGGCGTCCTGCGACTCCCTGGCGGAAGGCGTACGAGAGATGAAGGCGGTGCTCAGGACTCATGTAGGGCTGCCGGCCTCAGTTCCACTTGATTCTCATCTCTACGTTCACAAGGACCTGGAGGCTGTCAAACACCTGTTCATGGTCGCATCCAGCCTTGACTCGATGATAGTCGGAGAACCACAGATACTTGGCCAGTTAAAGGAGGCCTACCGCAGCGCGGTCGAGTACAGAACGGTAAAAGTAGTGCTCAACCGGCTTTTGCATAAGTCTTTTACGGTTGCCAAGCGCGTTCGAACTCAGACCTGCATCGGTTCGTGCGCCGTGTCGGTAAGTTATGCGGCCGTCGAGCTGGCCCGGAAGATTTTCGGCGACCTCGGGGGCAAGAGCGTGCTGCTTATCGGCGCTGGAGAAATGGCCGAACTTGCCGCCGAACATTTCCTGAGGCAGGGCGTACGCCGCATCACTGTAGCCAACCGCACCCTGGAGCGGGCAATGGAGCTGGCCGCCAGGTTCAAGGCCGATACGATCGCCTTCGACCGGTTTCTCGATGCGTTGAAGTCAACGGACATCGTGGTTTCTTCCACGGGCGCCCAGGAGTATGTGATCGATTACCAGCAAGTCAAGTCCAGGATGCGGGAGCGGCGCAACAAGCCCCTTTTCTTCATTGATATAGCGGTGCCCAGGAATGTCGATCCGAGAGTAAACCAGATAGATAACGTCTACGTGTATGACATAGACGACCTGCAAGGGGTGATCGACCTCAACAGGGAAGAACGGATGAGCCAGGCGCGGACAGCCGAACATATCGTCGATGAGGAAACCGTCAAGTTCAAGAATTGGATTAACAGCCTGAGCGCGGTGCCCACGATAGTTTCAGTGCGGCAAAAAGCCGAGAAGATAAGACAAAGCGAACTCAGGAAAACATTCTCCCAGCTTCCGGACTTGAGCGGCAGACAAAAGGAAGCAATTGAAATCCTCACCGCATCGATCATCAAAAAGTTTTTACACGATCCTATCGTTTTTTTGAAAAAGAAGGCGCAAAGAGACGCACGGGCCAGTTACATGGATTTTACCCAGCAGCTTTTCAATCTTTCCGAAGCCAGCGAGGGGCTTGGAGACCAGGACGATCGTCAGGATTCGCCGGCTCTCCCTCCTGCCCCGCCCCGGACGGCGGATGGAAGTTCTGCTAACCCTGGCCTTGTCCGCGAAGAGCCGGGCACGGAGAAGGCGAAAACTCCGCAGGCGCCGGTCTATGCCGGAACGCCGGGGTCCGGGGGTTACTCCGGAGCGGGCCACTCAGCGGGGACACAGACTGGACGGGATGACTCGTTATCCGAATGCGAAGTACGTAGAAGCACCGAAGATCAATCTTTTTTTAGTACAGCCAAGAAATGAGGGACAAATGGCCGAGATCCTCCAATTTGCAAAGAAAGCGGAAAGCTTCAAGTCGGAGCGCGACAACGTTGTCCGCCAGCTCAAGATCGAATCCCTGCGGAAAATCTTTCATTGTACCCGGTGCTCAGTAAAGTGCTCAAAATGCGGGGGCCCCATGGACGCCCAAGAGCAGTCCAGGTTTGCTTCCCCATACAGTTTTTGCAAATCATGCAATGAGGAATATGAAGAGTACCGTTCCAGGGCCGACGGGACCCGGCCCGATTCGGATTGTTACTGGCGCAATTCCGACTGGCTGAGAGTATGGGAGACCTGGCTCGAACATCAGAAAGCGCTCGACCAGTACCGGCTGTCAAAGGAATTTCTTCAACTGATAGATGAAGTTGAACATCTGCTTAAGAAATGAAGCGGGGAGCAGGAAGCAGGAAGCAGGAAGCAGGAAGCAGGAAGCAGGAAGCAGGAAGCAGGAAGCAGGANNNNGCAGGAAGCAGGAAGCAGGAAGCAGGAAGCAGGAAGCAGGAAGCAGGAAGCAGGAAGCAGGAACGGAATACAGCGCCAGGTGGCTAGCGCAAGGCAAAAGTTAAAAAAACAAATACCCTGAAAATCCCCCTGCCCGTCGGCAGACACGCGGTTTATCCTGAATAATTACGAATTCAGACTGGACAACGTTCCCGCTGAAGCATTCCTAATTCCTCAATTCCTGCTTCGAAAAGTCGTTGGATTCCGGCTCAAAAACCCTGCCGGAATGACGAACATGGGGTCCCCTCACCTTTTAATGGTTTCAGGGTGTCCCGTGGGGACATGAGGAGCTGTCTCGAAAAGACTTGGTGGGTTGCGCTCCGAGACTGTGTCACAAAGCCTCTGGTCCACATATTTCCCCCCTTTTCGAAAGGGGGGTTGGGGGGGATTTTGAGTCTCCGATGCTCCATAAGCCTTTAAAATCCC
>OMOE01000041.1 GCA_900290365.1 Syntrophobacter sp. SbD1 | reverse complement strand
ACCCGTCCGCCCATTGAAGCAGTTTCATCAGCCACGGATCGGAGATGTCGGGCACCATTGTCTGGAGTTGGCCCAGAAAAACCTCGCCTGTCGAGCCATCGATTGAAATCCATTGCCCTTCATCGATTACCTTGTCGCCAACCGTCATCCGATGCAGAGCGAGATCAATTTCCAGGGCTGCAACGCCGACGACGGCAGGCTTGCCGAACTGGCGGGCTACAAGGGCCGCATGGCTGGTGCGTCCCCCGCGGCTGGTAAGGATTCCTTCGGCTGCCAGCATGCCATGCACGTCATCGGGCCGGGTCTCCGGGCGGACCATTATCACCTTTTTGCCTTCTTTTTCAGCCCAGTTTTCGGCCAGATCGGCAGTGAAGGCGACAATACCCACTGCCGCCCCCGGAGAGACATTCAAACCGCCGGCCAGGAGTCTGTCTTCCCCTTTTGCGGCGATTTTTGAAGACGCATCGAACTGTGGATGGAGGAAGAAGTCCACTTGCTCGGGAGTTACGCGCATGACGGCTTCCTCCCGGGTGATCAATCCTTCCTCAGCCATATCCGCTGCAATTCGAACCGCGGCCTGAGCGGTCCTCTTGCCTGCGCGCGTCTGCAACATCCACAGGACGCCCCGCTCGATAGTGAATTCGACATCCTGCATGTCGCGGTAATGTTGTTCCAGTCTTCCGGTTATCTCCACAAACCTGTTCCATACCTGAGGCATGGTTTCAGCCATTTGCTCGACAGGGTAGGTCGCCCGGATGCCTGCAACCACGTCTTCTCCCTGGGCATTGATCAGGTAGTCGCCTTCGATCTTCTTCTCACCCGTGGTGGCGTTTCGGGTCATAGCCACACCGGTCGCGCTGTTTTCGCCCATGTTGCCAAACACCATCGTTTGGATGTTCACGGCGGTTCCGAGGTTGTGAGGGATTCTCGCTGCATGCCGGTAATCGATCGCACGCTTGCCGTTCCAGGATTTGAAGACGGCCACGGTTGCCAGACGAAGCTGCTCGTAAGGATCGGCGGGAAACCGTATGTGGCTGTACCGCTGGAATATTTCCCTGAAGCGTTCTCCAACCGCTTTCCAGTCATCGGCGGTCAACTGCGCATCGCTCCTGACGCCTCGGGCTTTCCTGAACTCCGATATGACTTCCTCGAACGGTTCGTCGGGCACGCGCATCACCACCGAACCGAACATCTGGATAAGGCGGCGGTAGGAGTCATAGACGAAGCGGGGGTCACCTGTTTCTTCAATCATGGCTTTTGCCGTCTCGTCGTTAAGACCGATATTGAGCACAGTGTCCATCATGCCGGGCATGGAGAACTTCGCCCCGGACCGGCATGAGACGAGAAGAGGTTTTTTGCCTTCTCCGAACGACCTGCCTGTCTTTTTCTCAACTTCGGCTAAAGCGGCCAGTTCCTGCTCCCACATTTGTTCCGGGAATTTCATGCGTTCAGCCAGGTAGGAGTTGCATGCCTCGGTGGTCACCGTGAAACCGGGAGGGACCGGCAAGCCGAGCCGGGTCATATCAGCAAGGTTGGCCCCTTTCCCGCCCAGCAGTCCTCGAACCTTTTCCCAGTCGCCACCTGCGTAAGCCGTTGCCTGATCAAGTTCGTCAAACAGATAAACCCATTTTACCGTCATGTCCGGTACTCCTTGGAAGAGGTGCCTTGCCGCACTGCCGTGGAATTTCAAAAAGTGTAAAACGATCTATAATTAACCATCGAAGCGATGAAAAGCACGGGAGGAATTTGTTCTGTGCGCTTGCGTGGCAGAGAATAGAGCTGGTTAAGATCCTATTTATTTTTTAAAGCTCTTGTCAAAGGACTCTTTTTTCACCTACACTAAAAACTCTCTTGATTGTGAGGTTATAATCGTTGAAAAAAACGCGCAGGAGCACGAGATGATTCGCAAAAGCGACGCACTAAATTACCACAGTGAAGATAGACCGGGAAAGATCGAAGTTAAACCCATTAAGCCCTGCTTTACGCAAAGAGACCTTTCGATGGCCTACACGCCTGGAGTTGCGGAGCCCTGCCGGGAGATCGAAGGTATGCCCGAGAAGGTATTCGACTATACAGTGAGGGGAAACCTTGTGGCGGTCATCACCAACGGCACGGCAGTGCTTGGGCTTGGCAATATCGGCCCGCTGGCGGCAAAGCCCGTTATGGAGGGTAAGGCCGTTTTGTTCAAAAGGTTTGCGGATATCGATGTTTTTGACCTCGAACTCGATACGAAGGACCCGGACCAGTTGATTCAAGCGGTCAGGTTGCTCGAGCCGACCTTCGGTGGCATCAACCTCGAAGATATCAAGGCCCCTGAATGTTTTTACATTGAAGAGCAGCTCAAGGAAACGATGAAGATCCCCGTTTTCCATGACGATCAGCATGGCACTGCCATCATCTCGGGGGCCGCCCTTATAAATGCTCTCGAATTGCAGCGAAAGAAAATCGATCAGGTGAAGCTGGTAATCTCGGGGGCCGGGGCTGCCGGAATTGCCTGCGCAAGCCTTTACGTCAAACTTGGCGCCAAAATCGAGAACTTGTTCCTGGTAGACTCGAAAGGCCTTGTCTATAAGGGCCGCAAAGAAGGGATGAATCCATACAAGCAACGGTTTGCAAACGGTGAAAAACCGATGTCGCTTGCCGAAGTGATGAAGGGGGCCGATGTTTTCGCCGGTGTATCGGCTGCGGGGCTGGTTACCAAAGATATGGTGAAGAACATGGCGGAACGGCCCATCGTCTTCGCCCTGGCCAATCCTGACCCTGAGATCAGCTACCCCGACGCAACAAGCGTGCGCAGTGACCTGATCATGGCTACGGGACGCTCCGATTATCCCAACCAGGTAAATAACGTATTAGGGTTTCCCTATATTTTTCGGGGCGCTCTGGACGTGAGGGCCACCGCCATAAATGACGAGATGAAAATCGAGGCGGTAAAATCACTGGCCGCGCTCGCAAAGGAAGACGTTCCCGATTCGGTCCTAAGGGCTTACGGCCAGGAAATGCTGGAATTCGGGCCAAACTATATCATCCCCAAGCCGTTTGACCCGCGCGTTCTCATACGGGAAGCGCTTGCAGTGGCAAAAGCTGCAGTAGAAACCGGGGTCGCCAGGAGGCCGATAACTGACTGGGAAGAATACCGGGATCAGCTCGTAAGCCGCCTTGGACGTGCTCAGGAAGTTATGCGGCGCATCATTCACAAGGCGAAGGAAGATCCCAAGCGGATAGTTTTCCTTGAAGGCGACGATCCCAAAATCCTGAGGGCCTGTCAGGTGATCCTGGACGAGAGGATCGCAAAGCCCATCCTGCTTGGCAACCGGGCGGTGATCCGAAAGAAAACGACCGAACTGCATCTCGATCTCAAGGGCGCAAAGGTGGTCGATCCGAACAAATTCGAGCGGATAGAGGAATACGCGGCCGATTTTTTCAGAATGCGCTGCCGAAAAGGAATTACGATTCATGAGGCTCGAAAACTGGTCAGGACAAGCAATTATTTCGGGTCTATGATGGTAAAGCTCTGCGACGCTGACGGCCTTGTCGGCGGAGTAAATCAGTACTACTCGGACACCATAAGACCGGCGCTTCAGACTGTGCCGCTCTCGGAAGGCAGCACGATTATCGCCGGCGTGTACATGATGGTTTTTCAAAAAGATGTAATATTTTTTGCCGACACCACCGTTAACTTCGACCCCACGGCCGAGCAGCTTGCGGAAATAGCAATCTGCACAGCCGACAGAGTTAAACAGCTCAATGTGCAGCCCCGGGTCGCAATGCTCTCCTTCAGCAACTTCGGGAGCACGCGCCATCCGAGGGCAGAGAAGGTCGCACAGGCCACCCAGCTCGTTAAAATGCGCCGTCCCGACATCGTGATAGATGGCGAAATGCAGGCGGATACGGCTGTGGTCACTGAAATCCTCAACGATGTCTATGAGTTCAATACGCTTAGGAAACGGGCCAACGTACTGATCTTTCCATCGCTGGAAGCCGGCAATATCGCATACAAGCTGATGGAGCGGTTGGGGGGCGCGAAGGCGATCGGCCCGATCCTCATGGGAACAAGCGAAGCTATTCATGTCTTGCAGCGCAACTGCGACGTGGAGGACATAGTAAATACCACGGCCCTTGCCGTGATCGACGCGCAGGAGCACAAGCATTGCGTCACCGAACCGATCGGCTGGGACGTGAGCTGAGAAGACCAAATGAAGGAAAAAAATAGTGGCGTATAAACAACCCCAATGTGCGTTATGCCCTTTCGACAAGTCTGAAAAGTCCTGCTGCAAAGTAGATGGTAAAGCTCCCGGGTATTGCCCGACTTTACGCAATCCGGAATTGGTTCGGCAGTCGATTGATAAAGGGCTGTCCGGAGCCGATCTTGAATTCGCTCGTCAAGCTTGTATTCAGGAGGGCGAAGGTTATTGCAAAGAAAAAGTAAACGGATCAGTTCGCCCAATGAAACCCCGCATCCTTGAAGTGATAGAATTTGCGAAAAAGATGACCTATCACAAGGTTGCACTAATCTTTTGTGTCGGATTGCGAAGGGAAGCGTCAATTGTTCACAAAATCTTTGACAATCACGGACTTGATGTGATCTCCATTGCCTGCAAGGTAGGCAGGGTACCCAAAGAGACCCTGGGGCTTACAGAAGAGCAAAAAATCTTCCCCGGCAATTTTGAATCCATGTGTAATCCAATCCTTCAGGCGCTTCTAGCCAATAGTTACGGCTCCCAATTGAATGTCCTGTTGGGCCTTTGCGTTGGACACGATTCCCTGTTTTTAAAAAATGCCGATGCCCCATCCACCGTTCTGGCGGTAAAGGACAGGCTCCTTGGGCACAATCCACTTGCCGCAATCAATCTTTCAGAGAGCTATTATAATTATTTGGTTGAACCGGCCGGAAAAGACGATGAATGAAAATACCAGGGGCAGACTGGCGGTTGCTGGAAGTTCTGCCACTATCTTTTGGTCCGGAGCTTTAATTTTCGGCTATCCTGGATTGCTGGGGCCTTATTGGCGCAAGACGTTCAATCTGGGGACTGGTGCGACCGGCAATGCAATGATCTTTCTGCTGATTTCCCTTGGCATATTCATGTTTCTTGTTGGCAAATGGCATGCGAAACTCGGCACAAAAGCAATGTTCAGGATTGGCACCCTTGTTTTGGCTGCATCCTTATTGGTGCTCGATTTAGCGACGAACATTTACATAGTTTATGTTTGGGCCTTTCTCAACGGGACCGCTTCCTGTTTTTTCTATAGTTCCGGTCTATTGACGGTACAAAAGTGGTTTCCACACCGCAAAGGTCTGGTCTGTGGCATAGTCAATCTGACTTTTGGTCTTTCGGCTGCAATAATGTCACCTATTTTCGCCAAACTACTGACATCCATTGGCTATCATGCAATGAATTATGTAGTACTTGTCATTGCCGTTATCACCAATTTACTGGCATCCTGCATAACAGAAGTGCCTGAAAGAATCTATAACTCAGGTGGATATCAATTGGAGCCTGCCAAGGCCAAAGAAGCACAATCAAAGATTGCCGCATTTAGTAGTAGACAATCTACGGTTTCCCTAACGGCATCTCAGGCATTGAAAACCAAGAGCTTTTGGTTCTTATGGTTGACATGGGCATTTATAGGTTCAGCCGGTATCTCCATGGTGTTCCTTTCTGTGAACTATGGCGTATCGAAGAAATTGGCAGCCGTAGTTATATTGGCCTCATTTAACTTAACAAATGGATTTAGTCGAATAATAAGTGGATATCTTTCAGACTACATAGGCAGAAATATTACCGCAGCCATTACATTTATTGCGGCTGCCTTTGCGTACTATTTCCTACCACATTTCAGTGACTTGGCAGCAGTATCAATATTAGCGGCTGTTATAGGATATGCATTCGGAACCTTATTCACTATCTCCGTACCTCTCGCTTCGGATATTTTTGGACTGGAACATTTTGGTGTTATTTTCGGGTTGATCTTCACTGCTTATGGTTTCATCGGCGGTATTCTGGGACCATCGGTAAGTGGGTATGTCCTGGATATGAGCGGTGGTGATTTTAGTATCGTATTTAGATACATGGCACTGTTCTGCTTATTAGGGGCCGGTTCCATAATGATGGTCAAAGCTGTGGAACAACCACTTGCCTTGCTTGAAGACGCGGCTGAGGTCGTTTCAAGGGGTCCTGATTACATTTTACCAGGAGCCGGGGACTGAATGACCAGGCTGCCGGATCGATACAGCGAAGACATTTGCCCTGTTTGTACTTTTTACCTGATATATTGTGGGGGGAAGTCGCTAAGAGGCCGCCCGCCGAAGGATTTTTGGTCTTCGACCCGTACGCCCATTTTCTTGAGAGAATGCGCTCCGTACTCGCTAACTGCTACCACATCATAGAATACCCCCCGCCTGACCAGTGATTCTCCTATCTCAAAGTCGTAACCGTACGATCTTTCCGGGAGAATTAAGACGGCGCACTTGGACCCGAAATCAACGAGTTTCTTTGGCATGACATCTGCCAGTTGTTTCCAATCCCGATACCCGCCCGGGTTGATTTCCTGCAAACCACGAACCTTGAATACAGCGCTCAAATAGACCAAGAGGGGTTTGTTTCTTTCGGACGTCAAAATCTTGGCCCATTTCGCGATGTCCTTATGAGTCTTGAGTTGTTCCCCGAGCACACTGTGCGATATGGGGGCAGTAAGAATCGGATCGATCCATTTTTGGGGGAGATTTGGTAAACGGAAAAGTTTATCACATTCTCCTTTTGGATCGATAAAAGCATAATTCCCCGAATTTATAATAACATGCCCTTGCAATTCAGGGATTTCCATACCGATGGAGACGGTAAGATTCAGGTCTTCTCCCGAAGCGTCCGGATTGCCGGAAGGGTGATTATGGACGAGCCAAAGGGAATCTGCGCCCAGTGCAGCGATGCGCTCCTTTAGGCGCTTTATCCCTTCCAAGCGGTCCCCGATAAAAGCTTTCGACACCGTCGGCAGGCGGCATGTTATCCCCTCATGGTCCACAATTATGCCCTGTTTTACATATACGTAACGCAGTTCCTCATATTTGGGGTTTCGCCATTGCTGTGCGAGGAGGGCCAGGACGGCATGGCCCTCTATCGGCATGTCGATTATTTCGACCGGCTTTTCGTCGATTTCCTTGAAGCTTATTGCCAAAGTGGTGACAGGCGCCGGGATTTCGCCGGATTTTTCGTCATAAGCGCGATCCGCTTCGTTGAGTATGCCGGAATCACCCAAGTCAAATATGCCGCGGTTAAATGGCGACTTTATCTGATCCGGTGAAAAAACCGCATAATCATATTTTCCAAAGCGTCGATCAAATATAATTCCATCTCTTCCCTGGGCCTTTGCTTCGTCTATTGCGGCGGCAGGAAGAAAGGGGGAGTCGCTGGTTGACTTTATTACAAGCGGGTTCGCTATCTTGATATATGCAGGGATGGGCTCCGCCTCTTTGCCGGAATAATTGAGCACCCAGTCCGGGCTCGACGATAATATTATTGCCCCTCGCTGTTCGTCGGGATGAAAAAGGCCGGGACCCCGCCCTGGAACCGAACCGTGATAGACCATCCTCGGGATTCCGGGGATGCCCTCCGGATTGTGATAAAGGTCGGACTCCCCCTTTTTAAAAACCACTTTACTATCGCCGAACCACTTCTTAAAGTCGGGCGTCTCGGGCATCTTTACATACTTGTCCTCCGGTTCTCCAACCATCGGTACTTGTGTGGCGGCGATAAATCTTGGGTACCAATCCTGCGGGGTCCCTGCTTTTTGTCGATCCCAGGCGCCGGCGCTGGTGATGGCGGATGCAGGTTCGCCCCCGGTCCCGATTTTTTCCACAGGATCAAGCCGGGGTTGTTCGCTTTGAATATAGTCGCCGCTGTTTTCAAAGCTTTGCGTTTGAACAGGCGGGGAGGGCGGTTCATTTCCAAAAGGCGCCACAGGCGGCATTACCGCTTCTGAGGCTGGGACCAGAGAGCGCAGTCGCACCCGGTATTTCCGTCTCAGAGGCGGGCACTTTGGCAGAGGGCGCCGCCTCCTCTTCCTCGGCGACCTTGGCCCCAGTTTCCACCTGCTCCTCGGGGGGCTCCAGTTCGCCCGAAACATGGAGTCGAGCTTGCGGTTTTCCTTCAGGGACCTCGGGCAGGTCCTCGTCCGGGGAGATACGCAGAAAGTCTTTGATTTTGGCGAACCAGGGGGCATCGACGGAGCCGACGACGCTGGAAAGCGGGACCTCGACATCAAGGCCGTGTTGGGCGGCGTCTTTGATCTGAGTTGGCGACAGGTTCAACTTCTGGAGGATATCATAATAATCGCCCGCGTTTCCCTCCGTTCCCGCTCCGAAGTTGTTCCTTATGGCTTCCGCAGAAATGCAGAGCTTGCGGGAAGGAAGCACCTGAGAAACCTTGTCGTAAGCCATCGCATCCCAAAGGGTCTCCAGGCCTCCAAAGCCTGCGTGCATGGCCTTGAACTTGCCGAACATGTCAAGAAGATCGACAACCGCCTGTGTGCCTTCGTCCGCCTGTTCGGGCACCAGATCGTGCAGGCCGTATGGCTTTGTCTGCGAAAAAGGCTTTCCTTCGATATAGGACCGAACCAGGGCGTTCGCTTTTTCTTCAGCCTCGTATCCCGCGAGGCCCAGGGGCAGGCGCCACAAGTCCGAGCGCCAGGCCCGCCAGGCGGCTGCAATCGAGCCTGCCGTGTCAGCAATCCCTTCTGCTGCAGCGCTGGTTGGCGCATCGGCGGCAATGGCGGGAATCATGCCGGCCAGTCCCATAAAAATCTTTTCGCGCAGGTGTCCCGTCCCGAAGAGGGCCTCGTTGTATGCGTCGGGGTTTTCAAGATACGCAGCCGGAGATACTTTGAATCCGGTAAGCTCTGAGACTGCAGTAGCGTTCTGGGCTGCCGCCACAGCTTTGGGCGAAGCAGTGTCGGGCGAGTAAAGCCGTTTTATCGCATCAAGAACCGTCTTGCCGTAGAGGTTATAGAGCAGGTCCTCATCGGATGTGGCATTGCGGAGCAGTTCGTTGCAGGCGCCATCATCGCGAGGCGCTTGGATCTCCGCATTGTAAGGATCTTGCGTGCTCACCAGCGGCTGTTCGGGTTCATCGGGCAAATCCGGCGGCTTCGATATGTCGAGTGATGTGGGTTCAGGCTGACCGGGGGGGTTCGATGTGTCAGGAAAAGGCCCTTTCGGCTGGTCCGAAAGGGCCGCTACTGTTGAATCAACATCCGGAGCATCCATCATTGTTCGCTTATCTTCCAATTTTCCCGGAATTCGGGGTTATGGGTTTGCTTGCGCCGTCATGGAAGGCTGCGCTGCCAACGGAATGGATGCAGTTTGAAAGTCAGGGGCCGAGGGCAGTATTTCCAAACCACTGTCCGACAAGGGCCCTGTCGGTATCTTTCAACATCTTGTCCGCTGATTCCCGAATTTGGGCGCCCTTAAGGTTCTGATCCCGGACGGCCTGATCAAGATCGGTGAGATATTGTGGGAAAAGCTTCATTGCATCGGCATTCACCCCGTTCGGCCCGTTAGGATCAGCGTACCTGGAGTAATATGCGGTTTTTGCGGAATCGAACCAGCGGGACTTGGCGGGGTCCCGGTAAGTTTCGTACAGGCCTCTCAGTTCCCTGAAATCCCTGTGGGTGACGAGGTTGCGGAGATAGGCTTTATCTATGGGCCCCGAACTGTTCATGCGCCTGTTCGACAAATCGTGTGCAAGACTCACAAGAGTGTCCCTGTCGCTTGCTCCGGGTGCGGTGGGGTTCGCGTCATGTTCAAGGGCCGCACGGACAATGCCGCTTGAAGGCTGAAGCCCCGTTTCGGAATCTCTCCATGTTTGGAGCCCCATACCTGCAATCTCACGTTTTGCGACGGCATCCGTAAAGTTACTGTCGGCTGAGGACTGATTGTCCTCATGGAGCTGTCTTGCACGATTCCACGCGCCCTGAATCGTCTTTGCCGCATCGTTTCTCTGATCGGGGCCGGCGAGTTGGTCTTGATAATTATTTGGGTCCATCACCCATTTGGTGGCTGCATGGATGTCCGAATCGGGATCGGAAAGGTTAAATCTTCTAATCACATCGTTATATACGGCAGCGGTCTGCTCCTGCCTTATGGCCGGAAGAAGATGATTTAGAACGTGCCGTCTCACGGCAGTTGAAGACATGTAAGACTCATAGCGGTCATAGAGTATCTTGGCGCCGGCGGGGTTCGTCGCTGCTTCCGTTAAAACGGCATCGGACAAGCCCCTGTCTATCGCGGTCGCTGCTTTAAGTGCTGAAGCTGCCGGGTCCTGCCCGGTAACTCTGCCGTAACTTGCGTACATGTTCCTGATGCCCTGGATCAACCCTTCGGGGCCTGCCACATAATCGAAGTCATAACGCTCGTCAGAGATTCTTTTTGAAAGCGCCTGAGCCATTGCATCGCCTGTGCGGGCAATCCACCGGGCAGTTTGGTCTGCCTGATGCCTGGCCATCGCGTCGAGATTGCTTTGCATCCGATGGCTCGCCATCTCATCGAACCTCATTCGTTGCTCATCGTTGGGCAACCGCTGACGAATATCAGTTGCCAGGTCTTGCATTTTCTGCTGATAGGCCGTGATTCCGATCGCCGCATCTTTGCCCTTTAGTCTCAGGTACTCCTCGTAGATGGCGCGCGCGGCAGGGTCGAACTCAGTTGCGTAGACATCGTTGACACTAACTTTGTCTAATAGTTCCCGGCGTGAAATAGCCTTATCCTCGAAGATTGTGCCGGACTTCCGGGGTAGTTGCCCAACTTGACTGTCGAAAGCCTCTGACTTTGCGCGGATGTCCTGGTCGGCCGGTTGCCCCCCGGGCATTCCCAATGGAACGAAATCTGTTGGAACTATGGGCATTTTTCACCTTTCTCAAATATTCACAGTGCAATGGCTCAATTCGTACCAACAGCATACTACGAAGGAATTCGTGCCTGCCAAACGGCAACCGGAAGCGGCAATAGAAACGGCAACCAGAAACGGCAAAAAGAAAGGCGTGAGGAGTAAGGCGTGAGGTAGTACAGACCCGCAACCCGCAACCCGCAACCCCGAACGAAGTGAGGCCGGCAACCAGAAGCGGCAATTAGGAAAAACAATCAGGAATTAAGAATTAGGAGGAATTACGAATTACGAATGAACGGCTCATTTCGTTCGAGTCCGGGGTTTGCGTGTCGCGTGTCGCGGGTCGAAAAAGGCAAATCGGCATTTCTGCCCGTGTGAATGGATGAGAGGCGTGCATTTTGTTCCAGGGGCTGAACTTTCGTTGCCGTTCCGATGATTGAATCGAAATAAATCGGAATTACCTATTTGCAGTATAGAAAACGTCAATCTATATTCTGGCATGCTGCCGAACTATGTATAAACTGGGTGCTTGTTTGCCGGAAACAAAGACGGTTACGAGCAACAAACGTTATCTGTGTAGCGAAAAGGAGAGCTGCTCGATGTTTGATGCAAAGGGTCGTTTGGAGGGTTTTCAAAAAGGCGTTGGGACTCTTATGGAGGGGATGCCGGAATCGATACAGAGCCTTTTCGGGTTCATCAACGCTACGCAAAAGGAAGGCGCGCTGACCGTTCGTGAAAAGGAGCTTATCGCCATTGGCGTCAGCATCTATACCAGGTGTGAGGATTGCATCGCAGTGCATGCCCAGAAGGCCCTTCAGGCAGGATGCACCAGGGCGGAGATTCTGGAAGCGGCTGCAATGGCTATTATTTTTGGCGGAGGCCCTTCTTTGGGCGCGACTGCTTCCCTGTTGGTGAGCGCATTGGATCAATTCGAAGGTGAAGCTCAAGGGCAGCTCCAGCCAAAGAGTCTTGCTTAACAAAGCTGGTGCTCGATGGGTCAATTATGAAAAAATGCTCAACTGTTTTGCTGTTCATATATCTGATTCTTGCCGCCCAGGGCGCTTCTGCTGCCTCCCGGTCGGGAATTATTTCGATGGATTTCGACCTGTCGGGGCAGGAGAGAGGAAAAGTAGTCAAACTTTGGATTCCTTACCCCGTTTCTGATTCCGATCAGTTCATCAGCAATATCAAAGTAACTGGTGACTACAGTGAAGCTGCTGTTTACACCGACCCTCAACACGGCAACTCGATTCTATTTGCCGCCTGGGACAAAAATGCCGGGAGCCGCAAGCTGAGTCTTTCTTTTGCGGCCGAGCGCAAGGAGGTCATCCGAAGGGACTTTCCCGCCAGGGAGCCCGGCTTGGACCGAGCCTTTTTCCAACCATACTTAGGCGCCACGAGCCTTGGTCCTGTAGATGGAGAAGTGAAAAACCTTGCCGATAAGATTACCGGAGACAAGAATAGCGTTCTGGCGAAAGTGAGAGCCATCTACGAATGGACATATACGAACATGTATAGAGACCCCGAGACTCCAGGTTGCGGCATAGGAGATGTCTACTACCTTCTTCATAAGCTGGGGGGCAAATGCACGGATATTTCTTCGGTCTTCGTAGCCTTGGCCAGAGCCAGCGGTGTTCCCGCAAGGGAGGTCTTCGGCATTCGCCTCGGAAAAAAGGCGCAAGAAGATATTACGGGCTACCAACATTGCTGGGCGGAGTTCTACGAACCTGGTTACGGCTGGGTACCCGTAGATCCCGCCGATGTTCGCAAGGCTATGCTGGTTGAGAACCTCAAGCTCGAAGACCCTAAGACGGCCGAGTACATAGCTTACTATTGGGGCGGCATCGATCCATACCGGATCAAACTTGCTATTGGCCGCGACATCACTTTGAATCCGCCACAGGCCGGAAAGCCCCTCAACAATTTTGGCTATCCTTTCGCTCAGGTAGGGGACAGCACCATTGATTGGCTTGCTCCGGCGACCTTCAAATACAAGATCACGTATTTGGCCCCTTGAGATCAGATTCCGTCATCATCTTGACCAACTCATCGAATGAAGTTCGGGGGCTCCATCCGAATTTTGCGTTTGCTTTTGAATAATCTCCCCGCAATTCATTGACTTCGGATGGCCGAAAGAATTGCTCGTCGGTTTTCACGAAATCTTTCCAGTCAAGACCTGCATGGGCAAAGGCTTTCGCGGCGAATTCGCGAACTGAATGGGTTTCATTGGTGGCTATGACATAATCTCCGGGTTGATCTTGCTGGAGCATGAGCCACATAGCCTCCACATAGTCTTTCGCAAAGCCCCAATCCCTCCGGGCCTCCAGATTACCGAGTCGAAGTTCCTTCGCAAGACCTCGCTTGATATTAGCGACAGCCTGCGTGATCTTCCTGGTAACAAATTCGTATCCTCTTCTGGGCGATTCGTGATTGAACAGGATTCCACTCACCGCAAACGTCCGGTAAGCCTCACGATAATTCCTGGTCAGGTGAAAACCCGCCAATTTAGAAATACCATATGGAGATCGGGGCATCATGGCAGTGTTTTCATCTTGCGGACTGTTTGGGGCATTACCGAACATCTCGCTGGATGCCGCGAAATAGAATCGGCATTGCGGCTGCCTTTCCAGCAAGGCGGCCAGGATGTGATGAGTTCCATTTATATTTGTGTTAATTGTTGAAAATTCATCTTCAAAGGAATAGTGGACGAAACTCTGGGCGGCAAGATGATAACACTCGTCCGGCCTTACCCTTTCGACCACTTTTAGCAGGCTTGCGTAGCTCTCCAGTGAGGCGGAATGCAAGGTGATGTCACTCAAAATACCCTTTATTCTCCCCAGTCTGCGATCCGGATCTTCAAAAGCGACCCGGCGCACTATCCCATGAACTTCGTACCCTTTGGCCATAAGGAGTTCGGACAAATAAGATCCGTCCTGACCGGTTATGCCGGTAATTAAAGCTTTCTTCATCACTTCTCCTTGATTGCGAAGCTATTCAATCTGATAACCCGGTTCAGGTCGATAGATTACCTTCATCTGCGATAGGTACTCACAATCATAGCCGAAAGGTAACATAATTGTAACCAATAAGGACTCTGGCTGGTGTGAAGCTCAAAGCGGCGTGACATCCCCGGTGGAAGAGTTGTGGGATGGCATTGATGCCAAATTATCTTCAAGCCCCCGAAATCGTTTACACTCCAGAGTTCAAGCGTAACCTTCGGCAACTGGCCAAGAAGTACCGGCACATAAAATCCGATGTGCAACTGATCCTTGAGGACCTGGGTTCAGGCACCGGATCACCAAATTCCCGCGCTGTGTCGCAAGTCTCGGTATGACCCAGTAGACTTAAACGCCCTGGCCGGTTTTCATCTGCCCTGGATGCTGGCCGCCGGGGTTCGGCTCGAACGGGTCATATTCCGTTAGTGCCTGCCCCGGTGTTCCTGCACCTGCCGGATCAACGCATGGATAACAGCTCAAGGCGCTCACGGCAAAGCAGAGAGCGAGCAAGCCCGGATATTCTTCGGCACGGTTCACCACGCCCTTATCTCTTGGAACATCGTCAAGACGGGCTTTGAGTAAAGGGCTGTCATCAAGAATCAAGGCGCCCTTTTGACCTCTGCGTCTGATTCGCATGATACCATCATCGAAGACTTCCCTGAGGTCTCCTTCAGAGTAGATAAACGGGGCGGGCATCAGACTTAACTGCAGCCTCCCCGCGCCACTCTCAGCCCGGTTGAAGTCGCATAAGAGCCGCATGTTTACCCTGTGGTTCATGTTGCCGTGCCATGAGACCTTTCTTGAATGTTCTATGCACGTGCGCATCAATTGCTCGAAATCTCCGCTTTCCACTTCCCGCAAAACATACAGCGCGACATGGTCCGGAATTGTCGGGTTGTGCGGGCCTTCGTCCTGAAGACCTTCAGCCACAATGACCGCAAAGCCGGGCCTGTCAACCTGGGGCCATGCAAGTCCGCCAAAAAGACGCCGGTAATTTCGATTCCTTTTCTTGTCTTCCCATCCGATCGGCCTCGACCGGTCGCAATGATAGAAAATTGGATGGAGTTCGTTCATGGTGGGTTCCTTTTCTTTTAAAAAATACAATCTGCGAACAATGACCCGGCGCCATAATGCCTGGCCATCGCTTCATAGTTGAACGCGTGTCGAAAGTGATCCGGCCCCAACTTGACGTATACGTAGCGCTTCGAGCCGGTCTCATCGTCTTCTTCCAGTTTCTTCGCCGTGTTGGCGCAATGCTGGGCGAATTCTTTGACAATGTCGCATTCACGCGGCAGCGCTATCTTGGCGAATTGAATTTCAACATGTGATGCATCTAAAGATTCCGTTCGGTTGCTATGGACGGTCAAATCGCCTTCGTTCCATTTGTAGCCGCTTTTCTGGTGCTCGGAGTAATAGCAGAGAAAAACTTTTCCTTTGTGCCTCTCGGCAAAAGCCCGTGCGTTTCTGGTTTCCGGAAGTGCGTCCACGACTGCCCGGCTCACATTGAAGATCTTCATAAGCCTGTCCAATTGTTCCCAGTCCTCGTATTCGCCGATATGTACAATCTTGCCTGCCCGCTGCCGTTCGCGCTTTCCGATTACGGCGTGCAGGACCTTGCCCTGGTCAACTCCCATTGAGCATGGCCCGGGGTCCGATGATGCGTTTCCCTCATCGCCACAGAGCGTCAGGACCTCTTGAACGCTCAGCCGGTTTGTGGCCTCGACATAAGCCATCCCGAGTTTCAGATTGTAGAACTCCGTCAGGTTATTCGTGGTCCGGAACTGGTGGAGGATATCGGCCGGATCGATGTAGTGGGAAAAGAGTTGCGAATAGTGGTACCCGCGCCTCTCGGTCACGCTCGGGCGCCTGGCGACCCACTCGCCGATAGAGGGATTAAGCTTGGCTTGGCACCTCCGGCAAGCCCGAATCACCCTGCCTCCGGCCTCAAGAAGGCATTGGGGGAACGTGTCTTCAAGGCAGGTGTACTCCCCGCAGGCGCTGCATTTCAGTAACCAATATCGCTGATCGGTCTCCTGGAAGGCTTTATCGATCCCATAATCGGGCAGGGTAGGGTTGGAGAGCTTGAGGACCTCCCGAAATTCGCTGTGGCTCATGCGCTCCAACGCCATGTCAACCGCACTCGGTGAAGCCTCATCCATTTCATCGAACACTATGAAATCCACCGGAATGCTTTTGAGACCCACTCGGCTTTTCATGCCCCGCAAGTAGAGAAAGCAGTTCCAGATCTTTTTTACGTTAGCGCTGTCCGTGTCTTGAAGCCACTTGCCCAGAGAAGACGGATTGTCTTCGATCAGCGGGTCGATCCGGCCTTTGGCGAACTCCGTTACATCGGTTCGGCTCGGAAACAGGTAGAGGATGCCCCGGAAATTCCGGTACCTGGCAGTGAACATCGTTTTTAGCATGGCTTTCGTAGTGAGCCCCATCTGCGCTGCTTTGATTTCGACCATGTGGGGGTGATCGTCCGCATACGGGGTCACAAGGTATTCATGCCTGTTGAAGCTGAACGGCCGGCCGTCAAGAATGACGGGCGTCTTTTCGGCCCAGGCCCCAAGTGAGCCGCAATCCTTGACCTCGACTCGGGGGAATTTTTGCTCAATTGAGGTCAAGAGCTGAGCGAAGAGCATTTCTTTCCGTGAGCCGACGAATGATTTCTTCTCTTGTTTCAGGGGAAACACTTTCGATTGCCTCCAATACTTCTGTCTGAAATTGACGGACCGCCTGCATGTCGAATAGCGCCTGGAAGACTTCGAGCTGCAGCTTAAGTTGTCCTCGGATCTCCTGCATTGCTTTCAAAGCCAGTTCACGGGGGTCCCTTAATTTGTACTCGGTTAATTCACCGGCGTTTTCCCCTTTCCCGGACCGGACCCTCCGAGCCTGAGATTCGAGTACCTGCAGCGCTTCGCCATCGCCTCGATTCCAGCGCATAAGAAGATCGAGGATCTCGTTCGCGTCTCGATTGATCTTCTGTAGTTGATCGAGAGCGTTAATTTCGCGGTCTACAATCTCACGGGCTGATCGGATCGTCACGTCTTTGGACACTGCAATCCTTAGCCTTGCAAGCCGCATTGATACGGCAGACCTGGTAACTCCCAGGTGCTTGGCCATCGCCGCACAGGTTAGGCCCTTTTTGACCAATTCTCTCAGTTCGATATCAGTGAATTTGAATTTTGGCATCCGTTCTCCCTAAATAGTGAGTAGTATGATTTTAGATCGCAGATTGTAGATTGCAGATCGTAGATTGCTGATTTTGAAAATCTAAAATCTAAAATCCAAAATCCAAAATTACTTTATTCTACCTCGCAGTGCTCTTGCCCCGCCAAACGGCAACCAGAAGCGGCAACCGGAAGTGGCAATAGAAACGGCAACCAGAAACGGCAAAAAAGGCAATCAGAAATTAGGAATTAATATCTCATGTCCCATGGGACACCATGAAACCATGAAAAGTCGTAGGATGGGTGGAGCGGAAGCGCAATCCATCGGCCCTTTTCGAGACAGGAATGAGGAATTAATATCTCATGTCCCCATGGGACACTCTGAAACCATGAAAAGTTCGCGCCAATCTCCCCCTCTCCCGCCGGGAGAGGGGGCGGGGTGAGGGCGACCTTAAAGAACTTTTCGAGACAGCTCCTCATGTCCCCCTGGGCCACCCTGGAACCATTAAAAGGGATGCGCCAATCACCCCCCTTTTCTAAAGGGGGGTAGGGGGGATTTGCAGTGGGTGGCCTGGATAACTCGTTATCCGGGGCGCAAAGCGCCAAGAGGTCTGGCTATCGGCGACGCGTGGTCAGATCGTGCTCGTGCTCTATAAAAGAACTTTTCGAGACAGCTCCTCATGTCCCCACGGGACACCCTGAAAACATGAAAAGGGATGCGCCAGTCACCCCCCTTTTCTAACGCGATATTATACTTGACATCCCCAAATAATGCTGTATATTATCTCCAACAAAGGAGATAGAGCCATGAGCCACCCAATTTTATCCGATCCCCGCTTCCACAATGAAGAATCCGCCTACGCTTTTGTTGAATCTCAGCTTTGGCCGGATGGCCCCGTTTGCCCTCACTGCAAAAGCAAAGAGAAGATCGGCAAATTGAAGGGCAAGAGCTACCGGCCAGGCTTGTACAAGTGCTATGTATGCCGGAAGCCGTTCACTGTCAAGATTGGGACCATCTTCGAAGATAGTCATATCCCAATGAGGCTCTGGCTTCAAGCCATGTTTGCCATAGCGAGTTCAAAGAAGGGAATCAGTTCGAACCAGCTTCATCGGACTTTAGGAATTACTTTAAAATCGGCATGGTTCATGAGCCATAGAATCCGTGAAGCAATGCGAACCGGCGAACTTGCACCATTCGGCAGCAATGGCGGGACCGTTGAATCTGATGAAACTTTCCTCTGGAACGATCCAGAGAAGCCCGTAAGACGCGGATTGATCTTTCCCCGAAAAAGTGGACAGGAGGTTAAGCACCTTGTTATGAAGAAATCATTATGG
>OMOE01000023.1:288-30447 GCA_900290365.1 Syntrophobacter sp. SbD1 | reverse complement strand
CTATCATCAATCCATTCCAGGCTGTCAGGATTTTATCATCCTTTATTGGATGCACCCTCTTTTCCCGGGCATCGAAGAGCCTTCTGCGGCCATCGTCGAGGAGCTTCTCCAATTCCGGAAGCTCCATCCCCAATGTAGTTGCAACGAGCTCAAAAGGTTTCGGGATAAAAGGTATACTCATCCCCTCTTCGAAATTTCCCCCGGCGATGATGCCGTATGCCATGCAAAAGATCTCTGCGTCATCTTTGCCAAGCACATCTGCTACCTGATCAGGCGTCCAAGTGTAGAAAACCCCTTCTTGCCCTTCGCTGTCGGCATCTTGAGCGCTATAGAACCCCCCTTCGGGACTTAGCATTTCCCGGAATACATACTCGAAAATCTCCCTTATCACCCTTGCAAACCGCTCTTCACCGGTTGCAAGAAACGCATCGGTGTAGGCAAGCGCGAGCAGAGCCTGGTCGTAGAGCATCTTTTCGAAATGCGGGACCAGCCATTTTTCGTCGACCGAATACCTGTGAAAACCGAAACCTACCTGGTCGAATATCCCACCGGAGCGCATTGACGAGAGCGTTGTTTCGACCATCTGCAATGCATTGGATCCGGGATTTCGGTTGTGCCACCGGGTAAGGAAAATAAGATTATGGGGGTTGGGAAATTTGGGGGCGCTCCCAAATCCACCCCAGACAGGATCGAACGATCTGGCCAATTCCCGAAACGCCCTCTGAGGCAGATCGTGGCCGGGCAGTTGGGATAGATCGGCCTCTTTGGGCTCAATTGCGCGAATTATCTCCTCGCCTATCCTGGCAAGCTGCTCCCGTTCGCCGGTCCAGAGTTCGGCAATTTTACCGGCTAATTCCATTAAACCGTGCGTTCCCCTCCTGTCTGTTTTGGGAAAATAGGTCCCGGCGAAAAAGGGCTTCCTGTCCGGGCCCATGAAAATGGAAAGCGGCCACCCCCCTCCCCCGGTTGTTGCCTGGCAAACGCTCATGTAAACCTGGTCGATGTCCGGCCGCTCTTCGCGATCCACCTTTATCGAAACGAAGCTCCGGTTGAGCAGCCCGGCAACTTCGCCATCCTCGAAAGATTCATGCGCCATAACGTGACACCAATGACAGGTGGAATAGCCGATTGAAAGGAAAATGGGTTTGTCTTCCCGGACAGCCTTCTCAAAGGCCTCGCCTCCCCATGGATACCACTCCACCGGATTTTCGGCGTGCTGTAAAAGATAAGGGCTTTTTTCCCCGGCAAGACGGTTGGGCATTGCGGCCTCCTTAAGGCGAACAAATCACTCAACTTCAGAGATTCTGGATCCCAGACTTTCGTCGGGGTGACGCTATTTTGATATGTAAAATGCTTTATACAATTAAGCACTAGACTATTATTTGATAAACACTTGGAGGGCAGTTGTCAGTGGTCAGTGGCCAGCCTGGGGGTAGTCACGTCTCGTTCTGACCACTGAGGTCTGGCCACTGACAACTGATTTTGGGTGACGACTGTTTTATTTACGCCTGTTCGAATTCGTGTTCCAATTTCCCTTTGATCTTGGAACCGCAACTGGGGCACAAAATTTCAATTTCGTCCTCAGGACCGGAGTACTTCTCTCTTAGTTCCTTTGGCGGTATGAATGAAACGTCTCCGCACGCACATTGCGGACATTGCCCCCGGACAATTCGCCTCTTTTTTTTCTCCATGTTCATCCTCCGTTTCGATTGTCCAGCAAATAAGGTTCACTCTGCCGTGACGAGTTTTTCCTCTCCAAGGTCGAAGTTATCAAAATAAGGATAACCCTGGTCGAGCGCCACTATAATAGGCATCTGATTGCTTGTGGGGCCCCAGTACTGAATGGCCCCGGGGCTGCTGAAGAAGTCTTCTTTTGCCCACTTGTCCCGGTTTTGGGCAAATATGGTGAAAGATGGCGACTGCAGTTCAACCAAAGACTTCTCTATCACGAACTCCTCTTTTCCCTTTCGCATTTCGGCGGTGATCAACCCTGTCAGGGGCAGCCCCAGGACTCGTCCCCCCCTGTCAAAGTCGGTCAGGGCAGCCATGTAGCCCGTTTTTCCCGCGAGCACCAGTGAACCGGCCGCCAAACCGAGCTGAAAAGTAAACGCGGCATCGAATTTGGTAGGCTTCGAGCTTCTGCCCTCATATCCAAGAAAGTGAGACTGGGTTGCCAGGGTGACCTTTTTAAAATCCTCAACCTGCTCGGGGGTCGCAGGGATCTTTTCTTCTCCATCCCCGAAGAACCGGTCCGTATGCCGTTTCATCTCCGATATGCGATAGCGGATCTTGTCGATCAAAAGCTTTTCGGTTTCGATTTGAGAGACCTTCACGTTTCCATGATCGTCACGGTCCAAGATGAGCATCTCCTGGAGGTCCGGCGGAAGCGAGGCCATTAACTGCGCCGATTCGGCAGTCAAATGCGGCAGGAGGAACTCCCGCTTGTTCTCGAGCGAGGGCAGATCTGCAATGTCTGTCTCATACTCGGCGAGGGCTTTATTCAACTCTGCGATCAACCGTCTCATTTCCGGGATGAACTCCACCAGGCCCTCGGGGACGAGAATAACGCCATGATTTATGCCTTTCATGCGCCGCAAGGTGATGATTCTAACGATATAATTTACAATGCTGTCCAGGGACATGTTTTTCTCGGAGATTTCCTCCGATATCAGCGTAATCGCGGGCTTGGTCTGTAGAGCTACTTCAAGAGTAATCTTGCTGGCAGTTCGCCCCATCAGTTTGACAAAATGGTAGTATTTCACGGCGGATGCGGCGTCCTGGTTCAGGTTCCCCACCAACTCAGAGAATATCTTGGTGGCCGTGTCGAAGCCAAACGAGATAGGCAGGTATTTTCCGGCAGCCATATCGCCATCGATTGTCTTCGGGACCCCGATCACGCTGCAATTGATCCCCCGGGCCTCAAGGTACTCCGCTATGAATGCCGCATTGGTGTTGGAGTCGTCGCCTCCGATTACCACCAGGCCATCGAGCCTGTTATTGACAACCGTCTGCCTGACTTTTTCAAACTGGTCGGGGGTCTTGATCTTGGTCCTGTCAGTGCCGAGGAAATCAAAACCTCCGATGTTGATGATGGACCTTATGTCTTCTTTTTTTATTTCGAAGAGGTCCCCTTTTAGCAGGCCCTTGGGTCCTTGCTTTATTCCCAGCAGGGTATTGCCGCTTCCCAGAGCGGCCGAAAGACCGGCAAGCACGTTATGGCCTCCCGCCGCCGGACCGCCGGAGAAAAGAACCGCGACTCTTTTCCCCTTGACCGGTTCCGATTGATCTGCTGCGAACGCCTCCAGAACAACACTTCCGCTCCTGGAAATCATCTTCGGAAAGACCTCGGCAATTCTGTCACACCTCTTGCAAGTGATCGTCATACCGGTTTCTCTGAAATCAGCAGGCCTTATTCGGCCGTCTTTTCCGAGAAAAACGGAGTTGACGGGAATAGGCAGCTTTCGGATTTCTTCTTCCAGAGGGGAATGCTTTCCCGCCGTCCGGCTTACTTTATTAAATAAATCCATAGTATTCCCTTCATCAGGTTTTGTCACGATTTGGTCCGGCCCTTTGTGGTATACTGGTATATAAAAATATGGAAGATATTCACATACTAATTATTGCACTCTTCGCTGACCAGACTGCAGACTGATTTTGGAGGTATAATCATGTTCAGGGACAAAACCATAGGTTTCATAGGCGGGGGCAACATGGGAGAGGCGCTAATCCGCGGGCTAATCGCCGCCTCGCTTTTTCCTGCCGAAAAAATAATCGCTTACGACGTTATTAAATCCCGAGTTCAATACCTGGAGAAGGAATTCGGAGTCAGGGGACACGCAAGCATCATTGAGCTTGCAGAATCGAGCAGCATAATCGTGCTCGCCGTGAAACCCCAGGTGGTATCTCAAGTGTTGGATGTTCTCCGTACCCACCTTTCACACAAGCCGCTTGTCATATCCATTGCGGCTGGAATAGCGCTTTCAACGCTTGAGGGGGGCCTTCCGAACACCTCGGTAGTCAGAGTCATGCCCAATACCCCTGCGCTTGTCCAGAAAGGCGCCTCAGCTCTTTCGCGTGGCAAGCAGGTTTCCGCTGAGCAGATGGAGATGGGCCTGGCTCTTTTCCGAGCTGTCGGCAAAGCGGTCGAAGTCGATGAGAAGATGATGGATGCCGTGACCGGTCTTAGCGGAAGCGGGCCGGCTTATGTCCTGCTGATGATAGAGGCCCTTATCGATGCCGGGGTCTTTATGGGACTAACCAGGCAAACCGCCAGAGAACTGGTGGTACAAACGGTTGCCGGAACTTCCATGATGCTCGAAATCACGGGAAAGCACCCTTCGGAGCTTAAGGACATGATCACCTCTCCCGGCGGAACAACGATTCACGGACTGCATGTCCTGGAATCGTACTCTGTACGGAGTGCATTGATGGAGTGCGTGGAGGCTGCCACACAGCGGTCGGCCGAACTCGGAAGGAGCTGAATTAAAAACAGGGTTACGAGTTGGGTTGAAAACCCGTAACCCGTAACTTTTCTTTATGCTCTAGATGCTCTAGCGTAAATTCCCCCAGTGTCGCAAACCAACTTATACAATCCGCTCCGCCATCCAGTGTAGACCTTTTAAAAGTGTCTCCTGGACGATGGCAGGCCCACACCCGGAGAAATCACTAAATCTCTTTATAATACAGCCACATGCACAGGGCATTCGTTTGATTGAGATCTGATGGCCCGCTAATGAGAGTCATTCGCGAATGAATACCACAGTTCACTAAATTCGTATGAGTACTGGATAGGAGGTTGGCCTGTGTCTATATTCTTTGAGAGAATGACATTGCTGGCAACGAATCAAGGGTTTGCGAAGAGATCCATCTTCCGCCGGCTCCGAAGATTGCATTAGCCAGGGCGAGATGGATTTTTCCTGACGGAAATTACGTGCGTTGGGGTTGCTGTTTTGAGGAGATTTCCGATGCTCCCGGTAGAGTTGGACCACAAGGTCCTCAATGCTGTGCCCGTTCCCGAGTACAGGTCGATGAACAAGGTGTTTGAGATCCTTCAAACCATATTGGCTCAAAGTATCATACCCTATTTCAAAAACGATAGAGGCGTAAGCCTCGTACAGCTTGCGGAGCTTCGCCAGTCTATCCTGTTCCGGCGCATGGGAGACGAGGCGAATCGAATAGCGTTCCCCACCCTGCTTGTGAGGCAAAAACAAAATTGGACCATCTTTATACACGAAAAACTGTTCGACTACCTGGCTCATGTCATTTCGCTTCCGCTGGATTTCAACGAGCCTGTAAGAGCGCAGCTGGAACTGCGGATACTCAAATTTTTCGAGTTTCTTTTGAGACATCATTTCGAACATTTGGTGTTTCCCAACGCAAGCGAACTCGACGTCATCCGCTCGGATATCGACTTTGCCACCGGTTTGGCCAAAAAGGACCCCAAAGGTTATCAGTCTATTCTGGAAGTGTTGAGCAATCCCGAATACGGCATAATAGGGAAAAATATCCTCGAACTGCTGGAGCGGGCAAATAGCGGTGAAGAGTTCGATTTTCTGCTTGGGCGAATAATCGCGGTTTACGCCAGGCATATAGCCGAACTGCCTGCCAGGTTGCTCACAGACCTTTTCCCGGACCTTGATTTCGAAATGAAGGCGAGGGTTTTGAACTACATGTATCGCAACAGCCGCATCTCCGGACAACCATTTTCAAGGAAAACCGCTGATCTGAGGAAGATCCTCCGGCTGTTTGCAATTACCGTTCAGAACGATTCCAACGAAGGCCTGGAACTGTTCAAAACATTCAGAAAACGCTGGGGGATGGCGCCGCTTCTAAGGGAACTGGAAATTTCGCCGGATTTGGAGCTGGAAAAGCCGATCCCTCAAGTTTTCGAGATCTTCAAAAAACATCTGGAGGTATTCGTGGAACCAGCAGACATCGCAAGCACAGGTCAACATGGGTCCCGGAATGTGGTCGCCCAAACCCGGACGGACTCGATACAGCAGGCAAAGAGCCTCAAGGAGCGCATCGATGAAGCTCGCAACGATCCCGATATACCGCAACCGGTAATCGAACTGATCGAAAAGAACAAGATGAATGCCGCCGGTCAGAGCGGCGCAAAGTACACCGAGCTTATTGAAACCCTGCTGGCAATTCCGTGGGGCAAGATAAAAAAAATCTGGGTATCTCCGGAAGAATTCGACGAAGGACTTAACCGTTCGCATTATGGTTTGAAAAAACCAAAGGAAATAATATCCGATTTTTTTGCAAACCTGATCTGGCGATACCAGCATTTCAAAGAATCCGAGAGAAGACAATGGCGCAGAACCGGGAGCGCGCTTCTGTTTGTGGGGCCGCCAGGAGTAGGCAAGACTTCCCTGGCGATTTCAATCGCCCGCAATCTGGGCATTCCTTACCATAAGATTTCGCTGGGAGGCATGAAGGATGAGGCGGACATCCGGGGCTACGGATTTACCTACGAGGGTTCCAAGCCGGGCCTCATCGTCCAGGGCCTCATAAAGATGGGCGTAATGAACGGGATGTTCATAATGGACGAAGCGGACAAAACCGAGAAGTTCGCAATCGCTACCCTGCTGGAGATACTCGACCCGGAGCAAAATCATCTTTTCCATGACAAATACGCCCAGAGCACCGTCGATATAGACCTTTCGAATTGCCATTTCATCCTTACCGCCAATACGATCGAATCGGTGCCGGAGGCGATCCTGAACCGCTGTGAGGTCATTTCCCTGGACAGGTACAGCGTGGACGAGAAAATAGCCATTGCCAGGGAGTTCCTGGTGCAGCGCATCCGGGAAAGATACCTGATCGGACAGGATGAAATCTCCTTTGACCCCGAGGAGGAGAACGAAATTCTCAGACACCTTATTCGCGACTACACCTCGGAGGCCGGCGTACGGGACCTCGAACGAATTATGCGCACTCTTTTTCTGCGGACCCAGCGCAAGGAGATCATGGTAAAGGGTGAGAACTCGGTAAAGCTTGACCTTGTAAAAATACACAAATATCTCGATGCGCCCAATCGCCAGCGCTTTATCAACGAAGATGACCGCATAGGTGAGATGATGGCTCTTGGGGTCAACATGGAGATGGGGATCGGCACTCTTATCCCGATTCAGGCAACCCCTGTGCGCACGGGCCAAAAAAACGGGCCCTATTCCTACCTGAGCATGGTCCATACCACGGGCAATATCGAGCGTGTGATGGACGAGAGCCGCAAGGTGGCGTCGACGGCGATCCTCCACCTGGCGACGGAGCTGGACATAGAGGCCGCCGACCTGTCTACGCCGGTGCACCTGCATTTTATGGGCGGGTCCACCAGAAAGGATGGACCCTCAGCGGGGGCTGCAATCGCCCTTGCACTGGCCTCGCTTTTCGGAATGCGGAAAATTCGCCGCGACGTGGCCGTGACGGGCGAAATCGATACCCAGGGGCGTGTCACCGGAATAGGGGGTATGAGTGTAAAGCTTGAGACCGCCTATGCGGCAGGTTGCAAAACCCTGATCATTCCCAGGGAGAACCTGAGCGGGAACGAAGGCATCGACAGGCTTCCCGATGCGCTCAAAAAAGAACTCCAGATCCTTACCTACCAGCAGTGGCAAGGCGCACACGAACCGTTCGATTATTCTCGCCATATGCTCCAGGTGGTGGCAGTCGACGATATTGTCCAGGCCTCCAGGGTAGCTTTTATCGAACAGGAAGAGATCGATTCGCTCGATCACCTGTTCGAGGAGCACGCGGAAAAGGCGCTGGCCGAGGCAGCCTCCGCCGCCTTCGACAAGCTAAGAGTAGTCTACCTGGACGACCCCGGGGCGGCCTTTCCGGCGCTGCCCGGCACCAACCTCTGCCCTGAAGACAGCGAATGCATCATCCTGATTCGCAGCGACTTGAAAGAAGAGATCCTGAAAAGAATTGGCGAATTATCCGGCAAGAGCGCAATAAGGGAATTCGACCCGAAAACGGAGCGCCTGGTGGATGTGCTAAGGAAAATCAGAACAACCCCACGGCACCTTTCCACTCTGCCTCTGAGGATATCGCTGATAGCTCCCCTGGCCTTGCTGAGAAAAGAGGCAATCCGCCCCGAGCAGTTGAAAAAGGACGTCGGGTTTGCAGGACTCAGGATTTTCGCCAACTGCTGTACGGCGGAGAACGTGCCGATCCGGGATTGCCGCATAATGCTCGACAGATCCCTTTCCTGCCTGGAGAAGCTCACCGACGAATTGCTTGACGGGTGCCCGTTTCTGGCCAAAAAAGATGGAATCTATGCTCCTACTGTGGCATTCATCCCGGAGAAATACCGGCTCGATGTGCGCCGGGCCGAGGAGATCCTCGACCGAGGCCTTATCAGTTGGCTAAATGTCTTGGACAGAAAAGGCGAGGAGGAGGGCTGGCCGATCCCGTCGGGGTCGGGTATGAAAATGTGAACCAATTTTAGATTTATGATTTTAGATTTATGATTGCAAATTCAAGATCGCGGCAATCTGCAATCTTCAATCTAAAATCTAAAATTATTCAGTGGCTCCCGCGCGCAGAAGGCATTCCTGCGCTTTTTCCGAAAAGCCGCGCAGCTTGTAAATAGCGCCGAGGCGGCCCCAGCTTTCAGGCTCGAGTTGCCCGTAGCGCATGGCTGTTTCGAGTGCAACATGGGCAACCGGAATATTTTCGAACAGGAAAGCCTTTGTGCCCAGCCATTCCCAACTCCTGCCGACTTCCGATTGTTGCGGGGCGGAGGAATTTATCAACTTCAGGGCATTTTGGCGGTCGTTTATGCAAAATAAGCTGTAAGCCATGTGCAGGAGCAACTCGGAGTAGCTTGGCAACGCTTGCGTAGGGAAAAGGTTGGGAACATATTTTTTCCCTGAAACTTCCCTGAAAACTTCAATCGCTTCCCGGTGTATTCCCAACCGCTGGTAGATGATCCCCATCTGGAAGTTATGGAGAGGACTTGCGCCGACAAGGCTTCTGACCAGGGCCAGGCAGCTCAGACACCTGTCGTATTCTTCCAGCTTTAAGCTCTCCTTTGCCAGGAAAAGGTAACCCTCAGGGATAAGGTTGTGATTGGATTTTTCCTTCTCGAAACGCTCCAGGGCAGCCTCCATGCTCCGTACTGCTTCCCTTGACTTTCCCAGTGGCGCATATGTCACGGCAAGAAAAAAATGCAGGGCCCCATCGTCTCTGCCATCCGCTCTTTCCTTCTCCATAACGGCCAGATTGCGCCATGCCTTGGCCAGACGGGTCTGTTCGGTCACATACCCCAAATGAGTGACCACGATGTCCGTAGCCGCAAACTCAAGCCCGGCCTTTACCGCGCTTGGGAATATCTGTTCATGTATGCATCCTTCGAACCGCACATTCCTGCGGATGGGAATACAGCGCAACTGCTTGCAGCAACTCACGGGCGCATCCGTCTGATGGTTTTCCAAAACGAAATAGAAGGCTTTGCGGCCATCGAAGTGCGATTTAAGGGATACGATGTACCCCTGATTTTCGGGGCTGATCCGGTCGTCCGCGTCGAACCAGAGCTGATAGCTCTTTTTGGCCTTCGACATGGCGAAATTTCTTGCGGCTGAAAAATCGTCTATCCACTTGAAATCATAAATCCGGTTGGTAAAACGGGCGGCGATTTCTTTCGTATCATCGCTCGAACCGGTATCGACAACGATGATTTCGTCGGCAAAAGGGGTGAAGCTTGACAGTGCGTCCGCAATATTTGCCGACTCGTCTTTTACGATCATGCAAACCGAGAGGCCGTTGGGTCGGGACATTGGATTTAGTCCATAAAGGGTTTGAACCCTTCAGTCCCGTTCCGGATGGATTCAAGCATTTCGGAGCAGGGGCCGTGTGAGGGGTCGATGCTCAGAGCCTGACCGAGAATACTTTCGGCTTCATCCTTCTGCCCGATAGCGCAGTGAAGCGAGGCAAGCACGTGAAGGGATTCAGGCGATGGGGGTTTGATCTTGAGCGCTCTTTCCACCGCGTGGCTTGCGCCCTTCAAGTCGCCGGCTTTGCCCAACTCCCTGGCGGCACTTAAATAGATATCCGCCACATGGCGGGAGAGACCCTCAGGTTTCCAGTCCGGTGCGGCATTGCGGCGAATCAGCGACTCAAATTCGAGCCACGCCTCGTTATCTTGAGGCGACCTGCGCAGGTATTCCCTGTAGACTTCGATGGCGGCGTCGATATGGCCCGCCCTGGCAAGCCCCTTGGCGCTGTTTCCGAGGATTGCGGCATCTTCGGGCTTAAGCTCGTGCGCTTTGTGGAAGTGTTCAAGGGCTTCCGCGATCTTTCCACCCTGAAGATAGATCACGCCCAGGTTATTGTATGCCTCGGCCATCCGGGGGTTTTCCTCAATAGCCATTTGGAAGCAGGCTACGGCATGGACCACACTTCCGCGTCCGAACACAATTTCGCCATGCCGGTTCAAAAATTGGGCTGCGTCATTGGAACCATCCTGATTTTCCGGCTGTTTTTGCTTAACGGCCGGCTCGAGTATCGAGCGAATCTCCTGATCCTGTGGATTTTTTTCCAAATAGGACTCAATCACCTCTTTGGCGAAATCCTCTTTGCCCAGCGCCGAGAAGAGACCGGCGCACGAGAGCACCGTCTCCCTGTCCCCCGGTTCAAGTTCCAGGGCTCTTGTCATCGAGTTGAGGGCGTCTTCGGTTTTGCCCTGCGCCCGGTAAACATCGCTCAACCTGCAGTGGGCCTTTGCATTGAACGGATCATATTTGAGCACATTGCCAAAGAACCCGGCCGCCTCCGAGTGCTTGCTCTCGCCAAGGGCTGCTTCACCCTTTTCAAACCAACCCTGAGAAGATATCTGCTCGCCTTCGGTTTCCCAACTGGCTATATCCATGCCGTTCTCCCTTAACGTTTAAAAGCCGGTCTTGCCGTTCCTCGATCCCGTGAATGAAGGGGCAGCCATTGGTTGCATGCCGCCTCCGCCAGTTTTTTGACCCTCTTGAAAGCCGGGCCATTGGCAATTATGCACGTATGGAGGCCGGTAGAGCCTAACATACCTGATTACCTCGACCCTCCACGGATAAGCCTTGAGATACTGACGCAGGCGCTGTCGATGCAAAATGTTGGCCAGCCGGGGGAATTTATGAATAAATTTCGAGAAACGGAAGGTTAGTGCTAATACAGACAACGGAAAGACGGGTACCCTGAATGGTCATTTGCAATACATCAGCCATGGCGAACTTCTTCGCGGATACTCCATCCGGGGTGGAACACAAGAGGAACACGTCAAAAAGAAAGCCCCTAAGGTAAGGGGCTGAATTCTTTATATTTTTGATCGGAACGACTGGATTCGAACCAGCGGTCCAGGGAAGAGGCGGAGAGAGGGCCGATTTATCGCCGGCGCCTCCTCCGCATCTCCTGTGTGTCTACGGTCTCATCCAATTCACACGCAGGCGCCTTTATATCTGCGTTGCGGCCTCGGCAGGCAGGGCGCAACCGTCGATGGCAGGATCATCAGCGCCCACATCCGAAAGTTGAACGCTCTTTGTCTCGGGGCTGAACCACAGGCTCGCGAAAGTAATCATTGCCCCGATTGTCAAAATCACTGCGGGGGAAAGCCACATGTCCTGTTTTTCGATAGCCGCTATCGCAGGAATGCTGTGGGCCCACCAGACATAAACGCCAAACCACGCTCCCAGAAGCGCGCCCGAAGAGTACCCGAACCCAACGCCCACTGCCCGCCGTTTCGTTGGGAACCGTTCCGAGAGGTAGGCCGGAACGACCCCCCAGGCAAGTTTGAGCATTGCAGCCATTGTTGCGCCCAGGACTGCAAGCCGGATATTTCGGGCAATGGCGGCGTTATAGAGCACGTAGTAGGATGGAACGCCGAACAGGATCAGAAAAATGCAATAGTTCACGGTCAGGCGCTTTCTTCCAATGATATCGGATAGCCATCCGTAGAAATTGTAGCCCAGGAATGCCATAAAAAGGGCGAAACCGTAGATAAGGCTGTAAGTCGTGGCGTCGAAACCTCTTCCGCCCAGGGTCAGAATATTGGGAAGGAACCCGTAGACTGAATAATCCGTGAGGAAGAGTCCCGTCATAAAGGCGAAAACCTGCACGAAATCCCAGAGCGCAGGAGGTTTGAACATGCTAAGAAACGGCGCCTTCTCAATTGTTCCGAGCGCCTTTGCTTTTTTGAATTCAGGCGACTCGGGCAGGGACTTTCTTATGTAGAGCGCCAGGAATACGGGCATGACGCCGGTCAAAAAGGCCAAACGCCAGCCGTATTGAAGCATGGCGTCACTGCCCAGGATATGTGAGATCAGTGCAAACACCAAAGAAGCGAAAACATATCCCAGAGGGAACCCCGATTGGATGAAGCCGCCTACGAGCCCGCGACGCCCGGAAGGAGAATGCTCTATTGCGAAAGTGTGCCCGATGGCATATTCCCCACCGAAAAAGCAACCCATCGCAAATCTCAGGACGCAAAAGATTACATAGGCCCAGACCCCGCACATTGCCTGAGTTGGAAGCACAGCGGAGATGAGCGACATGAGTCCCACTCCTCCGATGGTAAAGACCAGCAGCCCCCGACGGCCCAGCTTATCGGCGTAATGTCCGAAAATAGCCGAGCCAACCGGCCTGGCGGCCATTGTTATCGAATAGGTGAAAATAATCTTGATGTACTGCCACGATTCGGACCCCCCCGGGGCTGAGAACACTTTTACCAGAATGGGCGCCATGATAAGCACAAGGGCCATATCATAGGCATCGAGCATGAAACCCAGAAACTGTGAAAGCATTGCCATCCTGGTATCTTTGCTGAATTTGGCTTTTATCTCTCCCGACATGACTGACTGTCTCCTTTCAAAGGGTTTAACATCTATAGGCAAAAACAATGCCAGGAACAGTAAGAGGGATATACGGGAGCCGGTGGGCCGCCCATGCCCGGCTGCACGCAATCCGAACTGTATCTAGGCCCCGGGCGGTGGGACCGCCTGCCGGAAACGCCCCTGCTTTCGGCGGCGGCAAGAAAAATCCCCCTGCCCCCCTTTAGAAAAGAGGGTGATTGGGGCGTCTTTTCATGGTTTCCGGGTGTCCCGGAGGGACATCTGTTTGGAAAAAGCGGCGAATTTCAGCCTCCCATGGAGTTCGCGCGGAATGTGGGATAGGTTGTTTTTGTATTATGGGAGCTTGGCCGTGGCGAAAACATGGAGGGTGGCGGAATTTCGATCGTCCATGGCGAAAAACCGCCATAATGAGTTGTGGCAATGGTGACTTGGCAATATTTCCGGGTTATTCTGGGGCGGTATTTTTTCCGAATGTCCGCCTCTTGAGGTTGCGGTTATGTATCTTCGATTTTCCATTGCCAGAAAATTCATATTTGCATTTCTGCTGCTGGCCATGATGCCTATTGTCGTGCTGGGTTTTTGGACCCTGCGCAGCATGAGAGAAATTGGAGACAGCGCTATCAACAGCACGACCGCCCAACTCGAAAGCCGCGCCAGAGAGTCGCTCGAACTTCGCGCCGTAGAGTCGGCCAAGCGCGTCAGCCAGTTTCTCCAGTCGCGCGAAGCAGATCTTCTTACGCTAAAGATGCTTCGGCGCGACCCCGAAGTCTATCTTCGTTTTTCTCTCAATCATAGAAGAGACATTTGGGTACGCGATCTTGTCGATGGAAAAGCGGGTGAAATCCATAAAGAACTCCCGCTCTACAAAGAGATTTCTTTCGTAGGCGCCGACGGCACGGAACAAGTGCGCATATTAGACGATCGAATCATAGACAAATCGGGGTTGCGCGATGTCGGCAAGCCCGAAAACACCACCTTCAAATCCGAGAGGTATTTTGAGAAAGCTTCCGTGCTCAAGCCGGACGAAATAAGCGTCTCCCATTTGACCGGCTGGTACGTAAGCCACGAACGATCCCTACGGGGGATGACCTCCGAAGGGGTCATCAGGTTCGCGACCCCATGCACGGACGGCCAGGGCCGGCTCGAAGGCGTAATAGTTTTATCACTCGACCACCGGCACCTGATGGAGCTCACCCAGCACATCCTGCCGACCGAGGAGAGGTTTGCGGTCTCCCCGGATTATTCCAGCGGAAATTATGCCTTTATGTTTGACGACGAAGGCTGGATCATCGCGCATCCCAAGAGGTCCGACATCAGGGGTGTTCTCCCGGATGGGAGCGGTTTCGACACCGGCCCTGGCCCCTATACACGTGACCGGCTTATTGCCGGCCAGGCGCCCTTCAATCTCGATCGCGCAAGCTTCATCAACCCGAATTATTCTCTGATAGCCCGCGAGGTGCGGGCGCTGCGATCTGGCGTAACAAGCACATTCAATGTCGGCGGGACCCAGCGGATAATGGCCTACGCACCCATACTCTACGGCCAGCCCCCCTATGACCGCTACGGCATCTTCGGTGGAATCACCATTGGGGTTGAAACGGCAAAGTTCAAGGAACCGGCCATGCTGGCAAGCCTCAGAATCGACGAAATGGTTGCCGGGACAAAACAAAACAGCCTTCTTATTCTAACGGCCGCCGCCCTGTTGGCGATCGGTCTCGCCGCCGCTCTTTCCAGGACCCTGACCAGGCCAATTCTCTACCTTGCCCAAAAAGCCGAAGAAATTGCATCCGGCCATATCCCCGATGAAGTGGTAGTGAAAACCGGGGATGAACTGGAAGTACTGGCGGACAATTTCGCCCACATGGCCAGGCAGATTCGGCATCACCAGGAAAGACTGGAGCGGGACCGCAACTTCGTTGAATCCATTGTCACTCACATTACGAATGGAATTATCACGCTGGACGCAGAGGGAAAGATCACATGGTTCAATCCATACAGCGAAGCGGTGTTTGGAATTAGCCGCAATGAGGCCCTGGGCAGGGATTACCGGGAGGTATTCGCAGGGCTGCCTTCCTGGGTTGAAACGATCGGGCTATGCCTCTCATCACCGGCTTTGGAACAGGGGCCAATTGAATATCGCTGTGTCTTTGACAGTGGGAAGGAGAAGGTCCTGGATGTCCATTTTTCAACCATCAATCCGGAGAGGCAGGACAAGGATGTTTTCCTGGTAATAGTCGGTGACGTTACACATCGAAAACTTATGGAGGAACACCTCAGGCGGTCCGACCGGCTGATCAGCCTTGGAGTGCTGGCCGCCGGTATCGCTCACGAGATACGCAATCCACTGACCGGTATTTCACTTCTGATGGACGATTTGCACGACCACCTGCACAATCTGCCCGCCGAGCGCGAACTGATTCAAAAGTCACTGCAGGAAATCGACCGGCTCGAAAACCTCATTGATGGCCTTCTTGACTTTGCTGTACCTTCAGAGCAGATTAAGCTCGAATTCAGGCCTCTTGAGGAGGTGCTTCAAAAGACCGGGTTCTTTGTGAAAAAACTATGCAAGAACAGCAATATTTCCCTGCTGGTGCAGTTGGAGGAAGCCCTCCCGATGCTCCGGCTGGACGCCGAGAAATTGCAGCAGGCGCTTTTAAACCTTTTCATGAACGCCATACAGGCCATGCCGCAAGGAGGTGACCTGCGTGTTTCGGTAGAAACGGTTGCGGCTGAAGATTCCCTTCTTTCCAAATCGGCGGTGCGCATTGCCGTGCAGGACACCGGAACGGGCATCTCCCCCGAGGATATCCCGTACGTCTTCGATCCATTCTTTACCCGCAATGCATCGGGGCACGGCCTTGGGCTGGCCATAGTGCACAGCATCGTTCGTGAACATGGAGGCCGGATTTCGGTATCGAGTCAACTGCTGAGGGGGACTACTTTTTGGATCGATCTGCCGGTGGTCTAAGCACCGGCTTCAGCTTGAAACGGAAAAACATGGAAAAGATCTTGATAGTAGACGATGAAGTTTTCCTTCGAGAAAACCTGGACAGGATCCTCCAGGAAGAGCGCTATAGCACGACTACCGCCCGCAATGGCAAGGAGGCATTGGCCTTCCTTCAGGAAGGCCCCTTCGACCTGGTGCTCCTCGACCTCAAGCTGCCGGACTTCTCCGGTTTGGAAGTTCTAAAGACAATCAAGAAATCCGATCCTGATCTGCTGGTCATCATAATGACCGGATACGCTTCGGTCGAATCCGCTGTGGAGGCCCTGAAAATGGGGGCTTACGACTACATCAAAAAGCCGTTCAAGGCCGATGTCATCAAGCTCATTGTAAGACTCGCGCTTGAAACGCAGAGCTTGAAGCGTGAAGTCCGGTCGCTCAAAAAGCAGCATGAGGGAGCCTCGGGCAACCGGCCTTTTATTGCCCAAAGCCCCGCGATGAAGGAAGTGCTCCAGCAGGTCCGGGAGGTTGCCAGGCACGCCGAGACCACGGTTCTGATCACGGGAGAAACAGGGACCGGAAAAGACCTTATAGCCCGAACCATTCATAACCTGAGTCCACGAGCCAACAGGCCGTTTATCGAAGTCAACTGCGCCGCGCTGCCCCATAACCTGATGGAAAGCGAGCTGTTCGGCTATGAAAGCGGCGCATTTACCGGCGCAAGAGACAGGAAAATCGGGCTATTCGAAGCGGCCGGCGCAGGGACCGTTTTTCTCGACGAGATGGGGGAAATCGAACTCGGATTGCAGGCAAAACTGCTTCGAGTCCTCGAGGATAAAAAGATCCGCAGGCTGGGAGGCACTCAACTGCACGAGATCGATATCCGCATCATTGCTGCCACCAACCAGGACCTGCGCGAAGCTATCAAGGCCGGGCGGTTTCGGGAAGACCTCTTCTACAGGCTGCATATCGTCCCCATACATCTGCCGCCCCTGCGCGAGCGGCCTGAGGACGTCATCGCCCTTTCCAAATATTTTCTTTTGGAATATGCAAAGAAATTCTCCCGAAGCTTCAAAGGCCTGAGCAATGATTCCCAGGATCTTCTGCTCTCTTACCGGTGGCCCGGCAACGTCCGCGAATTGCGCCACGTAATTGAGCGGATCTGCATCATGCATGACGCACAGATGTTGCTCCCCCAACACCTGCCCAAAGAACTTACCCTTGATTCATTCGATTCCCCTGCGCCCTCCGGCATGCCTTTCATCTTTGCGGCGCCAAAAGAGGGCTTCAATCTGGAAGAAATGGTTGACCGGTTCACGCTTGATCTGATCAGGAAGGTAATGCACATGGCGGACGGCAATATTTCTCAGGCGGCAAAGCTGCTCGGAATCCCGAGAGGGACTCTAAGGTATAAGCTCGATAAATATTTGGTCGATAACGATCAAACAAGCTAAGAGATATGTTTCCTCCCTTTCACCGGCAAAGTCACTATGAAAATTGATCCCTTCCCTGGCGTACTTTCTGCCGTAATGCTGCCGCCATGCCGTTCAACGATCTTTTTGCAGATGGCAAGGCCCATACCGGTCCCTTCATACGGGCTGTTTCTATCGTGAAGCCTCTGGAAGGGGGCGAAAATCCTTTCGAGATACTGCTTATCGAAGCCGATACCGTTATCCTCAACAATGATCCGGCATTCTGAATCAGTATTGGATACGGAGCGGACCTGGACCATTGGCTTCTCGACCGGTTTGTGGAATTTCAGCGCATTGCCGATCAGGTTTTGGAATAGCTGCCGCATCTGTGAGGGGTCGGCTGAAATGACCGGAAAGTCCCCAACATGAACTTCGCCTTCAGTTTTTTCAATCCTCACTTCCAGGTCGGAAAGAACTTCATAAATGATTTCATTAAGATCAATCTCTCGGAAAGGCTCGGTATTCATCGTAACCTTCGAGTATTCAAAAAGAGATGTGAGCAGCACTTGCATGCGCTGTGTCGCATCGAGCATCCGGTTTAAATAATCGTTGCCGGTCTGATCGAGCGAATCGTTGTACTTTTGTCTGAGCAAGTTGCCGAAAGATATAACTTTGCGAAGAGGTTCCTTCATGTCATG
Source organism: Syntrophobacter sp. SbD1 (assembly GCA_900290365.1). Taxonomy (GTDB): domain Bacteria; phylum Desulfobacterota; class Syntrophobacteria; order Syntrophobacterales; family Syntrophobacteraceae; genus SbD1. The sequence goes on along the minus strand of OMOE01000023.1, from coordinate 12,560 downwards.
GGAGGCAATAGCGGCAAATTCCTGGAGAGCCTGGTTGTTCTGTTCAAGTCTGGCAGCATAGGACTTGAGTTCCGCCTCTGCCCGTTTGCGCCCCGTGATATCGCGCAGGACGGCCAGATGATACTCGGGGTAAAACTCTGAAACAGCACAATATTCGACGTCCCGAACAGTACCATCCATCCGGTAGAGGCGAAGTTCTCCCCTCGCTATCCCTTTTTTGAGAAATACGCTCCACGCTCGATCAAAATTAAAATCGGAATCGGAAAATTCCCTGATAGAGCGGCCAATAAGTTCTTCCCTTTCCAGACCGAACAAACTGGAAGCAACCGGATTTACATCCTTGAATCTTCCGTGACTGTCGGCAATCACAATGGCATCGAGGGCAGATTCGAAGATGGCATGAAATTTCCTCTCGCTCTCCACAAGTGCAGCCTCAGCGTTTTTACGAGACGTGATATCCCTAATCGTCCCGACGACCGCGATCCGCTCCCCCGAATCATCCAGCAAGTCGGTCACTATATGTTCGGTCGGGAAAACCGAGCCATCGCTGCGGCGCATCCGGAACTCGGTTCGAAACACGCCCTCCTTGTCCAGCGCGGCAATCGAGCGCCTTCCGAATTCCTCGTACGCACACCGGTCCACGTGCAAAAACTCGGTATTTCGTCCCGTAACGTACTCCTGGCTGTAACCAAAATTCCGGGTTAGAGCAGAGTTGCATGCAAGAACGGTATGGTCCTTCGAGTCTATTACAAGGACCGAGTCATCAAGGCCCTCAAAGGTTTTTTCAAGGAGTTGCTGAGACCGCCTGAATCGGTCCCGGATCTGGAACTTGTGAATTGCCTCACCTATCAGGAGAGTGGAATCTTCGAGCAGGTTAACCAGCCGATCGGGTATCATGCCCAGCCTTGTATCGGCCAGGTGAATAGCTCCGCAAATTCCGGCGCCGTAGCGGATGGGGATTACGGCGACCGATTGAAACCCGGAAGAGATGCAAACACCCCTGTACCGGGGCAATTCAGAGTCGGTGAGACTTGCGGCAAAGGACGCCGTATCCTGGCATCGAAAGGAACCGTTGGCGGTCATATAGGGAGTATCGGAAACTTCGGGTTTTCCAGCCACCACGCGAGTGCAGACACAGGAATCCCTCCCTAGAATGATTTCGTTTTCCATCTCCCAAAATTCTTTGCTGAATCCGGCATATGATTCATATGGAATGGCTCCGCTTTCATTCAAAAGGCGAATCCCCACACAGCGGCACGCACTCCATTCCTGGATTTGCCTGACAACAACATCAAGATACTCCTGCCTGGACACGGCGTTGGCCATTGCGTTAAGCAACTGGTTCCTTGCCCGGACTATTTCCTCGACCTTCTCGCGATTGTGAACTTCCGCCTCTAATTGCTTGTTGGTCTCAATCAGTTCGACTGTCCGCTCTTGAACCCGCATTTCCAGTTGATCGCGCGACTTGCACAATTCCTCTTCCATCTGCTTGCGCTCGGAAATATCCTGGACCGTCCCGAATCCTCCGCAAAGGACCCCTTGATCGTCGAACTCCAGTTCTGCCTGCTCATGAACCCATTTGATTGTGCCGCCTGCAAAAATGCGGTGCTCTATATCGTAGGGAGTGCCGCACAGAGCGGCTTGCCACGACCGATCCACCATTTCCCTGTCATCCGGGTGAACATTGGCGAGAAATGCCTCGTAGGTAAGCGGCAACCCCTTGGGAATCCCAAACATGCGGTAGGTTTCGTCGGACCAGTGCAAGGTATTGCGTTGAACATCCATTCGCCAGCTACCGATATGCGCGACGGCCTGAGCACGGTGAAGGTCTTGCTCGCTTGCCAGGAGTTTCTCGTTTTGAATCTCCAGCCTCGCCTGGGCCTCTCGCAACTCCTTTTCCGTTTCCAATTGTCTCAACTGCCTCAGGCCCAGACTCGCTGTCATCACGGCAAACGAGGTGAGAAATGAAAGGACCGACGGAAGCGTCTCTTTTGCTACAATCGGCACCTCGGACAGAGCGTCCAAATAAGCCGCTTCATCAAAGCCGAGTTCCTTAGCTTGACCGCAAAAAAATTCAAGATCGGGCTTTTTGATAAAGAACTGCCCGATAAAAGCATTGGCGAGGTGTTTTCCTTCAATTATTATAGGAGAAGCTGCATCAGTGAGGCCATTCAGGCACCGGTAAAGTGAAAAGGGTTTTCCTTCCAAAAGGTCATTGGCCAGAATCGTATCGCTCTCGATGCACCTCTTGCAGGTGATCTCGTTCTGCCGATGAAAATCGGCGCACACTCTCTGCCAGGAAGAGGTAACGAGGACTTTTCCCTGAAGATCGATGATTGCCGCAGGAACTCCAACCGCGCTCAAAAAGTTCTCAAGCAGTTGTTGAGTTCTCTGAATGTCGATCAGGTCGCACAGATTAAAGCTCATGGAACCCTCAATATCTTTTATCGAACGGGATTCTCCGGGGAATGACTTTTTGATGTACTAATAATCCTTTTTCTTTGAGGATGCTATATGCCGCTGGATTTCAAAATGCCGTAAAACTAAGGGGAAAATACGTGGTAAAAACTAGCATTGGAGTAGCTATTGAGTCTTCATTCCTTCTTCATCGCCAGAGCCGCCTGGTACACCACCCTTCGTGGAAGATCAAAGCGTCGGGCAATGGCCGATGCGGCTTCTTTGGATGAAAGGCCGCCTGTGAGCATCGACTTCAGCTCGTCTCTCCAGTCGGAGGTATCCTGGCCGAATCCTTCGGGACCAGGACCAGGCGTTTCCGTATCCGGACCAGATTTGAAATCCACACCCATTGCCGGCCCTGCCCCTTCCACCACCAGGGTCAACTCGCCCCTGACCTCACCCGTGAAATGAGAAACGGCCTCCGCGATAGAACCCCGGAAGATCTCTTCATGCATCTTCGTAAGCTCCCGTGCGACCGCGATCCTCCTTTCGCCCCAGGTCCCGAGTATATCCAGGAGGGTTTTTTCGAGCCTTTTGGGAGACTCATAGAGTACCAGGGTCAGTGTCATGCGGGCGTACTTTTCGAAAAAGCGCCTTCTTTCTGCGCCCCTGGCCGGAGGAAAACCCAAAAAGACAAAGGGCTGAGGCGGCAGCCCTGAAACGACCAGGGCCGCTATGAGGGCCGTCGGGCCCGGAATGGCGACCGGTTCTATTCCTTTTTGCAAGGCAGCTTCGATTAGAAGCTTTCCCGGGTCCGAAATGCCGGGGGTCCCCGCATCCGTCACCAACGCTATGCTCCGTCCGGAAGCAAGCTTTTCCAGCAGTTGCTCGCCCCGCTGCCGTGCATTGTGATCGTGATAGCTGACCAACTGCTTGTGGATATCGTAATAGGAGAGAAGTTTTCGTGTGTGGCGTGTGTCTTCGGCAGCGATCAGATCGACCGACCGCAGGGTGTCGAGGGCCCTCAGAGCCTCAGAGTGATGTCTGCAAGGTTTCCGATGGGCGTCGAGACGATATAGAGTTTTCCATTTTTTTCCTCGTTTTTATCGTCCGGGTTCGAAGGCATTGACTATCCAGTTTATTTCCGGCTCTTCACCGTTCCACCTGATCGCAACAACATCGAAGCGCGCATATGATTCCAACAGCCCATGCTGTTTCAAATACCACAGGGCAGCGCGAGTCAAGCGCCTGCGTTTATGCAAGGTGATAGATTCCTCGGGACTGCAAAGCCCGTCCACCTGCCGTGTCCTTACTTCCACAAACACGATGGACTTCCCGTCCTTTGCGACCAGATCTATCTCGCCAAGCGGACATCGGAAGTTTTTTTCGAGAATTTTTATTCCGCTGCTGCAAAGATATTCTGCAGCAGCCCTCTCGCCCTGTTTCCCCTTATAATAGCGGCTCCTCTCCATCGGTTCGGCACTCCGTATACGGCAAAACTCCATTAAAGGTGATCCGGTGCAGCGGACACGGCCCAAATCTGCGAAGGGCTTCGCAGTGGCGCGCGGTACCATAACCTTTGTGGCAATCAAAGCCGTATTGAGGAAATTTTTCGTGAAACTCGCACATCAGGCGGTCTCTATGGACCTTGGCTATTATGGAGGCAGCAGCAATGGAAATCGAAAGGCAGTCTCCCCTGGTAATTCCCTTCTGCTCTATTGGCAGAGAAAGGCTATACGGGCCGTCGATCAGCAGATAATCTGGACTCAGCGCCAGTTGACCGACAGCGCTGCTCATGGCCTGGAAGGTTGCCTGCAGGATATTGATACGATCTATTTCGAGATTATCCACAGCCCCGATCCCAATGGCTAGAGCGCAGGCGTGGATTTTTTCGAAGAAATTTTCCCTCTGTTCGGGAGTAAGTTTCTTGGAATCGGTTACCCCCGGAAGGCGAACGCCCTTTGGCAGGATAACGGCGGCTGCGACCACGGGGCCTGCCAGCGGCCCCCGGCCCGCCTCATCTANNCCATCGGCTCGCGCTTCTCACGTATTCTGGCTGCCTTACCGACCCTGTGGCGCAGATAGTACAGGCGAGACCTTCGAATGCGGCCCCGGCGCAGGATCTCTATCTTTTCAACCTGCGGGGAATGAACCGGGAAAATACGTTCCACGCCGACCCCGTAAGATACCTTCCGGACAGTGAGGGTAGCGCCCATTTTGGCCCTATGGGTACGGATCACAACGCCTTCGAATACCTGTATGCGTTCTTTATCGCCTTCACGGATTTTCACGTGCACTTTTACAGTATCACCGATCCTGTACGCCGGGATATCGAAGCGCATGTGATCTCTTTCGATCATTTCGAGCAAACTGACTCCCATTTCCATTCCTCCATAAAAATAAATATAATCTGCTACCTTCGCCCCAGCAGCCTGTCCAGCATGATAGAAGCCGCCGAGCGCACCGGAAGATGATTATAGCCGTCAATTCCCGCAATAGGTTCCAGTACAGCATCCACAACGTCGAGAATCTCTGGTGCAAGGCCCCAGCCTGTCCCGAATAAAAGCAGGAAGGGCCGTTTTTCCCTTTCCAATAAAGCACGCGCTTCGCAATGAGGCAGAGGACCCTCTCCGGTCTTTGCCGAGGTAGCCCAAAGAATCGGGGATTGTCCACTCCTTTGCGCGACATCCTCTACGGCCGAAGAAAGGCTTTCGACCACCCTGAGAAGCTTCAGGGCCTCCCGCCTCTCCGGAAGGATTTCGCCTCCTATTCCCTCGATCCAGTGGGCCGTAAGCCGGTTTGCCAGGGACCGCTGGTCCTTGAGGGGCGTAACTATGTAACATGCAGGCACCGCATACGTACGGCACGACCTTGCCAGATCGTGAAGATCGAGGTTGGTTACCGCCGAAGCAATTGTGTCACCCAGCCTGTTCAGGACCGGGTAATGCAAAAGCGCTAAAAATAGTTGCGCCATCATTATTCCCAAACCGGCTCCAGCCGGAAGTTTTGCCTTTTTACTTTTTACTTTCTCTGCTTGCCTCAAGCAGAGAAATGTCGTCGGCACTCAGGCTAAGGCGGGCAAAAAGATCGGGGCGGCGTATACTGGTCCTCAACAACGCTTGTCCCCGCCGCCATCGGCGGATGCTTTCATGATTGCCGGAGAGAAGAACCCCCGGGACGCCCATACCCTCGAAATCCTGGGGCCTTGTATATTGAGGATGCTCAAGGACCGGCTCGCTAAACGAATCGGCAACGGCAGAACCCTCGTTGCCCAGGACTCCCGGGAGCAACCTGGCGACGGCTTCCACCACGACCATGGCGGCGAGTTCTCCGCCCATCAAAACATAATCGCCGATGGATATCTGATCATCGGTAAAATACTCGGCAACCCGCTCATCGACCCCTTCGTACCTGCCGCAAATGAGAACGAGCCGCCGAAGGCGGCTCATTTCACGAGCAATTTCCTGATTGAACAACCGTCCCTGGGGAGTCAGCAAAACTGTCCGAGGCGCCGGACCTTTGTCACTGATTGCACGAAGAGCGCTTACAATCGGTTCGGGTTTCATGACCATGCCCTCTCCGCCTCCAAAGGGCCTGTCATCGGTCATTTGATGCCTGTCCACGGCAAAATCACGGACATTATGCACCCGAACCTCAATCATTCCGCGGTCACGGGCTTTTCCCACTATGCTTTCTTCCAGAGGCGAAGAAAACATACCCGGGAAAATGGTCAGGATTTCAAAGATCATTTATTGCAAGCCTTCCGGCAAATCTACTATAAGCTTCCCATTTAAGAGATCCACTTCACTGATGACCTCTTCGATTGCCGGGATGAGCAATTCTTTCCCGTCACTGTCCACCACGTAGACATCGTGGCTGCCGGTTTCCAGCACCGACATCAAGGTCCCCAGCGGCTTTGCCTCTTTAGTTTCAACCGAAAGCCCGATTAGCTGGAAATGGTAGTATTCGCCCGAAGGCAACTCGGGCAGCCGGTCTTTATCGACAAGAATATCTTTTCCGATTATCGCCTCAGCCTGCTCCCTGCTTTCAATTCCCTCGAACTGAGCAATCAGAACCCGGTTTTGCGCACGAAGGCCCACAAGTGTCAACTGCCGTTGCCCTCCTGCTTCGATAAACAGCTTCTCCCCGGCTTTCATTTCACCGAGGGTCTCGCCGTAAGGAGCCACCTTCAGCGCGCCACGGATCCCATGAGGTTTCACGACCTTTCCCACAGCAACCAAGACGGCTTTATCCATTTGTGCTATTCGATTATCTCCAAAACGGCCCGCTTGCGAATTTTCGTAGACGCAGCACTCAGGATCGTCCTCATGGCGCGGGCAGTACGCCCCTGCTTGCCGATCACTTTGCCGAGGTCTTCCTTTGATACCCGAAGCTCAATAACGGAGGTCTGTTCGCCCATGATCTCGGAAACTCTCACATTCTCGGGATTGTCAACCAATGCTCGCGCCATAAACTCGATCAGTTCCTTCAACATGACTTCCTCCGCATGAATGCGCTGCGTCAATTATTGTATATTCAAGCTCAGCTTTCCGTATTTGTCGATCAGGTTGCGAACCGTATCGGTCGGTTCTGCGCCCTGCCCCAGCCAGTACTGGAGTCTTTCGCCGTCGATCTGGACCTGAGTTTCAGTCGGGAGCGGGTCATAGGATCCAATTCTTTCGATAAACCTACCATCGCGCGGCGCCTCGGAGGAGGCGACAACAATTTTATAGAAGGGTCTTTTCTTCCTTCCGCCACGTGCCAAACGAATTTTAACCGGCATTAACTCTAGACCTCCTGTTTTATAAACGCCCCTTTATCTAAGGAACGATAAGTGCCAAGCGACGCGCTTTTACACAGCCAAATTATCCTTTTTGCCCGGCGCGGACAAAAAGGCGCAACTCTCCCCGTGATTTGCACGGTAAAGTTTTTTTATATACCGTATGATGGTAATATTAGAAAGGAAAAAATGAACCTTTTCGCCTTAATTTTCCTTTCTTTTTCTTGGTGCCGCCCCCCGGTGCGCCCATAAGCTGCCGTATCATCCGGCGCGATTCATCATAGCTCTTCAGGAGCTTGTTTACATCCTGGACGCTCGTTCCGCTTCCGTCCGCTATCCTTCGCCTGCGGCTGCCGTTGAGTACATCCACGTTCCTGCGCTCTTGCCTGGTCATCGATTTGATGATGGCCTCCATGCGCGAGAACTCCTTAGGATCGACCTTGGCTTTTTTCAACTCTTTCATCATCCCCATACCGGGAAGCATTCCGAGTATCTGTTCGAAGGAGCCCAGTTTTTTGACCTGCTGAAGCTGGCTGAGGAAATCATCGAGGGTAAAGGTGTCCTGCCTGAATTTGCGCGCCATCTCCTCGGCCTGATCGGCGTCGAAAGACTCCTGGGCCTTTTCGATCATCGACAGAACATCGCCCATTCCAAGGATTCGCGAACTCATTCGATCCGGGTGAAAAACCTCCAGGGCATCGAGCTTTTCACCAACGCCGATCAACTTTATCGGGCAGTTTGTAACGGCTCTGATGGACAGGGCGGCGCCGCCGCGCGCATCGCCGTCCAGTTTTGTAAGGATGACCCCTGTAAGGCCGAGCTTTTCATTGAAAGAACCGGCAACCTGCACTGCGTCCTGGCCGGTCATCGAATCGGCCACAAGCAAAATCTCCGCCGGCTCGAGGATGCCTTTGAGCCGCGAAAGCTCCTCCATCAGTTCCGAATCTATATGCAGCCGCCCCGCCGTATCGACCAGAACAGTATCGCAGTTCTCCTGGCGCGCATAGTTGAGGGCCTCTTTTGCAATCTGCTCCGGGGTCTGCCGGGAAGTCGACGGGTAGACGGGAAGCTTCAACTGGCCCGCGAGCGTAATCAACTGGTCGATGGCAGCGGGCCGGTATACGTCGGCCGGAACGAGACAGGGTCTTCTGCCTTCACTGGAAAGTTTCCGGGCGAGCTTTCCAGCAGTGGTTGTCTTGCCCGAACCCTGAAGCCCTACGAGCATCACGGCAACAGGCGTTCTGCCGGAAAGTTTCAGGGGCTCGGCACTGCCGCCCATAAGAGCGGAGAGCTCTTCGTGCACTATCTTTACGACTTGCTGGCCGGGCGTAAGGCTCTGCATCACTTCCTGCCCGACAGCCCTTTGAGAAATGCCGGCAACGAAATCCTTCGCCACCTTATAATGGACGTCCGCTTCGAGCAGCGCCATCCTCACCTCGCGAAGGGCCTCTTTTATATTGGCCTCGCTGAGCTTTCCCTGGCCCCGCAGGTTCTTGAATATCTTTTGAAACTTATCTGAAAGATTATCGAACATTTTTCCCGCCGCTCATCCTGGAGATTAACTTTCTTGATCGAGTTTTCTTATTAACGCATGTGAGAATAATGTTCAAGGGCGAGCGAGCAGACAGGAGGTCATTCTGAAGCCGAGCAGCAGAGCAGCGACCAAATAACTCTTTGACACTGATGGAGGAGCGTAGCGCGGTGGATAAACCTGGAGCAGCACAGCCGCAACCGAAGACAAAGGCTTCACCAGACGCAGAGGGCGCAGAGGTTTTGAAACAATGAACAAAGAAGAAAAACCCAAAGCGCTGAGTATACGACGACCCGGCTATACGGAGGTATTTAGACTGGCCGATCGACAACTCCTAAAACCCGGTGGTTTGCACGAGAGGCCACGGTCGCTCTTGAGAGAAGGCTGAGATCGCAGAGAAAACGGCAGCTTGCGGATAAAACGTTGCACAAAAAACAAGAAAACGAAGGATGGTGGTACGGATCAAAAAAAATCATGGTTGACCTTTTCTGCATTCGGGTCCGAAGCTGCCGAAATTGGATACAGGCAGTCTGTTTAAATTGATCAATGGACACGGATAGCCCGTTGCGCTCCTCGCATCCCATGCAGACCGGCCCTTTTGGAACGGCCTGCCACGCTTAACATGCCGCATCTCAGTCATGGTTCATAAGCTCTTGTAAATTGCTGGAAAACAATTGAGGGTTAACAGCGAAAAAGAAGAGCTAATTTTCTCATAACCCAGCTGTAGTCGCTGAAAATACAGGGCACTTTTGATGTCTGATTTCGCATCCAGGTGATTTAATTTACCATTTTCGAATTTACACGCTCAATAACAGGCAATTAGGAATTAGAAATTAGGAATTAGGAATGAACAGCTTCGCAGTGAGCAGTGAGCGGTGAGCAGTGATCAGCAAAAACGAAAACGCCAAATCCCAACAGCCAACATTCTACAATGAGATATCTTGTTCTGCCAAACGGCAACGAGAAGCGGCAACGAGAAGCGGCAATAGAAACGGCAACCAGAAGCGGCAACCGGAAGGGCAATTAGAAATTTGGAATTAGGAATTACGAATGGAAAGCTCCACCTCACTTCGTACGGGGCCTGGGGATCGCCGGCAACGAAGGCGAGAGTAAAAGAGCAAAACGACAGCATGATAGCAGCGGGCGGTAAGCATGGAACAGCGGACAAAAAATGGGGATCCGTGATGTTAGAAGGCAAAATTTCTGGGGTGATTGAATCGTATATTGTTCGCGAGTACTTGAATTAAGGGCGAATTCCGGTCTAAATGCTAGCAGGCACCTAATCCGGTGATTCGAATGGATGGAATTCAGGACTGAAGGGCAGGACTGAGGACTGAGCGGCAAACCTGAAGGACTTGGAGCAACGACGGAAGAGGATGACCCCCGACACCAGACCCGTGACCCGTACTGATTATGCTAAACGCCGTTTTGGCTGGGCCGGGAGGAGGGTGAAAGAATGAATTTGCCGAGCAACGCATTTCATAGTCAGATGGTGGGAGAATCCGTCCGGCTTTTTTCCGGTGCAACTCAACCCCTATCGACGCATGAGGAATGAGCCTCCGGACTCAGCCTTCCCGGATCATATCTTGAAAAATCTAAAAGTTCATATGTTGGCGAGCTGGGTTGACTCCATGAGGGAGAAAGCTTGTCTATCATTGACGATCTTGGACAATAGCTTTAATGTAAAAGCATACTGGACAGAAAGGAGGGCGTCATTGCAGATGAACGTCAATTTAACCCCTCAGCTTGAAGACCTGGTCAAAAAGAAGGTGGCCTCCGGCCTCTATAATTCGGCGAGCGAGGTTGTCCGCGAGGCGCTCCGCCTTATGGAGGAACAAGACCATCTTCGTGCCGTTAAACTCAATCATTTGCGGCAGGAAATTAGCGACGGCCTTGCCAGCGGCGACCCGACGCCGTGGAATCCCGACGAGATCAAAAAGGAAGGCCGCAAGAGGCGAATGGCCAAGGCAAAGGCCGAGGTCTGAATGCCCGTCATCATCAAACTGCCCCGCGCCAAAAGCGACCTTGTTGAAATCTGGGATTACATTGCGGATGACTCCGACGCCCACGCCGACGCCTTTGTCGATATGATCGACCTAAAGCTCCTGGCGCTCGCCTCAAATCCGGGCATTGGCCGCGCCCGCGACGAGCTTGCGGAAGGCCTTTGGAGCTTTGCTGTTGGTTCCCCGTCTGTTCATAGTCCTTTACTGTCTGTCCAAACTGTTTACTTATTTTTCTCGCCCTTGAGAAATAGGCCGCCAAAATCTTCGCCCTTTTCGAATCACCAAACCATGACGAACTCCCTATCGGCACACCTCAATGGATCTCCGCCGGTCAGGTGTGCCCAAGAGTGAGTTCCAGTCATGAGAAGCACCCCCGGCGCAAGAGCGACGCGAAGAAGCGAGTGCACAGATAAGTCGTCGTTAAAGTGGCAATTTTCTGGTCCGACCCCGAATCGATCTTCCCAAAACATTGACGCTTACAGGCAGTTTTGACAGCCGGATAAAAAGGGCTGTTATCGAGGTATCGCCTGGCAATTTTTTCCTACCTATTGTGGTTGAACGCCTTCGCCACTGTACGCAAAATCCTGCATGTTTCAGGTGATTTCAGGGATGAGCTACGGTTGTGTAATTCAAAATTGTCCATTGGTGCTGATGGCTGCCTGCGAATAATCCAGGCACATCTCGCAGGGGATTGATACGCCTGGAAAATACCGAGAAAAACTATCCGATGATAATTGGTATCATTTTTGCTTTCTCCTTCTGGCCACAACATTCCTTCAACTAAAACAAAACTAGGGAAGTCGAGGAGTTGAACAACCGCCCCGAGCGTGGTCAGGTTCGGCCAAAAGTTGGGATAGGGACGGTTTGTCTTCAAGTCCACTGGGAGTGGACTGTCCAAAGCTTTCCAAAGCTGCCGCTGGCACTAAGGATGTAAAGATGTCACATCATTTCAAATTCGCAAAATCCGGTTCATTGAGAGTTTGCACGGGTTTAATCTTCATCCTCGCGATGTTGCCTGCAATGCTCTTTGCACAACAGGTCTGCTACGCTCAGACTACCTCCGGTCAGGTTGAGATCCGTTGGAACGCGGACTCGGATACGGCCGTGACGGGCTACACTGTAGGTTACGGCACATCGACTGGAAACTACACCAACACCTTAAACGCGGGTAACACCACAACCGCCACGCTGCCAAGTCTGACTTCAACGCCCTACTACATTGCCGTCGCAGCTTACGACGCCAATAATGACACGAGTAGTTACTCGCCGGAGCTGGTGGTTGAACCGCTCACTGCGACTGCCGGAACAGGCGGATCGATATCCCCGTCTGGAAGTTTTTTCCAGACCCAGGGGGCGAGTCAAACTTTCACCATTACTCCCACTACGGGTTACAACGTATCCGCAGTGACAGTGGATGGGGTCTCGGTCGGAGCGGTCACCACCTATACGCTATCCAATATCGCCGGCAGCCACACAATCGCGGCCACATTTGCGGCGACGACGACGAGCTATACAATAACGGCAACGGCAGGCGCAAACGGCTCCATATCGCCTTCCGGTG
>OMOE01000023.1:0-278 GCA_900290365.1 Syntrophobacter sp. SbD1 | reverse complement strand
GACGACGAGCTATACAATAACGGCAACGGCAGGCGCAAACGGCTCCATATCGCCTTCCGGTGCAGTTTCGGTAAATTCCGGGGCAAGTCAAAGCTTTACCATTACTCCCGCCGCAGGCTACCAGGTATCCGCAGTGACTGTGGATGGGGCTTCTGTTGGAGCGGTCACCAGTTATACGTTTTCCAACGTCACGGCCGCCCACACCATCGCGGCAACATTTGCAGTGACTAGCTATACAATAACGGCTAGCGCAGGCACAAACGGATCCATCTCACCTT
>OMOE01000040.1:5962-7128 GCA_900290365.1 Syntrophobacter sp. SbD1 | reverse complement strand
GGGAGCGGGAAGCAAGAAGCGGGAAGCGATGAGCAAGAGCCAGGGTGACCCTCCGTGCGGAGATGGTTTTGCTTCTTGCTTCCCGCTTCCCGCTTCCTGCTTCATTTATTCTGCAAGCACTTAGGACTGAATTTGCCATGAATGCAAGCACTTCCATAAAAACCAGGAATCAATTAAGCCGCAACTTTTGCCTCTCACCGTCACCGATCAGTATCTTTTTGCCACTGTTGTCTGCTCACGGTTCTCTGTTCACTATCACCTGCTAGCCGCTGTAATCAACCCTCCGAATGCCTTCGGCATCGCGGCTCTTTACCCCCTCAGTCCTCGTCACCCCGGAGATCACCAGTCCGGGGCCTCAGCACTCAGTCCTAACTGGGGTTGCGGGTTGCGAACTCACCCCAAGCTCCCCCTCAAACGTTCCAACAGATTTGCGCCGCATAGATTTGCTCTGTTCCATCTCCTTCGCAACCAGTTTTTTCGCCCTCCCATTGTCAAGAGTGTAGGTGTGACCTCTCTTTCCCCGAAGAGCAAAAGAGCAATCTCGGTCTCAGATAATCCACGGAAGCGCTGCGTAACACATCCGGCTTTGATCGCGACGGAAGCAAGTCTATTTTATTCACGAATCTGGAGATCCTCTATTTCGATATATCTTGTTAGAAGGCTGAACCTGTAGCCTGCCTTGATTTCATGAATGTATGATCTGGACGTTGTAAATTTTCGGGACATCGAGATTTCAAGGATCAGCAGATGTATAGTGACTTTTTAGGGATGAACGCCCCCGCTCAAGGGATACTCGATGATGGGAACCATGGAGGAGGGGTCAGGGCGGGGTGTGGATCAGGAAGATCAGGAGATTTTGCCACAGGCTCTTCCAAGACCGAGACCATTGGGGAGGGATCAGTAGGGGGTGAGATCGGAATTTTAAAAGGGGTGACGAATCTCAAGGATGGTTTTTTCATACGATTCAATCGACATAAATTGTAATTACCTATTTGAAGTATCGAAAAAAACAATCTATATTCTGGTTGCTACTGAAGAATATTAAACTGGGTGGTCGTTTGTTTACGAACTGGAAATCTTATTTATGCGGAGAAAAGGAGAGTTGCTCGATGTTTGATGCAAAGGGTCGTTTGGAGGGTTTTCAAAAAGGCGTTGGGACTCTTATG
>OMOE01000040.1:0-5952 GCA_900290365.1 Syntrophobacter sp. SbD1 | reverse complement strand
GGAGGCCCTTCTTTGGGCGCGACTGCTTCCCTGTTGGTGAGCGCATTGGATCAATTCGAAGGTAACTCTGAAGCGCAGCTTTCGCCAAAGAGTCACGCTTAACCGAGCCGGGACTCTCCAGCCGCTGTCTTTCAACCAATGGCCTCGGCATAGGTCCCTATATAGATGATCTGGCCAGCCTCCGTGTTGGATACGTAACCGTAACCGTCAATGCCGCCACTCCGGAAACGGGTGCTCCGATCTATTCGCACATCCGGAATTGCTCAGGCGTTCTAAAGGGGATCGAAGGAGCCGGGTTTCTTCTCGGCAGACAGTTGGATTCAATCGCCGCCCTTAAGGCGGAAAAGATCGTGGTAAAGGTAAATACGGTTGTGGTTTCTGGGATAAACGAAGACGAGATAGAATTAATAGCACGCAGCATCTCTAAACTGGGGGCTGACATTATGAATATAATCCCGGCGATATCAGTGCCGGGAACAGCATTTGAGCACGCTGCTCCTCTGTCTTCTTCCAAGCTGAATAGTCTCAGGAGGAGAGCAGCCGCGCATATTCGACAGATGCGGCATTGTGTGCGGTGCCGGGCCGATGCCGTCGGATTATTGGATTCCAATGAGAAGAACGGACACTCCGTTTGCCATAAAGTACATACATTTGGTCCCGAGGCCGCCAGTCATTGAGAGCCGGTGCATCATCATCGAGGCCGTTGCCGAGCCGCGTTGACCGCCATTCTGTGGAGAACAGTAGAAGATGCCCAGAAAAAACACCATCTGTATCCCACAGATCGAGTTAGGGGAGGTGTGCGTAGAGGCTCTTGTTCGATGCAAAATGATGGTCTCGATCTTATTTTGGTTGGAATACGAACTGTTTTTGGTCTTAAAAGCCAGGTGGCGGCATATCGACTGTTGCCGGGTAAGCGCTGGCTTCTCAAGCTCAACCAGGGAAGGAAAATCATGAATCTAGGAAAGCAGTCCATGCGTCTTCTGTTCGTCAATATATTTATGATCCTGGGTTTCGTCGGCGCCTCCAGCGCTGCGACCGAGGTCTATTCCATCGACAATGCTCACAGCTCCGCCAACTGGGTCATCCGCCATGTCGTCTCGAAAACTTCTGGGACGTTCTCCGACGTGCAGGGAAAGATCGAAATCGACCCCGAAAAGCGTTGGGTGCTAAAGGCGGAAGCAGTCATCAGTGTCTACAGTATCGATAGTCATCACCGTGAACGGGATACGCATCTTTTGACCGGCGAGTTTTTTAATGCGCATGAATTCAATGCCATTAAGTTCACCAGCACGGATGCGCAGTCAACCGGCAAAAACACGGGCATTCTGCACGGTCGACTCACCCTGCATGGAGTGACCAAAGAAATCGAATTCCCTTTTGAAATTCTCGGGTTCGGACCAGATCCGTGGGGTGGCTACCGAGTGGGATTGCAAGCTGCGACCAAGCTCAAGCGAAGCGATTTTGGAATTACCTCGGGTTTGGACATGCCGGGCGGCGGGGCGGTGGGCGATGATGTGGAGGTCACCCTTTATATCGAAGGAGTCAAGCTAAGCCCAGACGGTAAAGAGTTGGAGAAGAAGTGATTGAAGGGAATCTATCATCGGAATCCCACCATGGGCTGACTTGCGTCTATGAACAGTGAGGTGACAAATGATAGATATCGGCAAACCGCGAAGTTCCCGGCGATCACGGTCATCACTGGCGCGGCAAAGAGTTCTGTGTGGACGCTGTGGAGAGTCGCTGGATGGGCCGTCATCCTGCAAGCCGGGCCCGATCCGTTACTGCAGCCGGGCAGTGGTGAGTACATCCATCTGCACAAAGGGGAGTTTGCATGGAATTGCGCTATACCCGGACCATCATTTTGAATGAAGGGTCGGCAGAAGAAAAGCGCCGGCAAATACACGACTATTTTCATAAGACCTACAGCATTGATGAAAAGCTCTACGATACTCTGGCAGACGATGCCGCATTTTACATCCGGCCCGAACCCCTAAGACATCCTCTGATATTCTACCTGGGCCATACGGCGGTTTTCTATATCAACAAACTGATCATTGCCAAAATCGTCGACATCAGGATCAACCCCAGGTTTGAATCCATGTTTGCCGTAGGTGTGGATGAAATGTCCTGGGATGATTTGAATGACGCCCACTACGACTGGCCCACGGTGGCCGAGGTGAAGGCATATCGGGACACGGTGCGCGAGACGGTGGACAAGCTTATCACCTCCTTCCCTCTTACTCTGCCCATCCTTACTCTGCCCATCCACTGGGACCATCCTTTCTGGGCCGTCATGATGGGAATCGAACATCAGAGGATCCACCTCGAGACCTCCTCGGTTATCATCCGGCGCACTTCAATCGACCGAGTGCGGCAGCTTCCCATTTGGGACATTTGCCAACAATCGGGCGAGGCGCCCCGGAACGAACTGCTTCCGGCGCCCGGAGGCAAGGTCGTTTTGGGAAAATCCAAGGACCATCCCTTGTACGGCTGGGACAACGAATTCGGGCATCACGAGTCCTACGTCTGGGATTTCAAGGCGAGCCGGTATCTCGTTTCCAATCGGGAATATCTTGAATTCGTGGAAGCAAGCGGGTACGCGACCCAGGAATACTGGACTGAAGAAGGCTGGAGCTGGGTGAGTTATTCCAGGGCGACCCAACCGATATTCTGGATCCGGGATGGTGGGTCGTACAAGTTCCGCACCATGGCCCAGATCATTGAAATGCCCTGGGATTGGCCGGTAGAAGTCAACTGTCTAGAAGCCAGGGCGTTCTGTAAATGGTTGGCTAAAAAAACCGGCAAACACCTGCGCCTGCCCACCGAAGACCAATGGTATTGTCTCCGGGACGCACACCAAATCCCCGATCAGCCGCACTGGGACAAAGCCCCCGGCAACATCAACCTGGAACACTGGGCCTCTTCCTGCCCCGTGAACACTTTCCGGTTCGGCGAGTTTTATGACATCATCGGCAACGTCTGGCAGTGGACCGAAACGCCCATCACCGGTTTTGAAGGCTTTGAAGTACACCCTTGTTATGACGATTTCTCCACGCCGACGTTCGATACCCGGCACAACCTCATTAAAGGGGGCTCGTGGATTTCCACGGGAAACGAAGCAACCCGTGACTCCCGCTATGCGTTTCGGCGGCATTTCTTCCAGCATGCAGGATTCCGTTATGTGGAATCGGACCAGCCGGTGGAAATCCCCGAAGCCATGTACGAAACCGATGTGGCCGTTTCCCAGTACTGCGAAGCGCATTACGGCGCCACGTATTTCGGGGTGGATCACTTTCCCGCAAAGTGTGCCCGAATCTGCCTGGAAGCCATGAAGGGCCGCCCCATGCGAAAGGCCCTGGACCTTGGCTGTGCCGTGGGAAGATCGACTTTTGAATTGGCCCGGGGATTTGACCGGGTCACGGGTCTCGATTTTTCCGCCCGGTTCATCCGCATCGCCTTTCAGCTTCAGGAAAAAGGGGTTGCGCACTACGAACTGCCCGAAGAAGGCGAGCTCGTCTCCTACCATGACGCGCGGCTTTCAGACTTCGGCCTCGAACAAATGAAAGACAGGGTGGAATTCCTCCAGGCGGATGCGGTAAACCTCAAACCACTGTTTTCCAGTTACGACCTGATATTTGCAGGAAACCTCATCGACCGCCTCTATGACCCGGGCAAATTCCTATCGGGGGTGCACGAACGGCTCCACGTCGGCGGACTGCTGGTCGTCACGTCGCCTTATACGTGGCTGGCAGAATTCACTACGCGCGACAAATGGATAGGAGGGTTCAGAAAAGACGGAGAACTCTATACCACCCTTGAAGGCATGCAGGAGTTGCTGCGGGAACACTTCCGGCTTGTAAACGAACCGGAAGACGTAGAATTCGTGATCCGCGAGACCCGACGTAAATTCCAGCATACCGTTGCGCAGTTCACGGTTTGGGAACGGGTGAGCTGATCCACCTCGACGGAACGGGGTGGTTGCGGTCGTTTATCAGACTGTCTCAAGCACGAAGGGAAATCTTTGCTAGAGTTGCACTCCATAAATTCTCAGATATTTACGGTTTGACATGACGAGGAATTTTCGTCATTCCGGCGAAAGCCGGAATCCAGAGTGTTTATCGAGAGTTGCAGGCTAGAAGGGACTGGACCCCGGCCTTCGCCGGGGTGATGACTGATACCGGCGGAATATCGAGTAACTTACGAAATGCAACACTATGGATCTTGTATGAGAAGGGTTTTCGTGTGTTTTTTCTCTTCGGGTCCGACCAATACTTTTTAGGTTCGAAAGGCCACAAAGGTGCTTATCCAGATTGGTCTTCTTCGTGGACCTCAAAATCGACCGTGGCCCCTCGAACAGGTCGGCGGATTGCGGCCGGGTTGTCGATCGTGTCTCCTTCGTGTCCTTCGTGACCATGACCATCCTTCCTGACCGCTCCAAACGCCAGTCCCACGAAGGGGCAGGAGAACACGAAGTTTTTTCTTGCTGCTATGCTGCGCTGAGCTTAAGTCCGGCTTAAGTTAAACAACATCCCCTTCACCCCCCTTCTTGGCCTACCTCGCTACAATGCGCAACCCTATGCTGACAGGATCAAAAACCAAGTGCATTCCTAGATGTTCGAAATAGCGGCTTGATCCGTAGATGATCTTCCATTGCGTGCGATCAAGGTCAAAATGCGCTTCAGCGGTGATCACACCACCGGGTAGATTGCTGATAGTCGCAAGAAATTTCATGTCATTACGCACCCCACGGAGTTCAAGTGTGCCTTCCACTTCGAAATTGGGCGCACTCAAGGATGCACCAATTCTCCGGGCCGAATCAATCGTGAACCGGGCAGCCGGAAACTTCGCTGCGAAGAAAAAGTCATCCGATTTCAAGTGAGCAATGAGGACAGGCTGCCATTCGTTACCCTCCAGGTTCAGATTTTTGAGCGAGTGCATGTCGATCTCGAAAGTTCCGTTTAACTTGCCTTGCTGTATCGTGATATCGCCCCTCAGTAGACGTAATGTACCGTAGTGAGTAGAGCTTGGGTTGCGCCCAGTCCACTCAATAATGCTCTGTTCGATGTCGACAGTGTAGCTGCGGTTGTCCAATCTGAACTGATCGTTCTCGTCCACAGAATCCGGATCATTACCCGTTAGAGGATATCCGGCTTCTTTCCAGGCGGCCAGCCCTCCGGTGAGAACACACACCTTGGAATACCCAAGCCGCACAAGCTTTTCGGCTGCGGTGACTGAATCATGGGAAGCCCTGCTGGAGCCGTACAGAACAACCTCCCGGTCACGATCGGGTACGATGCCCTCCACTTCCGAGGGGAATACAACTTGAAAGACGCAGGAATTTTGGGCACCTGGCAGATGCCTCTTCTCGAATAGTTCCTTTGGCAAGGTGTCAATAATGATCAGATCGGTCTTCTGACTGATCTTGTCGTACAGCTCTTCCGCAGTGATCTTCGCAAAACTTTTCGTATCTTCCATCTCTTCTCCACGACTATCCGGCAAACTGCCCTTTCGTCTTATGTCCACCTTGACTGGGACTGATGCTGTCAAAAGTTGTCATTGAACTTGTTCCAAAAAGTAAGCATAGTGAATGATCCTCGCCATTCCATTTTTCCTGCCCCTTCGATTTGAACTATCTTGCCGGAAGGATAACTTTGCGCTTTTTCACGATATGATATGTTTATAGAATCCCAAACGGCCAAACGGGGGGTGGCATTTAAGCACAGGCGATTGCTTTAGCCATGAAAAGAGCAAAACGATATCCGTCATCAGTCATCAGTCCTGCCCTCCGTCACGCCGCGTACAATAGGTCCGCGAAAAAGTGGCAAGAGAAACCGAGGTGCCAGGGCTTGAAATAGGAAAATGATGCACATGCCCGCTATGGTAAAAGCGGGGAGCGGGAAGCAAGAAGCGGGAAGCGATGAGCAAGAGCCAGGGTGACCCTCCGTGCGGAGA
>OMOE01000143.1:834-6391 GCA_900290365.1 Syntrophobacter sp. SbD1 | reverse complement strand
TTTTTGGCCTCATCCGGGGTATTCCCGGCGCTTAGGACATCCAAAGGCATGGCGTGAGCTATAAACTGGCTCCCCTCCCGCCACACATGAATCGTGAATTCAATATTCAGACTGACCATCTTCCCTCTCCTCGCGTTTAGAAACCGCTCTCTTACTATGCGCCGGTAACATCCCGCCGATGGTAACTGACATATCCAATTACAGATGAACAATATAGCTTCATGCATGTGCCGGCAACACAAAAAAGACCTTCGACTCTTAGCTCTTGACTCAGCACCCGAAACCAACTTTCTACTCTCGACTCCAGACCTGAATTCCCCAAACCCTGCCGTTTCGGCGAGAATTAGACGCCCCTCGACTCCCGTAAATGGCGTCCCAGGACCTGATCGGGCGAACCTATCCGCGAGTCTCGAATCCCTTGAGCTTGTCTCAGGGAGGATGTTGTATTAGAATTCGGAAAAGTTTCCCCCAGAGGAGCATATCGGGACTGTGTCGATCCATTTCTTCTGGAATCGAAGCCTGAATATGACTAATTTTTTCAAACCACTACGCAGTTTCCTCGATGAATTTCCTGGCCGCAGTTTCAGCGTCATCGCAATTTGCGTCGTGCTGACTCTGTTCGTTGGATTTCTGGATTATGCAACCGGCCGCGAAATGGACTTTTCCCTCTTCTATTTTATACCCATAGCCATTTCAGCCTGGTTTGCCGGCATATGGGCTGCTGTCTTTTTTGTCCTGCTCTCCGTTGTGACCTGGCTCTTTGCCGATATGCTGTCAAACCACCAACCATCCTCTTGGCTTGTCGAATGGTGGAATGCAGGGATTCAAGGGCTCACATTTTCCCTTGCGGCATTGACTGTGTTCATTATCAGGAAAGCGTTCGACCAGAAACATGAATTGAATGCAAACCTTTCCGAGACTCTCCGTAAACTGGAGGAAGCGAGTAACAAGAGGTGGCTTGCTGAACAGGAGATCATCCAGCGAAATGAGTTTCTTCGCCATATATTCGAATCTCTGACACACCCGTTCTATGTCGTGGACGCGGATGACTATAGTGTCCTCATGGCTAATCCGGCCACGATTCAGGGCGGTCTGCCCCACGGCACAACATGCTATGCTCTGACTCACCAGCGATCCGAACCGTGCAGCGGTGCGGAGCATTTGTGCCCTATGGAGAAAGTGAAAAACAGCAGGGAACCCTTTACCACCGAACATATTCATTATGATAAAGACGGAAGTGAGCACCACGTCGAAGTCCATGGCTACCCGGTTCTGGACGGCGAAGGAAAGGTCATTCAGGTTATCGTATACACCCTGGATATTACTCGCCGCAAACATATGGAAGAAGAGCTTCGCAAATCACGTGATGAACTTGAATTGCGTGTACGGGAGCGCACGGCTGAACTCGTCAGGGCTAACGAGGATTTGCATAAGCAGGCTGCACTTCTCAATTTGGCTCAGGAAGCCATTTTTGTCCGGGGTTTCGATCATACTGTAAAATTCTGGAATGACGGTGCAGCGGAATTGTACGGGTTCAGCAGACAAGAGGCACTCGGCAAAGTTACTCAAGACCTTTTGCACACCGGGTTTCCAGAGCCTTTAGATCAGATCGTGGACCAAGTGCTCGAATCGGGACGATGGGGGGGAGAACTGCTCCAAACCACCTCCACCGGGAAAGGCATATTTGTCGAGAGCCGTTGGGCCTTACAACGCGGAACAGATGGCGAGCCGTTGGGATTTCTTGAAGTTAACCGTGATATTACGCCTAGAAAGCGCGTAGAGGAAGCCCTGAGGTCAAACATGGAAAGACTTGAATTAGTGAATGCGCAGCTTCAGGAATTTGCTTTCGCTGCCTCCCACGACCTCCAGGAACCTCTGCGCAAGATACAGACTTTCTGCGACATGGCTAAAAAAAGATGCGCCCCGGCTCTGGACAGTACCAGCCTGGACTACCTGGATAAGGTCCTCAATTCGGCAAGTCGTATGCGGCGACTCTTGAGCGATTTGCTCCAGTTCTCGCAGGTAGCCACGAGACACGAGCCGTTCAAAAGAATAGACCTGGCAAAAATTGTACGGGAAGCATGGGACGTCTTCGAAGCATCGGTCAAAGATACTGCCGCACTGGTTGAAATCGAAAACATGCCTGCCATAGAGGCGGATGAAAGTCAGATGTTACGGCTCTTTCTGAACCTGATTGGTAACGCTCTGAAATTCCGCGGCGCCGCGACTCCTCATATCAAAGTTTATGGCAAGTTAGACAGGGGGGGAATGTGTGAGCTTCTTGTAAAAGACAACGGCACTGGGTTTGATCCGCAGTTTGCCGAACTTATTTTCAAACCTTTCCAGAGATTGCATGGCCGCAGTGAATATGATGGAACCGGAATGGGGCTTGCCATATGCCGCAAAATTGTTGAGCGCCATGGGGGAACCATCATAGCTGAGAGCGTGCAGGGAAAAGGTGCGACATTCATCATCCGTCTGCCTGTGAAACAAAATCGGTTTGGAGAATATTAACATTTGATTTATGGACAAGCCCCTTAGCTCGTTGCATGAGGCGCCTTCGTGGGGGAGGGTATTGAAGCACGGAATGGTTGTCTGGACGAGAACAGCGGTACTCAGATCACTCTCTATCGGTATCCTGTACTGCCCGGTTGGCCTTGGTTTGGGAGCGTTTGCCGCTTATGAGGCCATTGGAGAGGGGTATCGCTTCTTCCCTTTATACGGGGGAGTGGCCGCGCTGATTACCTGCTCGGTTTTGTGGTGGCTAATCATTGAAAGGCCGTGCCACCGTGGCGTTGCGGCTGGAATTGTTGCCGGCGCCCTTGCAGGACTGCTGTCCCACCCCGTGTGTTGGTATCTTAAGATCCTTGCGGCAAATATCGGATACTGGGTCCTACGCACCGGCGCCTATTCCTCTTCTTTGGGCGAACCGCCGGTGGATCCATTAAACGGGCTGTGGGGCGCATTTGTATTGAGTCTTTGGAGTTGGTTATTCTTTGGCTGGGTCACTATTCCTTCCGGTGGGATTATCGGCGGCTTGTTCGCCCGGCTCCTCAAACGCTCGTGTAGAACCAGCGTATCCGGGAGTTAGTCGATACATAACATTGCAGCGTTACCCCGAATCATTTACCTCTACTGCCGGTCTTTCGTGAGCAGGCGCGTCAGAAATCCGCCCGTAATGTTTTTTGCGTCAAACCCGTATTGCGATAAGACCCTCACCGCATAGTAGGACCTTTGCCCGGACCTGCAATAGGCCCAGATTTCGCGATCCCGGGGCAATTCGTCCAACCTGGCCCTAAGCTCGGGCAGCGAAATGTTTACGGCCTTTTCCAGATGCCCCTTTTTGAATTCCGAAGGTTCTCGAACGTCGAGTATGAGGGCCCCGGTAGAATCGACATCCTCCCACTGGGCAAGTTGGGCATCTCCCCGGGCCACGTTTGCCGCGATCATCCCCGCTAGATTTATCGGGTCTTTTGCGGAGCCGAATTGGGGCGCGTAACAAAGTTCGGCTTCCTCCAGATCGAAGACGGTTCCCTTTTTCTGAATGGCCATGGAAATGACGTCGACCCGTTTTTCAACACCTGCCTCCCCGATTGCCTGGCATCCGATGATCTGTCCGTCGTTTTTGGAGAAGATCAGCTTCAGGATGATGGTCTTGGCGCCGGGGTAGTACCCCGCATGGTGTACCGGGTGGAGGTATATCTTGTCGTAGTCTTCGCGCCACAGCCCCAGCCTCTTCAGCGTCTTTTCGCTGGGTCCGGTAGATGCCATCGTCAGGTCGACCACCCCGCAAACGACCGTCGCCTGAACTCCTCGAAATCTCCTGTCCCTTCCATGGATTACGTCCGCGGCAATGCGCCCCTGGCGATTTGCCGGCCCCGCAAAAGGAACCAGAGTCCACCGGCCCGTAAAGACGTCCCGGACCTCGACGGCATCCCCCACCGCCCAAATCCGGGGATCGCTGGTAAGCATCCGGTCATCGACTCTTATGCCGCCCAGTTTGCCGATTTCCAACCCGGCGTCCCTGGCAAGTTTTGTCTCAGGCCGTACGCCGACGGATAAAATGACGATATCGGCCCTTACCACTTCGCCGGAAGCAAGACTGGCGCGAAGACCGCCCTCCGGCATTGGTTCGAACCCGATAACCGAATCTCCTAGGTGCAGCGAAACTCCGCGCCGCCTGAGTTCGTCATGCGCCGGGGAAACCATTTCAGGATCCAGGGCGGGCATGACCTGCGGCGGTCTCTGGACTAAAGTGACGCTCTGTCCGAGCTTCACCAGGTTTTCGGCCATTTCGAGGCCGATGAAACCGCCCCCGACAATAAGTGCGCTCTTCGAGCCCGCAGCCAACCATTGCTTGATCTGCCTGGCATCCGGAATGCTTCTCAGGGTAAAAATCCCCGGAAGGTCTGCTCCCGCAATGGGAGGCTTAACCGGGGCAGCGCCCGGAGACAAAACCAGTGCATCGTATTTTTCTGAATAAACCCGGCCCGATGCAAGCTCTTTTACCTGGATTTCGCTTTTCGCCCTATCTATCGATATGACCTCCGAGTTGAGGCGCACGTCGACCTTGAAGCGCTGCTTGAACAGACTGGGAGTTGCGACCAGAAGCGATTCTTCTTTTTGGATTACTTCCCCGATGTGGTAAGGCAAGCCGCAGTTGGCAAAAGATACGAAAGGTCCTTTTTCGAACAAAACGATCTCGGATTTTTCCGAGAGCCTTCTGGCTCGAGCTGCGCAAGAAGCGCCCCCGGCAACCCCGCCGACAATGAGAACGCGTTTTTCAGGTGTCATCTGAATTCTCCCGGTTAAAGCTTCGAAGCTCACTCTCACATATTCCAAGGGTGTCGGGGAGATATCTCATTGACCGCAGGACACCCTTGAACAGCTTATCTTCGGGGGTTGCACCGGCCCCGAGCACCCGAACGTGGTCCGGCCAAGCTAACATTTCGCTATTTAAAGGTCAATTTTCCAGGAACACCCATTTTCGAGGACAAAAACGCGTCCGCGCCTGAAAAATTTTGCGATTCGGTTATTTTCTCCGTTGACTCTATCCGTGTGATGGGCTAGATATGCGCCTTGCCTTTTGGGGGGGCGTGTGGAGAGTTCGGGGTGACAATGCCCTGTTGAGTGCCTACATTTGATATTGGCCCGTCTTCGATCTCTTCTTTGGATTTAGCCTGATCTTTTAAAATCCTCGACGATTTAGAGCGAGCATGAAAGTTGCCTCCTTGATTGGTGGCGTGGACGGCTTTTGCTCAAAAAATTCGGGGCTGGGTAAGCTCAAGGGCAGATTTTTGAATGGGTCTTCGGCAGGCCCCAAAGGTTGTATCAAGGTCACGGCGCCCAAAATAGCGATTGACAGAAGTCAGGGTGTGGTGTATGTTAAAAAGTCTCCGGAAAGATTGGGGGGCGTGCTCTTTGGAAACTAAATAGCGGACAAATTAGTGTGCTGGGCCTAAGTAAAAGGTATTAAGGATTTAACTGGAGAGTTTGATCCTGGCTCAGAATAAACGCTGGCGGCGTGCCTAACACATGCAAGTCGAACGAGAAAGCC
>OMOE01000027.1:25035-27595 GCA_900290365.1 Syntrophobacter sp. SbD1 | reverse complement strand
AAGTGGCGGTCTCGAGCCTCATTCATCCTCTGTACAGGCGTGTGGTCCGCACCTATTTAGAGCCGGGCGGCTTCGAGATAATCGAGTTGCCTTATACGGCCGGCGGCATAACGGATCTTCGGAAGCTGGAAAGCACTGAAGGACTGGCAGCCATTGCCGTTCAGTCTCCCAATTTCTTTGGCTGTATGGAAGACCTGGGTGCTGTGAGCAATCTTACCCGCGGCACACAGACCCTGTTTGTTGCTTCTTTCACCGAGCCTCTCGCTTACGGTCTCTATAAAAGCCCCGGTTCCCAGGGCGCGGATATCAGTTGCGGCGAAGGTCAAAGCTTCGGTATTCCCCAAAGTTTCGGTGGACCCACGCTGGGAATGTTCACCTGTCTCAAGCAGTATGTACGAAGCATGCCGGGCCGGCTGGTTGGCAAGACTGTGGACAGGAACGGAAAACAGGGATTTGTCCTTACACTCTCCACTCGAGAACAGCACATAAGACGGGAAAAAGCTACTTCCAATATTTGCACCAACAGCAGTCTTTGTGCCGTTACCGCCGCCATGTACATGGCCTCGCTAGGTGGAAGCGGGATTCGCGAACTGGCCCGGCTTAATTATGACAAGAGCGAATACCTGAAAAGGGAGCTGAAGAAAGCCGGATTTAAAATACCCTTTGCAGCACCAACGTTTAATGAATTCGTAGTGGAATTTTCGCCCGGGTTCAAAGCCGTTTATCAACGCCTGCTCGATCAGAAAATGGTGGCGGGCCTTCCCCTGACGCCTTACTACCCCGAACTCCCCGATCATTACCTGCTATGCGTTACCGAAACCAGGACCAGGAATGATATGGATACGTTGGTGAAAGTAATTTCAGATTTTTAATTTTAGATTTTAGATTTTCACAATCAGCAATCTGCAATCTAAAATCTAAATTCTTAGATGAGGTTAAGAACATGAAAGAATTCGCGGGCTCCACCGGGTTGATACTCAATGAACCCCTGCTCTTCGACAAGGGAAAAAAGGGAAGATCTGGGATTTCCATGCCTCGGCGGGACGTTGAGTTCTCTCCGCTGGATGAAACCTTCGCGGGTGAGGGCCCAAATTTTCCAGACCTCAGCGAAGTTGAAGTGGTGCGCCATTACACCCGGTTGTCCACTTGGAACTTTGGCGTGGACACGGGCATGTATCCCCTTGGTTCATGCACTATGAAGTATAATCCGAAGATCAATGAGAAGCAGGCTTCCCTGCCGGGGTTTGCCGGGGCACATCCGCTGCTTCCGGCCGAATTGTCGCAGGGGACCCTGAGAGTGATGTTTGAACTCGAACGTCTTCTTGCGGAAATCACCGGTATGGACGCGGTTTCTCTTCAGCCGGCAGCCGGGGCGCACGGCGAGTTCGCAGGCATGCTCCTTGTTCATGCATATCATGAGAGCAAAGGTTCACGCCGCTCCAAAATAATAGTTCCGGACACCGCCCACGGCACCAACCCTGCCAGTGCCGCTCTGTGTGGCTACAGCCCCGTCAATGTTAAATCCAATGACAGAGGGGTGCTTTCCGCCGATACGATTGCCGCGGTTATGGATGATGAGACTGCGGCAATCATGGTCACCAACCCCAATACGCTCGGATTTTTTGAAGAAAATATAAAAGAGATCGCCGAAGTCGTGCACGCCAGGGGCGGACTGGTCTATGCGGACGGCGCCAATATGAACGCCATGCTGGGGATCGTAAGCATGGCTGATATTGGGATAGACGTCCTTCATCTGAACCTGCATAAGACTTTCTCTACACCTCATGGGGGCGGGGGACCCGGCGCCGGTCCGATATGCGTCAGAAAACATCTGGAGCCGTTCCTCCCGGTACCCCGTATTCTGGAAAATGGCGGAAGGTATTCTCTGTGCTACGATTTTCCGTCATCGATCGGCAAGCTGCATGCTTTCTACGGCAATACGGGAATCATCATAAGGGCTTACAGCTATATTCTGAGTCTTGGAGCGGAACTGAAAAGGGTTAGCCAACTTGCCGTGCTGAACGCGAATTACATAAAGGAAAAACTCAAAGACACCCTGCACCTTGCTTACGACAGGCCCTGCATGCACGAATGCGTCTTCTCGGATAAACTGCAAGCGCCCTTGAAGGTAACAACCCTGGATATGGCCAAGAGATTGATCGATTTCGGCTTTCATCCGCCGACCATATATTTCCCGCTGGTGGTTCATGGGGCTATCATGATCGAACCAACGGAAACAGAATGCAAAGAAGACCTGGACCTGTTCGTGGAATCGTTCAAGGAAGTTGTGAGGGAGGCCGGCGAAGATCCTGAGATCCTCTATAACGCTCCGTGGCGCCCCAAAGTGCAGCGCATGGATGAAACGGCGGCCGCGCGGAACCCACGCCTGACGTGCGGAAACGGCGGCTGAAAAGGTAAAGGTTAGCGAGTTGCGGGTTGCGGGTTGCGAGTTGAAAACCAAGACCGGACATACTGGAGTTTTGCGGGCGGCGGAAGTCCCGACCGGCGGTCCCACCGCTTCGTCTGCGGCGATTTTGCAAGCTGGCAACCCGGCAGGCGG
>OMOE01000027.1:19452-25025 GCA_900290365.1 Syntrophobacter sp. SbD1 | reverse complement strand
CCGCTTCGTCTGCGGCGATTTTGCAAGCTGGCAACCCGGCAGGCGGTCCCACCGCCCCCACCGCCCGCCCCTGGCTTTGTGCCGATTTGGCCTCGATGGATTACGAAGAGGCGCGGGACCTGCAACTTCGCCTTGTGGCCGCCAGGGGCTGCGGGACCGTTGAAACCGATATTCTACTGCTTATGGAACATGCGCCGGTTTTTACCCTCGGCCGCAGAGGCGGACGGGAAAATCTCAAAGTTTCCGAACTATTCCTCGAAAAAGCCGGGATTCCCGTCGTGCATGTGGAACGCGGCGGTGATGTAACATTCCACGGTCCGGGCCAACTGGTCGGTTACCCGATCCTGGACTTGCGCGCCGCCCAACTTACCGTCACCGGATACGTGGAAAGGCTCGAAGAAATCATGATCCGAACGGCGGCCCATTGGGACGTGGGCGCCACCCGCAGCACCGTCAACCACGGAATCTGGGTTTGTGACCGCAAATTGGGCAGCCTTGGAATCGCTATACGCCGTGGGATTGCTTTCCATGGGTTTGCACTCAATGTAAATGTGTCGCTTGAACCGTTTGACTGGATCGACCCGTGTGGGCTGCGCGGCGTCAAGATGACCTCCCTGGAAAAGGAGGCAGGCCGCGAGCTGTCGATGAAAGAGGTTCGCGAACAGATGAAAGCCAACATCAAGGAGGTCTTCGAAGTGGATCTCATTTCGGAGGTTCCAGCGGGTTGCAGCATCTCCTGCGTCGGCTCGCTCGGTTATGACAGGGGAAAATGATGGAAGGCGCTCCTCCGCAAGAACGGAAAAAATCACCTGTCCGAAAACCCGATTGGCTGAGGCTGAAGCTTCCGTCAGGGCCGGATTATGAAATCGTAAGATCGCTTATCGCCAGCAGCGCGCTTCATACGGTCTGTCAGGAAGCAAGGTGCCCCAACCAGTGGGAATGTTTTTCCAGGCAGACGGCAACCTTTTTGATCATGGGGCCCGGATGCACGCGAAACTGCCGCTTTTGTGCGGTAGATCACGGACCCTCTGGACCGCCTGATGCCGATGAGCCTTCGAGAGTGGCCGAAGCCGCTCAAAGCCTTGGATTGCGCTATGTCGTGGTGACTTCCGTCACCCGTGACGACCTTCCGGATGGCGGTGCAGCTATCTTTGCAGCGACAATAAGGGCGATTCGAAACAAGATTGCCGGCGTGCTTATCGAAGTGTTGATCCCCGATTTTCAGGGCCGCCCGGAGTCGGTTCGTACTGTGGTCGAGGCCAACCCGGATGTATTGAATCATAATATCGAAACGGTCGAGCGACTCTACCCGTCGGTCAGGCCCGAGGCGGAATATGAACGTTCCATGGGACTTTTTCGCACGGCCAGGCGATTCGATGCTTCTCTGCCAATCAAATCCGGTCTGATGCTCGGTCTGGGAGAATCGGCCGGGGAGATCGAAAAGACTCTTCTCGACCTTCTGGGGGCTGGTTGCACCCTGCTCACATTGGGCCAATACCTCCAGCCCTCGGCGGATCACATTCCGGTGGAACGCTTCGTTACTCCGGCAGAATTTGACAACTGGAAAGAAATAGCGCTCTCGATGGGCTTTTCGCGGGTTGCGAGCGGTCCGCTCGTGCGAAGCTCCTATCACGCCAAGGACCTCTTTGGCGGTGGGACCGCCAGCTAGGTTGCCTGCTTGCAAAATCGCCGCAGGCGAAGCGGTGGGACCGCCGGCCAGGTTTGCCACTCAAACCTACGGCAGCGGCAAGAAAAATAAACTCGCGTCCCTTTTCATTATTTCACGCGTCTCGAAAAGGATTACCGATGACCAGGCCTGAGAGAACCATTCTATACGACAGGCATAGAGCACTGGGTGCACAGATGGTGGAATTCGGCGGTTGGGAGATGCCGCTTCAATACCCCTCCGGCGTTGTGGAGGAACATTTGAGCACGCGTAACGGCGCCGGGCTTTTTGACGTATCCCACATGGGCCGATTCGTAATCCGGGGCGCAAACGCAATCCAGTTCCTCCAGCATGTGCTGACAAATAATGTCGAGGCGCTCGACCTGGCGCCGACGGGAGCGCAGTATGCGCTCATAGCCAATGAAACGGGAGGGGCCATAGACGACGCATTTCTCTACCGCTTTTTTGAAGATGAGTATCTGCTGGTCGTCAACGCCGCCAACCGGCAAAAAGACTGGGATCACCTCAATCTCCATCTCGGACGATTCAACGGCGTCGAGTTGATAGATCGCACCTTTGAACTCGCCATGTTTGCACTGCAGGGGCCAAAATCCCGCGGGATTTTGGAAGCGGTGGCCGAGAGCCGCAATGCAGAAGTAACGCCCGCCGCCGAAGGTTTGAGTGGGAAAAAAGGCAGGCCGTCCCACGGCCTCCCGGAGCCGTTTCGAAACGCTGTGGGCATAGCCTCGATTGCGGGGGCCAGGGTTATGGTCGGCCGTACAGGTTACACCGGTGAACCTCTGTGCTTTGAACTTTTCGTTGAGCGGGAAAAGGCGCTGATGCTTTGGGACCTCCTCTTGGAGAAGGGAGCCACGCCGGTTGGCCTCGCGGCGCGTGATACGCTCCGTCTGGAGTCTTCGCTTCCCCTTTATGGCCACGAGTTGGGATTAGACCCGGATGGGAAGGAAATTCCCTGCTTTGCGATCCCCATTGTCAAGTTGGCAGTCAGCTTTTCACCGCTTAAGGGCGACTTTATAGGGCGGGCGGCCCTGGAAGAACAGTTCAACGCCTACTCTAAAATTATCGCCCGGGACTATTCTGCAATTTCCGGCCTCCCTCGCATGATACAGTCTGTCGCGGTTTTAGATCGAGGGGTTGCCCGGGCCGGAGCCAGGGTCTTCAGGGGAGAAAAGCTTGTCGGCTATGTCACCAGCGGCACGATGACGCCTTACTGGGTCTTGGAGGATAATGGACTTCTTTCCAGGAAAACCGGTGAGCACAAGCTGCGAGCGACCTGCCTTGCCTTCATGGACAGCGATATTGTTGAAGATGACAGGATCAGCATAGATATCAGGGGCAAGCTCGTCGAGGCAGTCGTAGTGCCATACCACCTCCGGTCGGATGCGCCCCCGTGGACCCACGCCATTATTTATGGCCACGAACTTCCGTCAAAAACGCCGCCGGATGCTTCAGCAGATGCAAATGTCTGCGGGTTGCTGCAAAAGGCTGCTCAAAATACCCGTTGGCGCCAGCAGGAGTGTATAAACCTGATACCCTCCGAGATGACCGCCTCACCGATGGTGCGCTTGCTCTCCGTAATGGACCCTGCCTTCAGGTACGCCGAACATAAAGAATCGAAGGCCTTTTACGATTCCGAGATTTTTTATTACCAGGGGACTGATTTCATCGCCGAAGTGGAATGGCGGCTTGAAGAAGAGTTGAGAAAATTTCTCGGCTGCGCCGAAGTGGATACCCGCGTGCTAAGCGGACAGATGGCCAATACGGCAGTGTTTAGCGCCATGGTCGACTACCTCAACCGCGCCGACCGCCGGAGCGAACCCCGCCGCATTCGACTGGTAATGAACAACCATATCGGCAAGGGAGGCCACCTCAGTGCACAGCCGATGGGCGCGCTTCGAGACTTCGTTGCCAGGGACCCCCATACGGAGCGTCCGGCCGTTGTAAACTTTCCGGTCCTTGCCGAGAACCCTTACAAAATAGATGTCCCGGCAACCCTTGAACTGGTCGATACCTGTCGGCCTGAGCTGATCGTCTTCGGTAAAAGCATGGTTCTGCATAAGGAACCGGTAGCTGAAATCCGCCGTTATCTGGACGACGCGCACATCGATTCGGTGGTGATGTACGATATGGCCCACGTGCTCGGGCTTACAGGCCCTCATTTCCAGCAGCCTTTTGCTGAAGGGGCCGACCTGGTTACCGGATCGACGCACAAGACCTTTTTCGGAACGCAACGGGGCATGATAACCAGCCGCTTCGAGGAGCATGAAGAAAGGTATGAGTTGTGGGAAGCCATCCGCAGGCGCACTTTCCCCGGGTCGGTGTCGAACCATCATCTGGGCGCCATGCTTGGGCTGCTCATGGCCGCCTATGAGATGAACCGTTTCAAGGATGAATACCAGCCCAAGGTGATCGCCAACGCTAAAGCGTTCGCCCTTGCGCTTAAGGATTGCGGTTTCGATGTGGCCGGCGACCCGGATATCAGCTTTACGGAAACCCACCAGGTGATATTGAAAGTCGGCTACGCAAAGGGACCGGAAGTCGCACAAAGACTTGAAGCCAACAATATCATTTGCAACTCCCAGGCTACTCCCGAAGATGAAGGATTCACCGCCGCCAGGGGTATTCGCCTCGGGGTATCGGAAATGACGCGGTTCGGGATGGAGGAAAACGACTTTCGCACCCTGGCAAATTTGATGAAAGAAATAGTAATCGATGGCGCAAACGTGGTTGAGCAGGTAAAAACATTACGCGAACCATTCCGTCAATTGCGCTTTTGCTTTACAGGCGATCAATTTGCGGACATGATGGAGACTCTGCATAAGCTTATATAGGTGATATTTCTTTCTTGACATGAAAAAGAAAGGAAAACTACAGTCGTTTGTAAACTAAATTGGAATCCTGTTCGTTATCTTAGTCGAAAAGTTCCGGTTGCGTTGCTTTATTCGTCTCATAACTAAAACTGCTCTATTAAAACAACAAAGGAGAGAAAACATGAAAAAAAATGTATTCACGACCCTCGCTCTAGTTTGGGTCCTCGTATTGATAATGGTCCCCCGTGCGGCGCTCGCACAGGGCACCTCCGCACCTCCCGCTGTCTTCAGCCAGCAGGAGCTTGACCAGATGCTGGCGCCGGTTGCCCTCTATCCTGATTCGCTGCTTGCCCAGGTCTTGATTGCGGCGACGTACCCCGATCAGGTTATGGAAGCGGACCGCTGGTTGAAGCAAAACCAGAACCTGCAGGGTGAGGCGCTCAATGCAGCTCTGGACAGGATGGGCTGGGACCTGAGTGTCAAGGCACTGGCGCCTTTTCCACAGGTGCTCGATATGATGGCACAGGAGCCGGACTGGACCCAAAAGGTGGGTGAAGCTTTCCTGGGCCAGCAGGGCGACGTAATGGACTCCGTTCAGAATCTGCGGAAGAAAGCTGAGGCTGCGGGCAATCTCAAGTCCACCCCGGAGCAGAGAGTAGCTGTCAAGAGCGAATGTTCGTGTATCGAAATCGAACCGGTGAATCCTCAAGTTGTCTATATTCCCCGCTATGACCCGGTGGTGGTCTATGGACCATGGTGGTGGCCTGCCTATCCTCCCCTGGTTTATGCCCCTGTCTTCCCCGGGGTTGTCGTTGGCGGATTCGGAGTGTTCGGATTCTGGGGGCATGTAGCAGTCGGGCCGGTCTGGGGTGTGGGCTGGGGATCGTGGGGCTGGGGCGGACATGATGTTAATATAAATATCAATCGCACAGTCAATATCAACACCACAAACGCCGCCAGGATTGCCAGTATTAATAGAGGCATGCGAACCGCCAGCCTCAGTCGGACGGCGGCAGAGGGCCGTATAGGTTCAGGCCGGGCCGCGGCCGCTGGCCGGGCTGCCGCAGTCCGCACGG
>OMOE01000027.1:0-19442 GCA_900290365.1 Syntrophobacter sp. SbD1 | reverse complement strand
GGGCCGCGGCCGCTGGCCGGGCTGCCGCAGTCCGCACGGGTGCGGGGCGCACCGGTGTTGGAGCCGCAGGCGCAGGACGCACCGGCGCCGGTCGTACAGGTGTGACCGGCGGCGGCGGCGCCAGACCAAGCGCCAGTTCCGTTACGCAGGGCCTTAAGGGAGGAAGAACTTCTGCAGGCGCTGGTGGCGGTCGCAACACCGGGAACGTTTCTCGTTCCAATGCAACCGGGGGTGGGGCTGGTTCCAGGACCGGCGCAACCAGCGGCGGCAGTCGAACCTCTGGCGCCATGGGCCGCAGCACCGGTTCCAGGACCGGCGCAACCGGTGGCGGCGGTCGCACCTCAGGCGCTGTGGGCCGCAGCACAGGTTCCAGGGCCGGCGGCGCAGGTGCGGGCGCAACGCGTGGCGGCGGCGCCAAGGGCGGCGGTGGCGGTGGCGCTAAGGGCGGCGGCGCTAAGGGCGGTGGTGGCGCCAAGGGTGGCGGTGGCGGAGCCAAACCAAAAAAGCAATAGGCGTAATGAGGAATTCATGAAGCCGGGCACATCCGCCTGATGGCGTCAATTACAAGTTCTGTTCTACAATTGAAGGGGTTACGGTTTGATTTGAAACCGTAGCCCTTTTTTCTTTCAACCTTTTTGACCAATCGCCGTCACTCAATCCTGCATTGAATGCAACGACACTTCCTTTGCGGACATGCAGCGTGTAAATTTCGAATCTTACCTTGCCGTATCTGCGGGATAGGTTTCCCAGCCGCCGCCTAAAGCTTTGTAGAGGGAGATGAGATCGGTGGATATGTTCTGGCTGCTCTGCACCAGAGCGTTTTCGGCTGTGTAGAGTGAGCGCTGGGCGACAAGGACGTTGAGAAAGTCGAGCAATCCCTCGGTATAGAGTTGTAGTGACAGGTCAGCGGCTTTTGAGTTGGCGTCAACGGAATCCTTGAGTGACTTATAGTGCTCTTGTTCCTTGTTAAATGCAACCAGCGCATTTTCAACGTCCTGGAAGGCGCCTAACACGGTCTCCTGATAGGTGATGAAGGATTGATCGCGCAGCGCCTCCTGCATACGGATGTTCGATACAATTGCGCCGCCCTGGAAAATCTGCCAGGTCACCGATGGGCCGCCGGAATAGATTCGGCCTGCGCTGGACGCCAACATGCTTAGCTGGTTGCTTTGCAATCCAAGTGTGCCGGTCAGCGAAAATTTGGGGAACAGGTCGGCGGTGGCGACTCCGATCAGCGCCGTGGCGGCGTGAAGTTGCGCCTCGGTCTGGCGTATGTCGGCCCGTCGCCGCAGCAGGTCGGAGGGCAAACCGGCGGGAATCCTTTCCGGCACGCCGGGGATGTTTCCCGAAGGGGCCAACAGCTCCAGCAGATCGGCCGGAGGCCGGGCCAAAAGCACACTCAATGCGTAGATCGACTGCTTCGCGGAGGTTTCGAATACCGGGATTGTTGCTTCAGTCGTTGCGACATTGGCGTCTGCGTTGGCTATGTCAAGCTGGCTTAGAAGTCCGGTGCTGGCTCTCTGGCGTGTTATCAGCGCCGTATTTTGCTGAGATTTAAGATTTTTGCGAGCGATAACGATTTCCTGTTGATAACCGCGGAGCTGAATATAGTCGAGCGCAACTTCGGCGACGAGGCTGACCTGCGCGACGCTGACGCCTTCGACCGCGGCCAGAGTGCTGGCTTGGGCCGATTCAATATTACGGCGCTGCCCGCCGAACACGTCGATTTCCCATCCGGCATCGAAGCCTGCCTGGTAGAAATTCTGCGCCGAACCCACCTTACCGTTGATGGGAACACCCGTTTCCCGCATATACTCGGTAGAGGCGCTAAGCGTCGGCCACAGCGCAGCGACAGCGATGCCTTGCGCGGCTCGAGCCTGCCGCAGGCGCGCCACGGCAAGTTTTACGTCGAGGTTGGCTTTGAGCGCATCCTCGACAAGTTGGGTTAACATGGGATCATTGAACTGTTTCCACCACAGGGTCAGTTCTGCCGATCCAACCGTTGGCACGAAAGGTTGGGCCGCCGGGACTTCCGCCACTCCGTTCCAACCCGAGGGAGCGCCGGGACTTGGCGAGTGATAATCGGGTCCAACCATACAGCCGCCTGTCAGCAAAACAATCCAACCGCAAACCGCGAACAAAACCAGGAAGGAATATAGACTCCGGATCATTTTCATCGCTGCTGACCTATTCATAGCGAAGCGCCTCGATCGGATCGAGTTTTGAGGCTTTATACGCCGGGTAAAAGCCAAAGGCGATGCCTACAGTGGCCGAAACGAGCACGGCGGCTACGATCGCTTCAATGGAAATCGCCGTCGGCCAGCGCAACACCAAAGATATAACGTATGAACTACCGCGCCCCAAAAGGATGCCTATCGTCCCTCCAAGCAGGCAAAGAACCACTGCCTCAGCCAGAAATTGCCGCAGAATGTCGTTAGGCTCCGCGCCGACCGCCATCCGCAGCCCGATCTCGCGCGTTCGTTCGGTGACCGAGACAAGCATGATGTTCATGATGCCTATGCCGCCTACCAAGAGCGATATCATAGCCACGGACAGGAGCAATTTGGTCATCAGTTCCGACGTCGAGGCCATCGTCTTGGTAAGCTCGGTCATGTCCCGAACGTAGAAATCATCCGGGTCGGAATCGCGGAGCCGATGCCGCTGCCTGAGCAAGGCGCCGACATCCTGGATCGCTGAAGAGACTATGTCGCCGGAATGAGCTGAGGTCAGGATCTGGTCTACATTCGTAAATCGAATAGGTGGCGCTGCGTCTAACTGTTCCATAGTTGTCTGCGTATAATAGAGGTTTTGCTGAAGGTACGGATAGATCATGCTGAGTGTACTGGTTTCGGCTGTGTTGGCGCTGTTCGCACTGCTCTGGTTGCCGCCGGAAAGGGTGGAAGCGACCACGCGGTATTTGAGCGTAGTCCACGGCGCAAGAAGAATATCGTCCTGGTCCAGCCCCATCAGGTTCGCGCCTTTCCTCTTCAACACTCCGATGACCCTGAAGTCGACATTTCTGATGCGCACGTGCTTGCCGACGGGCGACTCACCCCCAAACAGTTCTTTCACTACTGTCTGGCCGATAATGCACACTTTGCTGGAGTTAAGAACGTCATGCTCGGTGAACGCTTCTCCTTCCTGCATCTCGGTCCAGTCACGTATGTCGAGAAACCGGGGGGTAGTTCCGTAGACATATGCCGGCACCCAGTTTTGATTGTTGTACACTACCTGGACGCGGGCGCGAACGACAGGCGCCACCCAATCGATGGAGGGACATTCTTTCAGGATCGCGTCGGCATCCTGCGGAGTCAATGTCACCTTTGATCCTGAACCGGTGGCCACGCCCGCAATGTTGGTGGACCCCGGCAGGACTACCACCGTATTGGCGCCAATGCTTGCCATTGCGCGCTGTATGGCTAAGGAGGCGCCTTTGCCTATCTCCATCATCGTAATCACCGCCGCGACGCCGATAATTATACCCAATGTCGTCAGCGCAGCGCGCATGACATTGTGGCGCAAGGCGTTAAGGGCCATTTTCAACGTGAAGTAAAGTCTCATAATGGGGCTCCAGCGCTTAAGAACGCGGTATCGCTTTCGATCAGGCCGTCCTTGATCCGGATGGTGCGCTGCGCGTGTTCAGCGACACCAGGGTCATGAGTCACCATGATTAGCGTAATGCCGTCCGTCTGGTTGAGCTGCTGAAACAATGCGAGAATCTCCTCGCTGGTGCGCGAATCGAGATTGCCGGTCGGCTCATCGGCGAAAAGCACTTGTGGACGGTTGATGAGCGAGCGGGCAATTGCAACACGCTGCTGTTCACCTCCCGAGAGTTGGGAGGGTCTGTGATGGTGGCGGTCTGCCAGGCCCACTTTCTCTAGCAATTCGGTGGTGCGCAATTCCATTTCACGCTCGCTGAGCCTGTCCCTGCAATACATGAGCGGCATGAGCACGTTTTCAAAAGCGGTCATTCGCGCCAGCAGGTTGAAGCTCTGGAACACAAACCCGATCATGCGATTACGAAGCCTGGCGCGTTCTTTTGCCGTGTATCCTGAGATTGCACGGCCATCGAACAGGTATTCACCCGAGGTCGGACGATCGAGGCAGCCTAGAATGTTCATCAGAGTGCTCTTGCCTGAACCGCTGGCCCCCATCAGAGCCAGGAGTTCACCGCGGGCAACCTGCAGGGAAATGCCCTTCAGGACAGGCAGATCGACCTCGCCGAGATGGTAGATTTTGCTGATGTCGTAAAGTTCGATAAAACCCATATCCGGTGCACTCCATTGCCTGTCTCAGTGCGGGCGGTGAAACATATTCGTTTGCGGCATGAAAGGACTCGCACCCTCACCCTGGGCTTGACTGCCTGCGGGTTGCCGTCTGGTTTCGCCGGTGACCACTTGCAGACCCTCTGTAACTGCTTTGCCGCTGACTTCTGTAAACATGCCGTCGGTCAATCCGACCTGCACATGGACGGGCCTGACGAAAGCACCTTCAGGCACCCATACCGTCCCGTGCAACTGAGGCGCCCCGCTTTCCTCTACGGCCCCATGCCGGCCTGCGGGCCGTTCGGCTGCAGTATGGGAATCAGGGCCGGATTCGTTAGCTAACTGGGCGGGCCGAGGAGACCAGCGCAAGGCGGCGTTTGGTACGAGCAGCACATTCTGACGGTGACCGGTTTCGAATTGCAGATTCGTCGTCAAATAGGGTAAAAGTTTGCCATCCGAGTTGTCATGGTTCACCTCGACAGTGTAGGTGACGACGTTCTGGGACATGGTAGCGTTGAGCCTGATCTTGTTGACCAGGCCCTCAAAGACCTGGTCACCAAAGGCATCGACCGTGAAATTTACCGGCTGCCCCTCATGGATCTTTCCTATGTCAGCCTCGTTCACCGATGCCCAGACCTGGATGCGATGGAGGTCCTTTGCGATTAAAAACAGGCTTGAAGCGGCCGTGCTGGAAACGATAGTCTGACCGATGTTGACACGCCGGTCCACGACAACGCCGTCGACCGGCGACTTCACGGTACAATATGCGAGGGTTTCCTGGTCCTTTTTCAGGGTGGCTTCCGACTGCGCCACGTTGGCGACCGCAACGTCCACGGATGCTACGGCCATTTCCAGGTTGGCTTTGGCCGCCTCGTAATTGGCCTTGTACTGATCATAAGTGGTAGGCGCCAAACCTTGGCCGGGTCCCAACTTCTGGGCGCGGTTCCAGTCGGCGCCGGCCTCCCACAGCTTGGCTTTTATCTGAAGTACGTTGGCTTTGGCATTGACCAGGTTGGCGCGGGCCTGCTGCAACTGCGCCTTGTCAATGTTGACGGCTGCCACATAGAGCGTGTCGTCTATCAGCGCCACGACGCCGCCCGCCTTCACAACAGATCCATAGTCGACGGAATTGTTACGTACGTCCCGGCCGAAGGAGGTAATTATCCCGGTAACCTGCGAGCCCACATCGACCACTTGCTCAGGCTCGACGGTCCCGGTGCCGCTGATCGCTGCCGAAAGATCGCCCCGCTTCACCGCCACCGTGCGGAAAACCACCGCCCCTTCCCGATGGTGTGAAAACCACAGGGCGCCGGCGCCTATCACGGCCAGCCCGGCAAGGACCAGCGCCCCTATTACAAAAACTCGCCTCATCATCCTCTCCATATTTCCATTTCAATGTTCACAGGTCAATTGAGCCGGTCCCGCAACCGGTTAGGCGATACATTACCCAATCAGGCGAGAAGATTGTAGTTAAGAATTGTTAAATTCCCGGAACCGGCAATGGATATAACCCATCAATATTACAAGTAAACATCATCTTAATCCAGGGAGCGCAATGCTATAGGACATCATTGTAAATAAAAGTAAAGCCGGTTGAGAACTCTTAACAAAACTTAATTCGTCAACTAAAGCCAGACTGTTAGAATCCATCGACCGAGCTTGCGTCAGAATACCTGTAAGTGCTAGAATGGCCCAAAATTGCCTCCTTTGATAGCCTGTCTGCCATGAAGAGCAGATCACGCGAGGGAGGCCTTTAATTTATTGGCCCTATATCATTTGGCCCTATATCCGGTTCGTCCCCGGATCAGGTCCCGGCCAGGCTCTGTTTGATCCCGACGAGTATTCACGAAGACTTTTGGGCGAGGAAATTAAATGACTTTCTCATTGCAAGACGAAAACAGGAAAAGCAAGAAGCTTAAATCACCCCCTGTCAGGGGTGGAGTTTGGGTTGTTTCCGCGCTTCTGGCCGCACTATTACTTTATGGCGGCTGGAATTTTTCCGGAAAGCGCGCCGCTGGACAAGGTCCGCCCCTTAACGCCCGTAGCATTCCGGTAGTTGTCACTGCCGCCACACAGGGGGATATCCATGTTTACCTTGCGGCGCTGGGTACAGTTACAGCGCTCTATACCGCCACCATTCTCACCCAGGTTACCGGGCAGGTTTTGCAGGTCCCGTTCAAAGAAGGGGATAAGGTAAAGAAAGGGGCACTGTTGGTGGAAATAGATCCGGCGCCGTTCGAAGCGGCCTTGCTCCAGGCGGAGGGCCAGTTGGCAAGGGACAAGGCGCTGCTCGATGATGCCAGGATTGATTTGAAACGGTACGAGACCCTTGCCGGGCAGGATTCGATAGCGCTGCAGCAAAGGGACACGCAGATCTATCTGGTGCACCAGTATGAAGGAACGGTCAAGCTGGATGAGGGATTGGTCAAAAGCGCCAAAATCAATCTGGGTTACACTCGTATCACTTCTCCGTTCACGGGGCGGATCGGACTGCGACTCGTGGACCCGGGTAACATCGTTCACACAACCGACGCCAACGGGATAGCCGTAGTCACGCAGGAGCAGCCTATTACGGTCATCTTTCCCATTCCTGAAGATAATCTGCCTTCCCTCATGAAAAAGCTCGATGCCAGGGAAAACTTGACGGTGGACGCCTACGACCGCGAGCAAAATCGCAAGATTGCCTCGGGCCGCCTGCTTACGGCCGACAACCAGATCGACACCACCACCGGGACAGTTCGTCTCAAAGCTGTCTTCACCAATGATGATCATGTTCTTTTTCCCAACCAGTTCGTCAATGCCAGCCTTCTCCTGGAAACCTTGGGCGGCGTGACTGTGACGCCTTCATCCGCCATACAGCATAGTCCCAAGGGGACGTTTGTATACGCAGTAAAGGAGGACCAGACGGTAACTGTGCGCTGGGTCAAAACCGGACCTAGTGAAGGAGACCTGATATCGATCGAACAAGGAATTTCACCGGGTGAGATCGTTGTGGTGGAGGGAGCGGAAAAGCTGAAAGAAGGCAGCAGGGTCGAGGCGCAAAAGCAGGCCGCTGGTTCCTCCAACAAGGGTAATTGATGAATCCTTCAAAAACGTTCATTCTTCGGCCGGTTGCTACCACCCTGCTCATGGTGGCCATCCTGCTTGTCGGCGCCGTCGCCTACCATCAACTGTCGGTTTCCGCCCTCCCCCAGGTGGACTATCCTATTATCCAGGTGCTGACGTTTTTCCCGGGCGCCAGCCCTGATGTAATGGCATCGACTGTTACGGCGCCACTCGAACGCCAGTTTGGGCAAATGCCGGGTCTGAAGCAGATGATCTCAAACAGCTCGAGCGGCAGTTCCGTCGTTATTCTTCAGTTCAACCTGGAACTCGGCCTCGACGTGGCTGAGCAGGAGGTGCAGGCGGCCATTAACGCATCGGCAACTTTCCTGCCTGCCAACCTTCCAAACCCGCCGGTATATAGCAAGGTGAACCCGGCCGACGCGCCGATTCTGACGCTGGCGCTCACCTCGGACACCCTTCCCTTGCCAAAAGTTGAGGATTTGGCCGATACGAGGCTTGCTCAGAAGATCTCCCAACTGCCGGGCGTAGGCTTGGTAAGCATAAGCGGGGGCCAGAGACCCGCCGTGAGGATTCAGGGACCCGCCGTGAGGATTCAGGCCAACCCGACCGCTCTTTCCTCTTACGGTCTCAGCCTGGAAGACCTTCGCACGGCTGTTGCGTCCGCAAACGTGGACCAGGCCAAGGGGGCTTTCGACGGTCCGGCGCAGTCTTCAATCATAGGAGCAAACGATCAGCTTCTTACCAGCAAGGATTACCTTCCACTGATTATTGCTTACCACAACGGGGCGCCGGTGAAGCTGTCCGATGTGGCCGATGTAATCGATGGGGCCGAGAATGTGAACCAGGCGGCCTGGATGAACACTACGCCCGCTGTGATAGTCAATATACAGAGACAGCCGGGCGCCAATGTTATCGAGGTCGTCGACAGGATCAAGAGGCTTCTCCCCTTGTTGCGGAGCACTTTGCCCGCGGCCGTGCGCGTCCAGGTTTTAACTGACCGCACCACAACCATCCGGGGCTCGGTAGACGATGTTCAATTCGAACTTCTGCTGGCAATAGTGCTGGTCGTAATGGTGATATTCCTGTTCCTGCGAAATGTTTCGGCAACTATCATCCCCAGCGTCGCGGTCCCGCTCTCCCTGATCGGCACATTCGGGGTCATGTACTTGCTCGGGTTCAGTCTCAACAACCTCTCACTCATGGCGCTCACAATCTCTACCGGTTTCGTGGTGGATGACGCCATTGTCATGATCGAGAATATTTCCCGCTACATCGAACAGGGGGACTCGCCCGTACAGGCCGCCCTCAAAGGTTCCGAGCAGATCGCTTTCACCATCGTGTCCCTTACCATCTCGCTCATTGCAGTCCTCATACCTCTGCTCTTCATGGGCGACGTTGTCGGAAGACTGTTCCGAGAATTCGCCGTCACCCTGGGCGTTACAATTCTGATCTCGGCGGTCGTCTCCCTGACACTCACACCCATGATGTGCGCTCGCCTTTTGCGCCATACGCCCGAGGAGAAACAGGGAAAGATCTTCCGGTGGTCTCAGCATGTGCAAGAAAGTATCATCGCGTCCTATGCAAGATCGCTGCGTTGGGTGCTGGACAGGCAATCGGCTACCCTGCTGGTAGCGGTCGGCACCCTGGTGTTAACAGTGTTTCTTTATGTCGTTGTGCCCAAAGGCTTCTTCCCGGTCCAGGATACCGGCATCATTCTGGGCGTCTCCGAGGCGCCCCAATGGATCTCGTTTTCCGCAATGGCTGAAAGGCAGCAGGAGCTTGCCAAAGTAATTCTCGAGGACCCGGCTGTAGAAAGCCTGTCCACGTTCATTGGAATCGACGGCACCAATATCACCATGAACTCCGGCAGGGTCCTCATAAACTTGAAGCCGCTCGAA
The DNA here is from genome assembly GCA_900290365.1 of Syntrophobacter sp. SbD1. Classification (GTDB taxonomy): domain Bacteria; phylum Desulfobacterota; class Syntrophobacteria; order Syntrophobacterales; family Syntrophobacteraceae; genus SbD1. The sequence continues at coordinate 10,213 of OMOE01000027.1, read as the reverse complement.
GTGCGGCATATGAGCGCCGACGAGGTGATTCTCCGCCTCCAGCCGGCATTGGCCAAACTCAAGGGCATCACGCTGTACATGCAGCCGGTTCAGGACCTCACAGTGGAAGACCACGTCAGCCGGACGCAATTTCAGTACACTCTTGAGGACCCGAATATTGTCGAATTGAACACCTGGACCCCCAAATTCGTGGCGGCCCTTCAAGAGTCGCCGGAACTTCGCGATGTGAGCAGCGACCAACAGGACCAGGGACTGGAGGCCCGGCTCGATATCGACCGCAGCACCGCTTCCCGGTTCGGGATATCAACTCAGCTTCTCGACGATACTCTCTACGATGCATTCGGCCAGCGGCAGATATCTACCATTTTCACTCAGTTGAACCAGTATCGGGTCGTTCTCGAGGTCAAACCTGAATTTCGGCAAAACCCTGACAAACTCCACGATATCTACATCCCTTCCGGGACTGGAATTCTGACAACGACCCCGTCAGGGGGAGTAACGACAACTCCGGTGACAGCTTCGACAACGGCTTCGACAACGGCTTCGACCGGGACCTCCATCGGAATCAGCCCTACCGGTGCAACCGGGGGCGCCTCGGCTTCGACCGCTGCCGCCCCGCAGGCACAGGTCCCCTTGAGCGCGGTCGCACGCTTTTCAAGAACGACCGGACCGCTTGTCATCAGCCACCTGGGGCAATTTCCGGCAACGACTGTCTCATTCAATCTGGCGCCGGGGGCATCATTGGGAGAAGCCACCGACGTGATCGAGGCAACCACGAAGAAGCTGGGCTTGCCTGCGAGCATCCAGACAAGCTTTCAGGGCACTGCCCAGGCCTTTCGCGTTGCCCTGGCCAATGAACCGCTCCTGATATTGGCCGCGCTGGTAACGGTCTACATAGTGCTCGGGGTACTATACGAAAGCTACATACACCCGATTACGATACTTTCGACACTGCCTTCCGCAGGTATAGGGGCACTTGTCGCGTTGATGCTCTTTCACTCCGAGTTCAGCGTAATTGCGCTGATAGGCCTTATCCTGTTGATAGGAATCGTAAAGAAAAACGGCATCATGATGGTCGACTTCGCCCTCGATGCCGAGCGAAGAGAAGGGAAGGAACCTGTCGAGGCCATTTATCAGGCATGTTTGCTCAGGTTCCGGCCGATCATGATGACCACGATGGCCGCCATTTTAGGTGCTCTCCCCCTGGCGCTTGGAACGGGGCTGGGTTCGGAGTTGCGGCGCCCGCTGGGCATTTCGATAGTGGGAGGCCTCATTATCAGCCAGATGCTCACCCTTTACACGACCCCGGTCATTTACCTGTGGTTCGACCGTCTGGCCAGGCGTTTGGCCAAGTTTCGCTCTAAAGATTCCGATGATGACCATGGGGCCGGGCCCGCATGAACTTCTCAGAAATTTTCATAAAGCGCCCAGTCGCCACGACCCTCCTGATAATTGGCATGACATTGGCCGGAATTGTCGCATTTCGTGTCCTGCCGGTATCACCCCTTCCGCAGATTGATTTTCCAACGATCAGTGTCTCCGCCGGCCTGCCCGGAGCGGACCCCGAGACCATGGCGACATCCGTAGCGGCCCCCCTGGAACGGCAGTTCGGGCATATTGCCGGGGTCACCGAGATGACTTCGTCCAGTTCCCTGGGCTCCGCCGGCATCATCCTCCAGTTCGAATTGGACCGTGACATCAACGGCGCAGCACGCGACGTGCAGGCGGCGATCAATGCAGCGCGTGGTTACCTGCCCACCAATCTGCCGAGCAATCCAACCTACCGCAAAGTCAACCCGGCTGATGCGCCGATCCTTATCATTGCGCTCACCTCCGAGATGGTGACCAAAGCTCAAATGTACGATACAGGCTCGACGATACTTTCGCAGAAGCTCTCACAGGTCGATGGGGTCGGCCAGGTTTTCGTCGGAGGGGGATCTCTGCCCGCTGTTCGTGTGGAATTGGACCCCGGACCGTTGAACAAATATGGGCTCGGCCTCAATGATGTGGCAAACGTGCTGAAAACCACCAGCGTCAGCCGGCCCAAAGGACAACTTACCAATGGGGCTGAGGCCCTGGAAATCCAAACCAACGATCAATTGCATAAAGCCGATGAATACCGCCCGCTGATTGTCCGATATCAAAACGGAGGGCAGGTCCGTCTGTCGGACCTCGGTACCGTAGAAGATTCGGTTGAAGATTTGCGGGCGGGGGGTTCGGTAAACGGCAAGCCGGCCGTGATGCTGGTCATTTTCAGGTCGCCGGGCGCCAACATTATCGCGACAGTGGACCGGGTCCGCAAAATGATGCCGCAGTTGGCGGCCTTGCTACCCGAGAGCGTTAATCTCGCGGTTGTTCTCGATAGAAGTCCGCCGATCCGTGGTTCTCTCCAGCATGTCGAACATACGCTTATCATATCCGGCATACTCGTCATCCTGGTCGTCTTTGCTTTTTTACGCAACCTGCGCGCTACGCTCATTCCGGGCATCGCCGTTCCAGTTTCGCTCGTCAGCACCTTCGGGGTAATGTATCTTTTAGACTACAGCCTCGATAATCTTTCTCTCATGGCCCTTACCGTCGCCACCGGATTTGTGGTGGACGACGCTATCGTAGTGATCGAAAATATCACAAGATACAGGGAACAGGGTCTGCCCCCAATGCAGGCGGCCCTGCGCGGCGCGCGAGAGATTGCCTTCACGGTGATTTCCATGAGCGTTTCTCTTGTCGCCGTATTCACCCCCATTCTTTTGATGGGCGGAATGGTGGGTCGTTTGTTCCGCGAGTTTGCGGTCACTCTTTCCGCGGCCATCATCATATCTCTTGTCGTCTCGCTGTCATTGACCCCGATGATGTGCGCAACCCTTCTCAAGAAGGAGACCGGCCACGCTCACGGCTTTGTCTACAGGGCTTTGGAGTGGCTATTCGACCATATGCGGGACGCTTACGACAAGGGTCTGCGCTGGGCGCTCCGGCATTCTCTGATCATGCTCTTCATTACGCTGTTGACGCTCGTGACCAGTGTTGTGCTGTTCTGGTACATTCCCAAGGGCTTTTTTCCCGACCAGGACACCGGACGCATCAGCGGCCGGGTGCAGGCGGCGCAGGATATCTCTTTTCAAGCCATGACCACGAAACTTACACAGGTTGCCGACATCATCAGAACCGATCCCGATGTCGACTATGTGTCTGCGTTTACCGGGGGGGGTGGGGCGGGCGCCAGCACTGCAAATACTGCGCGGATGTTCATTTCGCTTAAGTCTTTTGAGGAGCGCAAGGCAACAGCGACTGAGATTATCGGGCGGCTGCGCAAAAAGCTCGCCCAGATAGCGGGCGCGCCCACATATCTTCAAGTGGTTCAGGACCTGCGGATCGGCGGGATGATCAGCAATGCCGCCTACCAATATACTCTGCGTGGCGAGAATCTGAAGGACCTCAACAGGTGGGCGCCCCGCGTGCTGCAAGAGGCGCTTAAATTGCCCCAGTTGGTGGACGTAAGCAGCGATCAGCAGAACAAGGGGCAGCAGGCCTTGATTACGATCGACCGTTCCACAGCGTCTCGTCTTGGTATCTCCACGCAACTCATGGATAATACCCTCTACGGGTGTTTCGGCCAGGACCAGGTCGCAATTAACTATACCCCGTTGAACCAATATCACGTGGTGATGGAGTTGGCCCCGCGCTTTTGCCAGCGGCCTGAAATCCTGCGCGACGTTTATGTTCATTCTGCCAACGGGGCCGAGGTGCCGCTGAGCGCATTCACCAAATACATGCCGGAGACCACGTCACTCTCCGTTAATCATGCCGGGCAGTTCCCCGCAATAACGATCTCGTTCAACCTTGTTGCCGGCGTGGCGCTCGGGGATGCGGTAGAGGCGCTGGAAGAGGCGACCACAAAGATGGGAATGCCGGAAAATATCCATGGGACTTTCCTGGGCACGGCCCAGGCATTCCAGGCCTCTCTTTCCAATGAACCTATTCTTATCCTGGCGGCCCTGTTTTGTGTGTACCTGGTGCTGGGAATACTCTATGAAAGCTACATCCACCCGATCACCATACTCTCAACTCTTCCATCGGCGGGGGTCGGGGCACTGGTAGCCCTGATGATCACCGGGACCGATCTCAGCCTGATTGCAGTAATCGGCATTATCCTCCTGATCGGTCTGGTCAAAAAGAACGGTATCATGATTGTCGATTTTGCCCTGGACGCCGAGAGAAATGAAGGCATGGGCCCGGAGGAGGCAATCTATAAGGCCTCTTTGCTCAGATTTCGGCCTATTATGATGACCACTATGGCCGCGCTCCTGGGGGCGCTGCCCCTGGCGCTGGGCACAGGCGTAGGCTACGAACTGCGGAGGCCGCTGGGAATATCCATTGCAGGCGGGCTGATTTTCAGCCAGATGTTAACGCTTTTTACCACCCCGGTAATCTATCTCTACATGGACCGTCTACGGCTCTGGCTTCTAAGAAGGAAGCCAGGTGGAAAACGGAAAATAAATACTGATGAATAGGTGAGGGCATGACGCGAATGAACATTATCAGGCTCGCAGCAGCTTGTCTGCTGCTTACGATCCTTTTTGCATGTACGGTGGGACCGGATTATTTAAGGCCAAAGGCTGAAACTCCGCCTTCATACAAAGAAATGGAGGGCTGGAAGAAAGCGGAGCCACAGGACCAAATTCCCCGCGGGTCATGGTGGACAATTTTCAATGACACTCAGTTGAATACGCTCGAAGAGCAGGTCAATATCTCGAACCAGAACCTGGCAGCGGCTGAAGCACAGTACAGGGAGGCCCTCGCCCTTGTGCAGGTCGCACGCGCGGCATATTTTCCAACGGTTGCCGCCGGGCCCAGCGTAGCCCGGCAAATGCCATCCGCCAACGCCCCCGGATCTCGTGGGGTAACCTTGCCAGTATCCGTCACCACTTCCGACCTCATCTTTTCGGGCCAGGTGACCTGGGAAATCGACATATGGGGCAAGGTTCGCCGGCAGGTCGAGTCAAGCAAGGCAGGCGCCCAGGCAAGTGCCGCCGACCTCGAAGGAGTGCGCCTCAGCGCACAGGCCCAGCTCGCCCAGGACTATTTCCAACTTCGCGCCCTGGATTCCCAGAAACAGGTACTCGAAACGACCGCAGCAAACTATCGAAAGTTTCTGGACCTTACGAAGAACAGGTATGCAACCGGAGTGGCCGCTCAGTCCGACATACAGACGGCCCAGGTTCAGCTCAACGCCACAGAGGTCCTGCTTACCGATGTTGGCGTTCAGCGCGCGCAACTCGAACACGCAATAGCGATGCTGATGGGCAAGGCGCCGTCCGATTTGACCATTCCTGAAACACCGCTCGATTTGGCGCCGCCCGAAATACCGGCCGGCATACCCTCGGAACTTCTCGAGCGCAGGCCGGATATCGCCGCCGCCGAAAGACAGGCCGCCTCGGCCAATGCCCTGATCGGGGTGGCCATAGCGGCTTACTACCCTAACCTTACCCTGAACGCATCGGGCGGGTTCGAGGCAAGCAACGTTGCCCAGTGGTTTGCCTGGCCGAGCCGCATGTGGACACTCGGGCCGGCTGCCCTTCAACAGACCATATTCGAAGGCGGGCTCAGGCACGCGCAGGTCGAAGAAGCCCGGGCGGCCTATGACGCGAGTGTGGCCACTTACCGTGGGACCGTTCTCACCGGGTTCCAGCAGGTCGAGGATAACCTGGCTGCACTGCGGATACTGGAGAATGAGGCCCGGCAACAGGATGTCGTGGTTGATTCTGCACACAAGAACGTTGAGATAACCATCAATCATTACAAGGTTGGAACAGCCAGCGCCCTCGATGTCATAACTACTCAGGCCATAGCTCTCAACAACGACCTGATCGCCGCAGGCATCCTTGGCCGCCGTATGACCTCGGCCGTCCTCCTTATCCAGGCAGTAGGAGGAGGCTGGCAGGTGGATAACTGCACTAAATAATTAGGAATTAGGAATTAGGAATTAAAGACAAACACCCAGGATCGATTTTTGTTTTCCATTCCTAATTCCTAATTCCTAATTGCCGCCTAATTGCCGTCAGACATGGCCCACCGGCGCCAGCAGCAGTGGAATAGCGGAGCGGCTAGCCACATTCGGCGTGGCGCTCCCTGACCAGAACGCATCCATTCCCGTTTTTCCGTGAGTTGCCAGGACAATCAGGTCAGCCTTGGTCTGCTCGGCGGTGTCGATAATAACTGTTGCGGGATCGCCCCGGCCAACTTCGGCTGCTGCCGTAAAACCACCGGCATGTAATGCGGTTAATTGCCGGCGAAGGTAGGCTTTTGCATCCTGCTCGGCCAGGTCCAGCAAAGCCTGCGTTGCACCGGGCAGTATCTTTGCCGTGGCAGCCTCCTCACCCGACAGGGTGCTGAATGTGTGAACCGCCATAATCAAAAACAACTCGGCCTCGCAGATCTTTGCCAGGCTGGTTGCAATCTTCAACCCCAATTCGTGCTCGGGGTTGCCGTCCAGTGGCGTCAGTATCCTCTTGCATGAAAATCCGCCGCCAACACCGGTTGCGACCGGAGGAATGAGCAGGATGGGCGTTGTCCCAAGCGCGGCGACCTGCTGGGCGATTCTGCCAAAAATAAAGCCGCGCAGGCCTCCACGGCCATGAGTGCACATCACGATCAAGTCACATCCCAATTCCCCGGCATGTCCCGAAATACTTTGAGCTACGTTTTCAACGGAAGGGCCGTGAACATGCCTTTCCACCTTCATTTCAGACGGAAAAGTACGTGCGGCCACATCACCTAGATATCTTTCGGCTTCCTCTGCTTTGGTCAGGTGCCGTTCACCATGAATTTCCTGCGGCGCGCCCTGCTCGATGGCATGGAACAGGGTAACCCTGGCTCCCGAGGTCCCTGCCATAAAAAGGACTGCCGGCAGAGCCGCCTCCGCAAGGTGCGATCCATCCAGGGGAACTAACAGGTGTTTGAACATTTCCTACCCCGTTACAAATACCTGATATATCAGGTACACGTTTAAAGCTAAAATCAGGGCCGCCACAATGCACATCAGGGCCGTGGTGGCCGGGCGATTGACCAATACTCCCATCAGGGCTTTGTCTCGTGTGAATATGATCAGCGGAATAATCGCGAACGGCAGACCGAAACTGAGCACCACCTGGCTGATTACCAGCGTGCGGGTCGCATCCAGACCTATCATGATTACGGCCATGGATGGAATGATAGTGACCAGACGGCGTATCCACACCGGGATTCGCAGGCGCAGAAATCCCTGCATGATGATCTGGCCGGCCATTGTCCCTACTGCCGAGGAGGAAAGGCCGGAAGCCAGAAGGGAAATACCGAAGATCCAGCTTGACGCTCTGCCCAGCAATGGTTGCAGGGTTTGGTGCGCCGTCTCGAGGGTTCCCACCTCGGTTAGACCGTTTTGGAAAAAGGTTGCGGCAGCCATGATCAGCATCGCCATGTTGATCAAACTGGCAATCCCCATGGCGACGATCACGTCCACGATCTCATAGCGGAACAGCCGATGCAGTTGACCTGGCTCCTTGACCACAATGCGGCCCTGGGTGAGCGCGGAATGCAGGTAGATCGCATGGGGCATGACCGTTGCGCCTACGATGCCCGTGGCAAGCAATATGCTTTCCATTCCGGAAAATTGCGGCACTACGGAATAGTAGAGCACATTGCCCCAGTTTGGCTTATCCAGTACGGTTTCAATCAAATAGCTGACCGATACGACCCCGACTAACGCGGTTATTACAGCCTCGACTGGACGAAAGCCATAACGCTCGAGGCCCAGGATTAAAAACGCGCAGACCGCAGTCAGTAAACCTGCCAGCCAGAGGGGAATGCCAAATAGCAGGTTGAAGCCAACAGCCGCTCCTATGAACTCGGCCAGATCGGTTGCCATGGCCACAATCTCCATAACCCCCCACATTATGAGGACGATGGACCGAGGGAAGTGGTTGCGGCACTGTTCGGCAAGATTTAGTCCCGTGGCGATGCCGAGCTTGGCTGACAGGGTCTGGATAAGCATTGCCATCAGGTTGCTGGCGACTATGACCCAAAGGAGCGTATAACCAAACTTGGCCCCACCCTGGATATTTGTGGCGAAGTTGCCGGGATCGATGTAAGCGACGCTGGCGATAAAAGCCGGTCCCATGAAGGGAAGCAGGCGCGACAATCGACCTCTCTTGCCTGCTTGACTCAGGACCTCCATGGCCGAGTCGACCGTCCCCCGGCTGGCCCCATCCTTATGTTGCCTCATATCGGCTTCGTCCATAATAATGATGATCTCCGGGGACAATATAATTAGTGCCACTCCGGAAATCCCGTAAACATTCAACGGGAATTCCACAAAAAAGAGGCAGAGCGGTGGGACCGCCAGCCGGGTTCGCCACTCAAACCTTCGGCGGCGGCAAGAAATCTTGACAAAATTTCAAGAAACTCGATGGTGCGCCCCTTCTATTCCTACAGCGCACGTGGAGGTTTCTCTGAAAATACAGAGGAAATACAGAGAAAATAGGTGCAAGTCATCGATATCATTACAATGCCCTTTGTGAAAGGGCAGCCGTTTTACAGTGATTAGCCGATTCGCCATCAATTTCGTTATCTTACACCTTCTATTTTTTTGAATTTCGTTCCAGCGCGCTTATACGTTGTTCGAACTCCACGTTTTCAAGGGCCGTGCTGAAAGCTTTGGCCAGATCAATTAATGTCCCTGTTTCGGAAGGCGTGATCGTTCCTTCACGAAGCTTTGCCGTAACGGCGGCGTAGAGTTTTGGGATATCGGCTATAGCGCCGATTTCGGGGAGGTTAAAGCTAAGATGTATTTGCAACCCGCTATTGGATTCATAAACGGGTTTCTCCGATCTTTTTTAATTGGCACCCTGTGTGAGGGAAAAAGGAGGTTATAATTGAGGACGCTGCATCGGGGCGGGAAAAGAGGGCGAGATCGGAACAAGGAATGAGGCAAGAGATATGTTAGCTACCAGAGAACAACAGCAAAGAATCGTATCTACGATAAGGGACTGGGGGCTGCTCGAACAGGAATCCTCGGAATATATAGAGCAAGTCAAGGCAAAATGCAGCAATCCCCTTGTCTTTTTGGTTATGGACATCATCGAAAACGACGCCAGACTCCACAAGAGGCTCCAGGAATTTATCGTAAACACTCTTGAACACGAACCCCTTACGCTCAGTCCCGATGAAGTGGATGAAGTTATAGGGCTAATGCGTAATCATACTCGACTGAAGGCCCGGATGGTTGAAAAAGTCGAGAACATAATGGAGATGACCAAAGATAAGAGCCTGGGCATTCAGAAATTTCTTTTAAAGACTCTGCTGGCAGATGAGAAGAAACACAAGGAGATGCTGGAAGGCATAGAGAAGGTGATGCAGGGACTTTACCCCTATTGGCCACACTGAAATATACTTTTCTCCAATTATTTCTTTCTTTAACTCTGTTAAAATTAAGCGGGATTGTGGTGTAAATACCCAAGAGGTCAATTCCAAGCCATTTACATAAGGTGGTTACTCTTGAAGCGAGGCCAATTGGGCAACTAACCTTAACGGGCTGCCTCCAGCCAAGGCAATGACTGTATGGACGATCTGGACAAGACGAAGAAAGAACTCATCAGAGAACCCGAAGAACTCCGGTTGAGCGCGGATGACTTGAAAAAATTGATGGATAGGCACCGGTTGTGGATAGAGGGACATGAGGGCGGGGAACGGCTTGACTTGAGCGGGAAAAACCTCCGAGGTGTGAACTTTCGGGGAAAAAACTTGAGCAGAAGCGATTTGAGCGGAAGCGATTTGACTGACAGCAACTTAGAAGAAACTAACCTAACTCACGCCAACATGTACAAAACAGATCTTAGTAGTGCTGACATGACTGGTGCTGAAGCCCCTGGTGTGCAACTGAAACAAGCTAACCTTGATAAGGCTAACGTGGATAAATCCAATTTGGAAGGAGCTGACCTTTCAAAAACTCAAATGAAAGATGCAACTTTTATTGGAACGAACTTAAAAAATGCTGATCTGTATAAAACATACGCCGTCGCTGCCGACCTCAGCGAAAGCGATTTGTCCGATGTGAAAGCTCGTGAATGTCAAATGATTGGGGGAGACTTTATCCGTGCAAAACTCAACGGTGCGGACTTTAGCAGGTTGCTGAAAAAATCACTAATACAAGTGCAATTTTGTCGAGTTTGATGTAGTATCA